>NZ_CAJPGY010000003.1:0-309295 GCF_905339915.1 Burkholderia sp. BCC1985
TATTCATTTGTGCGATTTGAGATTTCATACTGCAGAACGCAGAACGCAGAACGCAGAACGCAGAACGCCGGCCCTCTCTACCCGGAAATCGGCTAAAGACATTTTTGCGCGATGCGGCGCGGTTCGGCGTTGCATTGTGCCGCGCGGTGCGTGCCATGGCGGCCGAATCAGCATCGGCATCCGATAGCCATCCGGCAAGGTTTCGGCGGTTGAAGCTATCATCGCGCTTTGGCCGCATCGCGTATCGGCGATCGCCGGCCTTCCCTCCACGACGTCTCGCCGATGACCACCCCGTTACCCGAATCCACTTCGCCGTCGCCGTTACCCGTCAACCTGTTCCGCCACACACCGTTCCAGCGCTTCTGGGGCACGCGCGTGATGTCGTCGCTCGCTTTCCAGATCCTGTCGGTCGCGATCGGCTGGTACGTCTATGCGCTCACGCACAGCGCGTTCGCGCTCGGGCTCGTCGGGCTTGCGCAGTTCGTGCCGATGTTCGCGCTGACGCTCGTCGTCGGGCAGGTGGCCGACCGCTACGACCGCCGGCGCATCGCGACGATCTGCCAGGGCGTCGAGGCGCTGGCCGCCGGCGTATTCCTGTTCGGCGCGGCGCAAGGCGGGCTCACCGCCCCGGGCGTGTATGCGCTGGCCGCGATCGTCGGCACCGCGCGTGCGTTCGAATCGCCGTCGGTGTCGTCGCTGCTGCCGGCCGTCGTGCCGCGCGGCGACCTGCCGCGCGCGACCGCACTGTCGACGTCCGCGAACCAGGCCGCGCAGATTCTCGGGCCCGCGTTCGGCGGGGTGCTGTATGGCGTCGGCGCGCCCGCGGCGTTCGGCACGAGCGTCGTGGCGTTCGCGATCGCGGCCATCCTGAGCGGCACGATTCCGCTGCGCAGTGCGCCGCCGGCGCGCGAACCGGTCACGCTGCGGTCGGTGTTTTCCGGCATCGCGTTCATCCGGCGCGAACTGGCGATCCTCGGCGCGCTGTCGCTCGACCTGTTCGCGGTGCTGTTCGGCGGCGCGACCGCGCTGCTGCCGATCTACGCGCGCGATATCCTGCAGGTCGGCCCGTGGGGGCTCGGCGCGTTGCGCGCGGCGCCGGCGGTCGGCGCGCTCGCGGGCACGCTGTGGCTCACGCGCTTTCCGCTGAAAGGGCGGCCGGGCCGCGCGATGTTCGGCGGCGTGATCGCGTTCGGCATCGCGACGATCGTGTTCGGGCTGTCACGCAATTTCGTGGTGTCGCTCGTCGCGCTGGCGGCGCTCGGCGCATCGGACGTGGTGAGCGTCGTCGTGCGCCTGTCGCTCGTGCAGCTGCGCACGCCCGACGACATGCTCGGCCGCGTGAGCGCGGTCAACTCGCTGTTCATCGGGACGTCGAACCAGCTCGGCGAATTCGAATCCGGCGTGACGGCTGCGTGGTGGGGTGCCCCGGTGGCGATCGTCGTCGGCGGCGCGGCGACGATCGCCGTCGCGCTGACATGGATGCGGTTGTTCCCGACCTTGCGGAACATGACGTCGCTGGAGCGCGATCATTGAGTCGACGTCAGCGGGGCGATGCGTTTACCGTTCACGGGAAACCGGCCTCATGCGTCGCGATTCATTTCAAATTGCTTTCTTGTTTCAATCGAATTCCAAACGGCATTCGGCCTGGATAATCATCTGAACAATCAATCCGGCGACTGTCGTTTCGCGTGATGCGAGGTATCGGAGCTGAAAGCGGTGCGCATCATCGAGCGCGCCGAGGATGAAATCCGAAAAGAGGCTGATACTTCAGTGCCTTGCTGCACAAGGCTCCCAGCCCTAAATTTGTCAGACTGAATATCCCGACCAATTACAAAAGCCATTCATATAATTACATAAAACTTTCCGTAATTTTTCGAAACATCGTGCTTTCGTATGATGAAGCGGGTATCAATTGAAACGAAAAGAAATATCTGGAATGATACCGATTCTCATTTTCATGACCGCGGCGTCGACTGCGCTGCCGGTCACTCGTCAACCGTAGCCAGCTAGTGTCGCCGTCGGTCTGATCGTCGGCGGCCAGCGAGCCAGCGTATCCGTGCCTCGTGCGCGCGTCGCCGCGCGTCCACGCGGGGCGGTTTCAAATTCCGACTGGATTTTCATGCCGAACAAGACCCCGTTCGCGAGTGCGCTCGCGCTGGCCTTTGCTTTGCCTATCGCTTCGCCTGCATTCGCGCAGAGCACGAGCGCCGAGTCGGCGCCGGCCGTCACCGCGAAACCGGGCAGTGCGACGCCGGCCGCGAGCGACACGCTGCCGACGGTCAACGTGGCGGGGCAGGCCGTGCATCAGGACTTCCAGGCCGAGCGTTCGACCGTCGGCGCGAAAACCCCCACCGCGCTGCGCGACATTCCGCAGTCGGTCACGGTGATCAACAAGGCGCTGCTGGAATCACAGGGGCTCACGTCGTTCCAGGACGCGCTGCGCAATGCGCCGGGCATCACGATCGGCGGCGCGGAAGGCGGGCAGATCGGCAACAACATCAACCTGCGCGGCTTCACCGCGCAGAACGACATCTATCTCGACGGCTTCCGCGACCGTAACCAGTACTACCGCGACACGTTCGATCTCGATTCGGTCGAGGTGCTGTACGGCCCGTCGTCGATGCTGTTCGGGCGCGGCTCGACGGGCGGCGTGATCAACCAGGTGTCGAAGAAGGCGAACCTGAAGCCGTCCGCCGAAGTGTCGACGACGCTCGGCACCGACGACCACTACCGCACGAGCGTCGACCTGAACCGGCCGCTCGGCGCGACCTCCGCGTTCCGCATCAACGCGTTCGGCCAGTCGCTCGGCTCGACGCGCGACGTGATGAAGAACAAGGACTACGGAATCGCGCCGGAGCTGCGCTTCGGCATCGGCACGCCGACGGAGATCACGCTGTCCGCGCTGATCCAGCACAACTACGACATGCCGGACTACGGCGTGCTCGCGGTCGACGGCCATCCGGCGCCGGTGTCGAAGCACACGTTCTACGGCCTCACCGACGACCGCACGATCCAGGACGTGCAGACGGTGTCCGCGCGCATCGATCATCGCGTCAACGACGCGCTGACGATCAGCAACCGCACGTCGTTCTCGCACTCGATGACCGATGCGCGCGAGACGGCCGCGAACGCGGTGCTGACCGGGCCGCTCGCGTCGAGCACCGCGCTCGCGAACGGCAACTACACGTCGTTGCCGATGTCCGCGCTGTACGTGAAGCTCGCGAGTCACGATCGCGTGATCGAAAACCATTCGGTCGACAACGACACGATGGCGCATTTCAAGTTCGACACCGGCTTCGTGAAGCACGACCTGATCGCGGGCGTCGAGGTCGGGCACGACAGCTACACGAACCAGGCGTACACGCGCAGCGGCCTGCCGATCCTGTCGCTGATCGATCCGGCCTATCTGTCGTCGAGCGCGTCCAACGCGACGCAGACGCCGGCCAACCACGCTGAATCGGGCGCGACGACGCTCGCCGCGTACATGAACGACACGGTGTCGATCGGCCGCGACTGGAAGTTCGTCGGCGGCCTGCGCTGGGATCGCTTCCAGGCGCATCTCGCGAACACGGTGAGCGCGCCGGGCTACGCGTCGCAGACGAACTACTTCACGAGCGTGCGGGCCGGCGTGATCTACCAGCCGACCGAATCGCAGTCGTACTACTTCTCGTACGGCACGTCGTTCAACCCGTCGCTCGAGACGCTGACGGTCACGAACAACACGCAGAACCTGTCGCCGGAACACACGAAGTCGTACGAGGTCGGCGGCAAGTGGGATCTGCTGAACGACAACCTGTCGGTCACGTCGGCGCTGTTCCAGCAGGAGAAGAGCAACGCGCGCACGCTGACGTCGACGGGTGAATACCTGCTCGAGGGCGACATTCGCGTGCGTGGCTTCCAGGCGAGCGTGACTGGCCACATCACGCCAAAGTGGCAGGTGTTCGGCAGCTATACGTACATGAACGGCGTGATCCTGAGCGCGCTCGACGGCACCCAGGGCAAGACGCTCGCGAATACGCCACGCAACACGTTCACGCTGTGGACTACGTATGCGTTCACGCCGCACTGGGAAATCGGCGGCGGCCCGACCTACATGTCGGGTCGCTACGCGGCGAACACGAACTACGTGCAGGTGGGCGGCTATACGCGCTGGGATGCAACGGCCGCGTATCACGCGAAGCAGTGGGACCTGCGCCTGAACCTGCTGAACCTGACCGACAAGTTCTATTACGATGCGCTGATCCAGTCGGACGGCGGCCGCGCGGTGCCGGGCGTCGGACGCACGTTCCTCGCGACGCTCGACTACCGGTTCTGACCGCACGCGTGCGATCGCCGCGTCATTCGATGAAAAAGGTGGAACGATGCTTGTACACATCCCGAACGTGCTGACACCCGAGCAGGTGCGCACGGTGCGTGACCGGCTCGACCAGGCGGGCGACGCGTGGGTCGACGGCCGCGCGACGGCCGGCTACACGGGCGCGCCGGTCAAGCGCAACCAGCAGATCGCCGAGCATGCGCCGATTGCGCGCGAACTGGGCGACGCGATCCTCGCCGCGGTCGAGCGCAATCCGCTGTTCATCAGCGCGGCGCTGCCGAACCAGGTCTATCCGCCGCTCTTCAACCGCTACGAAGGCGGGATGACGTTCGGCAGTCACGTGGACGGCGCGGTGCGCGTGCTGCCGAACGGCGTGAAGCTGCGCACCGACGTGTCGGTCACGCTGTTCCTGTCCGCGCCGGACGAATACGACGGCGGCGAACTCGTGATCGAGGACGCGTATGGCGTGCAACAGGTCAAGCTGCCCGCGGGCGACATGATCGTCTATCCGGCGACGAGCCTGCACCAGGTCACGCCGGTCACGCGCGGCGTGCGCGTCGCGAGTTTCTTCTGGGTGCAGAGCCTCGTGCGCAGCGATGCACAGCGGGCGCTGCTGTTCGACATGGACACGGCGATCCAGCGGCTCAACGCCGGCGGCGCCGATACGCAGGCGTGCCGCAGCCTGGTCGGCTGCTACCACAATCTTCTGAGAATCTGGAGCGAGACGTGAGCGTTGCCGATCCCATCGACATCGACGCGGCATCCGCGTCCCGCATCGCGCCGGGCGTGTGCCCGGCCGGCTCCGGCGGCACGCGTTCGCGCCGCGGCACCTTCATCAAATGGCTGCGCAAGGTGCACGGCTGGATCGGCCTGTGGGGCGCGGCGCTCGGCCTGCTGTTCGGCACGACGGGTTTCCTGCTGAATCATCGTGCGCCGCCGCTGCGCATCCAGACCGGCGCGCCGCGCGTCGAGACGTTGCGGCTCGGCGTGCCCGATCCGCGGCCCGCGTCACCGCGCGCGCTCGAGCAATGGCTGCGTGCGCAACCGGATCTGCATCTGCCCGAACGCATGGGCCGCGTGCAGAAGGAGCCCGCGCATCCGGTCGCATGGGGCGACCGCGAAACCGTGCAGCCGGAGCACTGGCAACTCGTGTTCGCGTCGCCGCATGAAAACGTCGCGGTCGACTACTGGATCGGCAGCGACACGATGACGCTCAAGCGTACCGGCAACGGCACGCTCGCGTGGCTGACGAACCTGCACAAGGGCGTCGGGACGAGCATCGGCTGGGTGCTGCTCGTCGATACGCTCGCGGGCGCGCTGATTCTGCTGTCGCTCACCGGCGTGCTGTTGTGGACGGAGCTGAACAAGCGCAAGACGATCGGCGTGGTGCTCGTGATCGGCTCGATCGTCGCGATCGTGTGTGCGGCCAGCGCATAAGCGCATAACGGCTGACGGTCAGACGCCGGCGTCGCGCGCGACCTGTACGGCCGTGCCGTAGCAGATGACTTCCGTGACGCCCGACCCGATCTCGGTCGAGTCGTAGCGCATCGCGACGATCGCGTTCGCGCCGAGCTTGCGCGCGTCGGCGAGCATCTTGTCGAACGCCTGCTGGCGCGCCTTCTCGCACAGCGACGTATAGAGCGTGATGTTGCCGCCGAAGATGGTTTGCAGCGCCGCGCCGAACGAGCCGACGATCGAGCGCGAACGCACGATGATGCCCTGTGCGACGCCGAGCGAGCGGACGATCGTGTGGCCGGGCAAATCGAATGCGGTCGTGACGTGCTCGGGCGAGAGGGCGTCGACGGAGCGGGAGAAATCGGTCATGGCGGAGCACCGTGGTGCGGAAGTGATCGAACGACGATTCTATCCGGAACGGGCAACGCGCTCGACCGGGCGCGCATGATGCACGCGCCCGCCCGGGCGGCTCGAGCCGGTCAGCGCTTGACGGTCGTACTGCCGTCGCCGCCGAGATCGACCGCATACGCAAGCGCCAGCTTGCCGAACTTCAGCGCGTGGTTCGCCTGCCGGTCCGAATTCTCCAGCGTGTCGTTCACGGTATGGATATAGGGACTGTCGTTCTGGTCGGCCTCGAACGGGAACGACGCCGGATAGCCTTGCGCATGCCACGACGCGTGATCCGAGCACGCATAGCCGCATTGCGACGTGCCGATCGCGAGCTCGGGCAGGTAGGTCTTCGCGAGGTTCGTGAGGTAGGTGTTCTGCGCGGCGTTCGTGTAGTCGGTGATCAGATAGATGTCTTTCGGATCGCCCTGGTAGTTCGTCATGTCGAGCTGCAGCACGCCGACCACGTTCGCGTTCTGCGTGCGGAACTGCTTCGCGATCGCCTTTGACCCGAGCAGGCCGGCTTCCTCGGCCGCGTAGCCGACGAACTTGATCGTCCGTTTCGGCCGGTAGCCGTTCGCGAGCAGCACGCGCAGCGCTTCGGTCAGGCTGGCGATGCCGGACGCATCGTCGTCGGCGCCGGGCGAGCGCGTGTTTTCCGTCGTGCGGCCGACCGTCGAATCGAGGTGGCCGCCCAGCACGATCGTGCCCGCGGCCGGATCGCTGCCGCGGATCGTCAGGATCACGGCCTTCTGCGGAAAGCCCGCATGCGTGAACTGCTCGACGGCGATATCGGTGCGCGAGCCGGCCAGTTGCCGCCACTGCAGCGCGAGCCAGTCCGACGCGGCGACGCCGTGCGACGTCGTGTAGTAGCGGTTCGTGAAGCCGGACAGCGACGTGATCGTGCCGACGATGTTGCTGGCCTGCAGTTGCTGGATCCAGGTCTTGATCTGCGGCGCGTTCGATACCGGGTAGGCGGGCACGGCCGCCTGTTTCGCGAATGCCGCGGGCACCGGCTCCAATGCCTGCCGTGCGTCGTCGAACGAGTCGTGCACGATGTAGCCGGGCCCGTGGCCGCGCGCATGGTGGACAGCATGGGCGAGTTCACCGAGTCGTGAATCGTCGATCTCGACGATATGCACGGTTTCGCGGCGCACGGCGCCGTCGGCCGTCTTGCCGGTGTCGACCGCCGTGCTGTACTGCGCGGTTGCGCTCGCATCGATGCGTTGAAGCTGGCGGAACGCGGTGTCGCCGAGCGTGATCCACACCGGCGTCGCGTGCGCGGCGGCGGTCAGCAGCATGCCGCCGAGCGCGGCGCTCAGGCGGGTCAATGTCAGAGTAGGCATGTTCGATCTCATGAGGATGGCGATGTCGAGGAAGAGGGCGCGCGCACGTCGTGCGGCGCCCCCGCCTGCTGCGGAATTACGACTTCTGCGGCACGGTCACGCCGTACGTGCAGCTCTTGTTGTATGCATTGCCGATCGCCGTGAGTTGCGCGCTGCTGTAGCCGAGCGCGGCCGCTGCCGTCAGCACCGCCTGGGCGGCGGCCTTCTGGTTCGTCGAGCTGTTGGTCATCGACAGCCCTTTCAGGAAGGCCTTGTCCATCGCCTGCGCGCCGATCGCGTCGCGCGCGACGAGGTTGCACGACGCCCAGTACTGCCCGGCCGTGTGGATCTCGGCGCCGCGTGCCTGCGCGTAGGTGCGCCCGACGTTCCAGTTCGTCACGCGGCCGCCCCAGTATTCGTTGTGGCCGTCCCAGTTGTAGACCCAGTGATACTGCGCGTCGGACGGGCTCCATTGATTGAAGTCGCGGCTGTACGCGGCGGCGAGATAGTCGCCCGTGCCTTCCGACAGGCCTTCCTGCTGCGACAGGCCGCCGTTGGTCACCCAGTCGTGGATGCCGTGGCCGAGCTCGTGGATCACGACGTCCGCATCTTCCGCGTCGTCGACGCCGCCCTGGCCGAAGGTCAGCCGGCCGCTGCTCGACGAGTACGACGAGTTGTCGTCGCCCGATTCGCCGTGCGGGTCGTACTGCACGCCGCCCGTGTACTGGTAGGGCAGCGCCTTGATGCCGAGCGTCTGGTTCACGTAACGGAGGAACGTGTCGATGTGGTAGTACGTGTTCACCGCCTCGAAATACAGGTTGCCGCGCGTGAACTCGAACGTCGGCGTCGCCTGCGCCGGACACGCGTTGTCGCGCGGCGCATCGAAGTCGACGCACGACGCATACGGGCCCGACAGCACGTAGCGCGAGTTCGACTGCGCGAGATCCTTCAGTGTCACGCGCACGCGCGCGGCCGTGAGCTGGGTTGAATCGGCGTCGTTGCCGTCCTTGTAGCCCGTGCTGCCGTAGCTGCTCTTCGTCGACGAAAGCGGATCGGGCCGGAATACGAAGCCGGTGCCGTCGGTCGCATAGAACGCCTTGTCCTCGGCGCGCAGCACTTCGCCGCTATCCGCGTCGATCAGCAGTTCCCAGTCGCCCTTCGGGCCGTCCTGCGGGCGGCCGCGTACCTTCCATGCGGTATGCGTGCCGGCCTTGTCGACGAACGCGACGCGCTGTGCGTCGAGGTTCGTGAAGCCGCTGACGCCGAGATACGCGCGGGCGCGGTCGAGCGCCTGCTGTTGGTCGACCGCCTGTGTCTTGTGCGCGGTGACGACCACGCCGTTGATCGTGTTGCTCGCGACGTACAGGATGCGGCCGTCCTTCGCGACCGTCACCGCGATGTCGCTGCCGTACACGGGCAGTCCGGCCGCCTGCTGCTGGAAGCGCACGACGGTGAAATCGGCATCGCTGCGCTCCGACGTCACCGCGAGGCTCGCGAGCGCGGCCGGGTCGAGCCCGAGCTGCGTCGCCTGCGCCGCGACGAAATCGCGCGCGGCGGCCGCGGGCGTGGCGGCCGCCTTGTTCGCGCGATAGGCGGGGTTGTACAGCGTGACGGCGACGCCGTCGGCGCGGAACTGCCCGGCGGCGGTATCGGCCTTGGCCGCGGCCGGTGCCACGCCGCGCGTCAGGCTTTCGCGCAGGCTCGACGCCTGCGGGTTCGCGACCTTGGTATCGGCCGCGCTGCCGCCGACGATGCCGAAACCGAGCGCGAGACCCAGGGCGAGCGGCAATGCTTTGCGTGATGTCTGCATGGGTGATCCTCATCTCAACGGTTGGACACGCCCGCGCGCTTATGGCGAGCAGGCACGACACGGCTCGCGCGCCGGCTCGATGGAACCGGTGCGGCGAAGCGGTGCTCGGAGATTCGACTGACTGAGGATAACTAAGCGTCAGGTCGAAACGAATCGGAACGCAATGGCGGCGGGGAAGCGAACGGCAGGCAGGTGCGGCGACGGTGAGGCGAACATCGTCATGTCATACCCCTCGGAATTGATATCGGTCTGGCAGCCTGCGTGGCGCGACATGCGTCGGGCCCGGGCTCTCATCTCCTTAGGGCTGCCTATCTAATTGCGAGGTATGTTACAGAATATTTTCGGCAACTTTGCAATTTATTTTCGAAGGCCGCTTCGGTGCGTCGATCAATCGGCGGCATTATTGAGCGAATGGCGGGGAACGCTGCCGGCGCGTGCAATGGCGCGCCGGATTGTACGCAAAAGCGGCGCCGTTCAGCGCGTCGCGCGGCGGTCGCTGCGCGGGCTCACGCCGAAACGCGAGCGATACGTGCGCGAGAAATGCGACGGCGATTCGAAACCGCACGCAACGCACACCGACGTGATGCTCATGTCGGTCTGCTGCAGCAGCTCGCGTGCGCGATCGAGGCGCAGGTTCAGGTAGAAGCGCGTCGGCGTGTCGTTCAGCGTCGCGCTGAACAGCCGTTCGAGCTGGCGCCGCGTGATCGCCACGTCCTGCGCGAGCGCATCGGAGCCGAGCGGGGTTTCCATGTGCCGCTGCATCGTGTCGATCACCTGAATCAGCTTGCGGTTGTGCACGCCATAGCGCGCGGCGATCTCGAGCCGCTGGCTGTCCGAGCGTTGCCGGATGCGGCTCACGACGAACTGTTCGGAGATGGCCGCCGCGAGATCGGCGCCATGCCGCCGGCCGATCAGGTCGAGCATCATGTCGATCGACGCGGTGCCGCCCGCGCAGGTGATGCGCCGGTCGTCGATCTCGAACAGTTCCTGCGTCGCGTTCAGTCCCGGGTAGCGCTCGCGGAACGCGGCGAGCGCTTCCCAGTGCAGCGTCAGCGTTTGCGATGCGTCGAACAGCCCGGCTTCCGCGAGCACGAAGCTGCCGGTGTCGATGCCGCCGAGCGTCGCGCCGTGCCGGTTCTGGCGGCGCAGCCAGTCCGCGAGCGCACGGTCGTAGCACACGAGCGGATCGAAGCCGGCGACGACGAACACCGTCTCGACCTGTGCGACATCCGCGTACGCGGCTTCGGCCGCGACCGGAATGCCGTTGCTCGCGGCGACGGGCGTGCCGTCCGCGCTGATCACGTGCCAGCGGTACAGCTCGGTGCGAAAGCGGTTCGCGACGCGCAGCGGTTCGACCGCCGACATGAAGCCGAGCGCGGAGAAGCCGGGCAGCAACAGGAAGTGGAAATCCTCTGGCATCGGGGCGTGGGGTGGAAGCGGGTGGTCGTCACGTACTGCGCGGCGCGGCGCGGCGAGCGGGCAGGCCCGCGCGCACCGCGCTCGGCTCGCGGAAGCCGGACGTTCAACGCACGATTATCGCGGTTTTTGCCGGCGCTCAGCGCGTTTTTGCGCCGCGCACCGTCCGGCGCGCCGTCGTCGAAGGCAGTTCGCCGAACTGGGCCCTGTACGCGTTCGCGAAATGCCCGAGGTGGATGAAGCCCCAGCGCGCGGCCGCCTCGCTGATCGGCAGGTCCGACTGCCGCGTGTCGAGCAGCAGGCGTCGCACCTGCGCGAGGCGCAGCGAGCGCGTGTAGTTCAGCGGACCGGTCTGCACGACCGACTGGAAGCTGTTCTGCATCGTGCGCCGGCTCACGCGCAGCTGCGTACACAGGCTCAAGATGTCGACGGGCGCTTCCGGGTGCTCGATCACGTAGTCATGCACGCGCCGCACGATGTCGGCGTGGCACGCATGCGTGAGGCGGTGTGGCGGCTCGGGCATCCGGTAGGTCAGGAGATCGACGAGCACGTTGGCGACCTCGCCGCGCAACTCGGACTGCGCACGCGCCGCATCGAACGTGGCGGGTGCCGACAGCACGCGTTCGAGCAGTGTCGCGAACTGCAGGCTCGCGCGTTCGCGTGCGGCGACCGGCACGTCGACGACGCCGCGCCGCAGCGCGCGCTCGTCGACCCGGACGTCGGCGGCATCCTCGATCTGCTGCATCAGCTCGGCGTCGACGACCACGCCGATCAGCGACATGTCGTCGGGTGAATGCAGTTCGAAAGGCGAGCCGCCGCGCGCCATCACGATCGTGCCGTGCTCGATGCGCGCATCGCCGAAGGCGAAGGTGCCCGAGCCGGTGAGCGGCATTCCGAATACCGTATGGCCAGCCGGCAGGCGCCCGCGCTGGATGACGCGCACGTTCGCCGCTTCCTGGAACAATTGCACGCCGTCGAGCTCCACGTGCTTGACCGTGCTGCGATACGAGCCGCAGCCGATCTGGTCGTAACGCTGATCCCAGCCGCGCAGCGCCTCGGCATGCCGGTCTGCGTCGTCGAACATCTGGTGAAACACGAGCACGGCGCCTCCGGCGGTCGTTCGGACCGCGCAAGATTAAACCGACCGGGCGGTCGGTGCAATACGGATGAGCGCTATTCCGGCAGGGGTTCTGGCGGGGTCGGATGGGGCGCGCCGCAGGTGCCTTTCAGGCGGTTTTCCAATATCCCGAATCGGCACGCACGCGTTGCCGGTCCGGGTGCTGAACCGATTTATTGTCGAACTACAGTCGCCCCACATTACCTGAATCCCAACTGGAGGCGACATGAGAACAAGGCGACGCACCGCGGCTTTCGCGGCGACGCTGGCGTTCGCGGCGGCGTGGGCCGGCAGCGCGGACGCGACGGAAAAGCCCGAGGAACTGGTCGTGCAGAAGATGCCGCCGTGGCATCCGCACGCGGTGTACGTCGTGGACATCGCGATGCCGACGATGACCGACGGGCGCATCTTCGTGTACGACGCCGACGCGAAGAAGCTGCTCGGCCAGATCGACGGCGGCTTCGCGCCCGGCCTCGCGATTTCGCCCGACCGCAAGACGAGCTTCATCGCGACGACCTATTTCTCGCGCGGCTCGCACGGCACGCGCACCGACGTCGTCGAGATGACCGACAACACGACGCTCGATCACACCGGAGAGATCGTGATTCCGGCGAAGCACGGGCAGCACGTGCCGTCGCCGTACAACACCGCGTTCAGTGCGGACGGCAAGCGGCTGTACGTCGCGAACATCACGCCGGCCGCGTCGGTGACGGTGATCGACGCGGTGTCGAAGCAGGTGCTGTCCGAGATCGACACCGCGGCATGCGTGCTTGCGTATCCGTCGGGGAACGACCGCTTCACCGCGCTGTGCGAAAGCGGCAAGGCGCTCACGGTCACGCTCGACGCGAACGGCGAGGAGGTGAAGCGCACGATGTCCGATGCATTCATCGACGTCGACAACGATCCGGCCTTCATCAACGCGTCGCGCTACCAGGGCGGCTATCTGTTCACGACGTATCACGGCAACGTGCGCAGCGCCGATTTCAACGGCGCCAGGCCCGCGTTCGGCAAGTCGTGGTCGCTGCTGACCGACGCCGAGCGCGCCGAAGGCTGGCGCCCGGGCGGCATGCAGCAGACGGCCGTGCAGGTCAGGCAGAACCGTTATTACGTGCTGATGCACAAGGGTGGTGACGGCACGCACAAGGATCCCGGCACGCAGGTGTGGATCTACGACCTGAAGACGAAACAGCGCGTCGCGCGCTGGGATCTCGCGCAGCAGAAGGTCGATCCGCTCGTGTCGATCCAGGTCAGCGAGGATGACAAGCCGCTGTTCTACGGGCTGACGGGCACGTCCGATCTCGTCGTGATGGACGCGCACAGCGGCAAGCTGCAGCACGTCGAGAAGCAGATCGGCAGTACGCCGACGCTGCTCGTGAATCCGTGAGGCCGCGATGACGCTCGATCCCGTACTCGCCACCAGCGCGCAGGCCGGCGCGGCCGTCGTCGTGTTGCTCGGCGCCTTCGCGAAGATGCGCCGGCCCGGGGCGTTCCGGCAGGCGCTCGCCGGCTATCGCCTGCTGCCCGATGCGCTCACCGCGTCCGCCGCGTTCGCGATTCCGCTCGCCGAAGCCGTCTGCGCGGCGGCGCTGCTGTTTCCCGATACACGCATGACCGGCGCGCTCGGCCTGATCGCATTGCTGCTCGTGTTCGCGGCCGGCATGACGATCAACATCCTGCGCGGCCACACCGACATCGACTGCGGCTGTTCCGGTTTTGCCGATGCCGCGCGCACGGATGCGCCGCGCGGCATCGGCTGGCTGCATGTCGCGCGCGTGCTGCTGATCGTCGTGCTGGCCGCGACCGCGCTCGTCGAGCCGGGCAGCCGCGCGGTCGTGTGGTTCGACTACCTGACGCTGTTCTCTTCCGTGCTGCTGATCGTCTGCGCGCTGCTCACCGTCGACGTGCTGCTCGCCAACGTACCGCGCCTTTCCCACCTGAGGAATTCATGATGCAAACCGCTCTCACCGTTTCCACCGCCTTGCTGTGGCTCGCCGTGCTCGGGCTCGGCGCGATCTGCCTCGCGCTCGTGCGCCAGATCGGCATCCTGTACGAACGCATCATGCCGGCCGGCGCATTGATGATCGACAAGGGGCCGGCGGTCGGCGCGATCGCGCCCGCCTTCGAGCTGACCGACATTCGCGGCTCGCAGGTGAAGGTCGGCGGCATCGATGCAGCGGGCAAGGCGACGCTGCTGTTCTTCCTGTCGCCGACGTGCCCGGTCTGCAAGAAGCTGCTGCCGCTGCTGCCGTCGCTGCAGGCGAGTGAGTCGACGCCGGTGAACATCGTGCTCGCGAGCGACGGCGATCCCGACGAACACACGCGCTTCGCGCAGAAGCACGACCTCGCGCGCTTCCCGTACGTGCTGTCGCAGGAGCTCGGCCTCGCATACCAGATCGGCAAGCTGCCGTACGCGGTGCTGCTCGACGACACCGGCACCGTGCGCGCGAAGGGGCTCGTCAATACGCGCGAGCATCTCGAGAGCCTGTTCGAAGCGAAAGAGCGTGGCGTCGCATCGCTGCAGCAGTTCGTGCACGGCGATCACGACCACGACGGCCATCAAGAGCACGCGCAGCACGCGTGATCGGCCGACCTTCCTTCAACGTCAACGGAGAACAACGGAATGGGCCTGTTTGATTCATGGTTCGAACGGTCGGCGCGTGGCGTCGCGCAGCATAGTTCGCGGCGCAGCGCGATGGCGAAGCTCGGCAAGGTGCTGGTGGGATCGGCGATGCTGCCGCTGTTGCCCGTCGATCGCACCGCGTACGCGGCTGACGCGGCCTCGGGTGCATCGGCGGCGTCCGGTGCCGACGCATCGGGCGCGAGCGACGATCCGATGGGCTGCGACTACTGGAAATACTGCGCGATCGACGGCTGGCTGTGCAGCTGCTGCGGCGGTACGTCGAGCAGCTGCCCGCCGGGCACCACACCGTCGCCGATCACGTGGATCGGCACCTGTCGGAATCCGCACGACGGTTCGGACTACATCGTGTCGTACAACGATTGCTGCGGCAAGACGTCGTGCGGCAAGTGCTTCTGCAACCGCAACGAGCGCGAGAAACCGCTGTACAAGCTGTCGCTGAACAACGACATCAACTGGTGCATGGCGAACGGTAATTCGAATTACCACTGTTCGGTTTCGGTCCTGCTGGGAGCGGCAAAGCAATGAAAGTGAAGCAAGCTGGAAAGATCGTGGCGGGCGTGGCCGCCGCCGCCGGGTTTCTGATGCTGCCGGGCGAGGCCGGTGCGCAGCAGGCCGTTCATTACCCGGCGGGCAAGAGCCTGTTCGACGCGCAGTGCGCGGTGTGCCACCAGGCGGGCGGCAAGGGGCAGGACGGCCTCGCGCCGCCGCTGACCGAGTATCCGGGCAAGTACGCGACGGCCGACGCGGGCCGCGCGCAACTCGTCGCGACGCTGTTGCACGGGATGTTCGGCGCGATCGAGGTGCACGACAAGCGCTACAACTTCAAGATGCCGTCGTTCGCGAGCGCGAGCGACGACGACATCGCGAACGTGCTCAACTACGTCGTGTTCGATCTCAACGACCGGCACGGCGACGCGAAGCCGTTCACGGCAGCCGACATTCGCGCGGCGCGGGCGAAGGAGATGGACGGCACGGCCGTTCACGCGCAACGGGCGATCGTGACGAAGGGGCTGGGGCTGTGAATGCGGCCGGCATTCGGCGTCGTGGCGGGCGTACGGCGGCGTTGCGGATCGGCTCGTTCGTGACACGCCGTCTGTCTTCGGCGCTGGTGGTTGCTGTCGCGACATGTGCGATTGCAGCTCCCGCGCATGCCGACGGCGCGGCCGACGCGACGCTCGCGCGGCAGCACTGGGTCCTCAACTGCATGGGCTGCCACACGGCGACGGGCGGCGGCATTCCGGGCAAGGTGCCGCCGCTCGCGAACTCGCTCGGCTATTTCACGCATCTGCCGGCCGGGCGCGAATACGTGATGCGCGTGCCCGGCGCGTCGAACTCGGCGCTGTCGGACCAGGATCTCGCCGACGTACTGAACTGGGTGCTCACGACGATGAATCGCGATGCGCTGCCGCGCGATTTCAAGCCCTATACGGCTGACGAAATCGCCGCGCGTCGACGGCCTGCGTTTTCCGATGTCGCGACGGTGCGTGCGAGGCTCGTGCGCGAATTGCACGAGCGCGGGATCGACGGTGTGTCCGAGCGCTACTGATTGGCGACGACGAGGCGACGCAGCATGTCGCGGCGCTTCGGTCGCGAACACCGGATTGGCAGCGCGCGGGTTCCGCGCTACGCTCTTCGTCATTGGCCGGCGCATGCGCCAGGCGGATCGAACGGAGGTTCAAATGGCAATCGAATACTTCGCAGAAAGCAACCCCGTCACGCGAAACCTGCCTCGATCGTTGGCGACCAAAGCCGGCGATCTGGTATTCGTATCCGGTCAGGTGGCGAGAAACGAAGACGGCAGCATCGTTGCCGGCGGGATCGAAGCGCAGACGCGTCAGACGTTGAAGAACGTCGCACACGTACTCGCGCTGGCAGGATGCACGCTCGGCGACGTCGTGAAAACCACCGTCTGGCTCGAAGACGCGCGCGACTTCGCCGAATTCAATCGCGTCTATGCGGAGTTCTTCCCCGAGAACAAGCCGTCACGCTCGACGTTGCAGGCGACGAACATGGTCGGCACCAGGATCGAGATCGAGGCGATCGCGTGCAAGCCCTGAGTGCCATCGCGCCACGTCGATGCGGCCGCGTGCCGCTTCAGTGCGGCGGCGACAGCCGTTTGAAGCGGCTCCACAGCTGCTTCAACGTCTGATGATCGGCCGCGGCACGCGCGGCCAGAAAGCCGCGAGCAAAGCCCGCGCCCGGCGCGGCGTCGGGTGACGTGCGAGGCAGCGCCTTCAGAAACTGCTCGGCGACCACGGCATCGTTACGCCAGCCCAGATCATCCTGAAGTTCGGACAGCGCGTCGACGTACGAGCGGACGGCTTGCTTGCGGCACAGCGACGCGAAGAATTCGGTGGCATACCGGACCTTCTTCGCCGCGATGCGCGCACGGTGACGCCGGTGATCGTCGAGATCGGCCAGCCTCTTGCCGCGTTTGATCAGTTTCCGGTGCCGGCGACGCAGAACCTCGTGAGCAAACGGACTCGCCGGCTGCATGATGGCATCGCGCCGTTCGTCAGGCATCCCGTCCCGCCAGCCCTTTCGGTTCACCCATGACGCGAGCTGTAACGCGAGCCGCGTGTAGCGAACCGATCCGACTGCGGAAGCCGCGCGCTGGCGATTGACGGCGGCAATGCGCTTGCAGGCGTTCCGCACTGAACGGATCTCGTCCGGATTGCCGTTCGTGCCGGCATGGTCGAGCGTCGCTCCGGCAAGCACTTCCCAGTCGCGCGCGGCGCCGAGCTCGCCGGCGATCCAGCGCAGTTCGTCGTCAAGGCCGGGATACGCGGGAATCACTTTCGCGAACAGGTCGAGCGCCGAACGCAGGCGACGCAGCCCCACCCGCATCTGATGCACGCTCGACGGATCATGACCGGACTCGACACCGCGTTCGTTGGCGCGGATCTGGTCCAGGCAGTTGCGCACGATCCGGCAGAACGCGTCTTCGATCGAATCGTGCTTCTTCAGTTGCACCGGTTGCGCCTTGACGGCCGGCTGGTGCTCGGCGACGAGCAGCCCGTACCCGAGATCGGCCTTGCTCTCGTGATCGATGCGCAATGGCGCGATGTCGAGCAATTTCAGTGCGATGCCGTACAGGTTTTCGGGGCGGCCGCGTTTCAGTTCCAGTTCGATCGCGGCGATCGGGACCGACTTCGAATCCGCGTCGACCGTCCCCTTGTCGAGCGCGACCTCGACTTCATCGCCGGAAGGCAGGCGCAGCGGTAGAACCCGCCGCTTGATCCGCGTGACGAACACGGGCTGAAGATCCGGTGCCGTGGCCTGGTCGCGAACCAGGCGGCCACACTCGGTGTCGTCGGGGAGCGTGTCCCGCAGCCGTGTCAGATCGGGGACGTCGCCGTCGACGGGCGTCTCGAATTCGTCCCGCTCGAACAGGCCGGCCCGGGCCGATCCTTCCAGTTTCAACGTCTGGACTCTGCGGTTGCCGGCCGCACGCACCCGCAGGGAAGCCGCGCACCGGTGAAATGCGAGCGTGGCAGTGTCGAAGTACGTGCTCGTCAGCTGTTGAGTCGCGCCGGCGCCGTTGGACTGCGCAAGCAACGGCGCGTGGCGCAACTTGTCGAGGTTCTTTGCGGAAACCCGCAGCTTCAGCTCTCGTTCCATACCGCCTCCGATATGTTGCCGACCATCAGTCCCCCGCCGATCCCCGGGAGTCTTCCCAGTCGTGCCACTCGATTCGATGCATGTCCACATAACGACTTACCGCTGCGCCGATCGTCGGAAAGAAGTTGTCGTCGCCGAACATGCTGTACATGCCGTAATGCCTGAGGCTGTCCTTGACGGGGCCTTTCAGCTCCGCGAAGACCAGCTTGACCTGCCGGGCGGCAAGTTCGAGATGCAGCCGTTCGAGCACATCGGCAGCCGTGAGGTCGATGTCGGTCACGGGCTCCGCCGCGATGACGATCCAGCGTGCCGGCTCCGGCGATTCATCGACCGCGCGCAACACGCGTTCCCGAAAGATTTCGCCGTTCGCGAAAAAGAGCGGCGCATCCCAGCGCAGCAGCACGAGCCCGGGCACGCGCCGCGCGTCCGGATGGCGCGACACGTCGTGATAGCCCTTCCTGCCGTCGACCCGCCCGAGCACGGCATCGTAAGGCCGCCACGCGCGCCACAGAAACGACAGCACGGTGAGCAGCAGTGCCAGCGCAATGCCGTTCACGACCCCGACGGCTGCAACGCCGACGAAGCACGCCACCGCCTGCACGAACTCGCTTTTGCGGAGCCGATAAAGCCGCACGACGCCGCGCACCTCGATCATGTTCACGCATGCCGCGATCACGACGGCGGCCAGCGCGGATTGCGGCGTGTGCGCAAGCGCGCGCGGCGCGAACAGCAGCAGTGCGGCAACGACCGCGGCAGCCACCACGCCCGTCGCCTGCGTCTTCGCGCCCGCCGCTTCCGCGACGGGCGTGCGTGACCCGCTCGCGCTCACCGCGAACCCTTGCATCAGGCCGGCGGCGAGGTTCGACAGCCCGAGCGCGATGCATTCGTGATTCCGGTCAACGCTGGTGTCGTTGCGCAGTTCGTAGGTGCGGGACAGCACGCTGATATCCGTGAACGAAACGAGCGCGATCGCCGCTGCGCTTCCCGCGAGATGCAGCCAGCCGTCGAGGCTCACGTCGGGGATGCGCGGCACCGGCAGGCCTTGCGGGACCGCACCGACGGTTGCAACGCCGGCGCGCGTCGACAGATCGAACCACATTACCACTGCGGTCGCGCCCGCCACGGCGAGCAGTACACCCGGCAACCTGGGCCAGAGCCGTTTGCACACGAGTATCAGCGCGAGCGCGGCGACGCCGAGTGCGAACGACGTTGCGTTCACCTTCGATGCCGCGATGCCGGCGGCCACGTCGCGCACCTGCTCGATGAACGATTCGCCGCTGCCCTTGTAGCCGAGGAGCTTGGGCAATTGTCCGATGCTGATCGTCAGCATGATGCCGTTCAGAAAGCCGTACCGGATGGGCAGCGACAGCAACTCGGTGACGAATCCGAGCCTGAGCACTCCGACCGCGATGCAGATCGCGCCCGCGAGTATCGCGAGCGCGCCGGCAAGGGCCAGCGCATGCGCGGCATCGCCGTGAGCAAGCGGCGTGATGCTTGCGGCAATCAGCGCGACCAGCGCGGAGTCGGGGCCGAGCACGAGGATGCGGCTGGGGCCGAAGAGCGCATACGCGAGCATCGCGGCAAGCGACGCATAGAGCCCGTTGACGGCGGGCAGGCCGGCTGCGTTCGCGTACGCCATGCCGGCGGGCACGAGCACGGCACTGAGCGTGACGCCGGCAAGCAGATCGTGCGGCAGCCAATGCAATCGATACGTGCGCGCCGCGGCGAGTCCGTTGATCCACTGCAGCAGGCCGGCATCGGGCTTGCGGGGCGGGCGGGCCGTGTGCTGGCGGGCACGGCTTTTGATGTTCATCGCAGGACGTCAGGGAACCCGGGCGGAATCGTTCGTTACGTCCGCCGGTATCGTTAAAGATTATGTTCCCGTGCCCTCGGAGCGCAAGCCCGGTTTCACGATGTTGCGTTTCGGCGCGCCGGTCTGACAGTCCGGCTACTTCGCCGAACACTTGCCCGATCCAGGCTGGCGATGGCCGAAGTGATCGGCGGTGCGGGTGAATCGCCGGCGGGAGAGGCATCGTCCCGCCGTTGTCCGTTACTCGGTCCCGCGATCGCTCGCCGCGCCGAACGAAGCCCGAACTTCGTTCGCCGTCCGGGCGGGCGCCTGCAGATGCGGAAAGTGGCCCAGTTCCGGAAGAATCGAAATGTTCACCCCGTTTCGGTCCGCGTACTCGATGCCCATTTCCTTCTTGATATAGATGTCCTTCCCGCCCCACACGACCTTCACGGGGACTTTCAGCTTTGCCATATTGGCTTCGAAGTAGTCCTGGTCCCGGGTGAAGCTTGCGTAGTAGTGGAAAAAGGCGTCGGCCGCGGTCAAGTCACCGTCCCATCCCTTCGCCACGTCGTCCATGAATTCCTCGGGCAACGTGTAGCGCTCGTCATCCTCCATGCCCCGGAAGAACGTGTTTGCGAGGATTTCGTCGCGATTCCTGTTCATGGCGGCGCGCACGATATCCGACGAAGGCTTCGACTTCAGGCCTTGCAGGCTTTCGTACATATATTGCGGCCGGTTGAACGGGGCAAAGTCGCCAACGATGATTTCCCGCGCGATATCCGGTTGTTCCAACGCTGCCAGCAGCGCCGGAAGCGCACCGATATCCGTCGCATAAATCAACAGTCTCGAACCATCGATGCCCGACGTTCGGATGTAGTCTCTCAGCACACGGGCATAGTCGCTCGGCGCGTACGAAAAGCGATCGGCGCGCGGACGCGACGATTGCCCGTAGCCTGGCCAGTCGAACGCATGGACCTCGTAGTCGCTGGACAGTGATTCGGCAATCGGCTTCCATGCATACATTGTCTCGGGGAAGCCGTGCAGGAACAGCACGATGCCCTTCGATCGTGCGGGGCGGTAGACCATGCAGCGCAGCGTGATGTCGGCATTGACCTGGACGTCGCCGACGTCGACCGTGGGTTCCGGCGACGACGGCGCCGGCACGGTCGGGCACGTTGAAGAACTCGCAGCGGCGGCGGGAGAGGCGGGTGTTTTCGTTACGGGTCGAGTCATGATCGAGGATCTCGTTCGGTGCGACATCGCGCGGCACAAGTTGCGCTTCGCTGTTTCGAAAGATGGCGGGGTGCAGGGGGTTCTACTGAGCCGCCGGAGGATTCAAGAGCTTGCTCAATGGCTTGAGCGGGCCGATCGGGAGCAGCGTGAACGTCATGAGGTGGGCCTTCCCCAACGGGAGTCGTTCCAGCATTTCATGCGCTTCACCCGTGTCCGTCACGTTCAGGACGAACGCGACCCCGGGCCGGTCCTGCAGGGAATACCACTGATCGATCTTGCCCGCGAGATACAGCTGTGTCGTCTCGCGGACTTCGGTCGGAAGAATGGTCTGGACGTGCTGCATGTCCGTGCCGGGAGGAAACGTGCCGATCGCCAGTATCTTCGTGGTGGGCGTGGTCGGCAACGCAGCGGAATGTGCCATGGAGACTCCTGCCAAAGCGAGCAGCAAGCATGCTGCCGTCAAATCAAGAAGAAGGCGTTTCATCCTGCGGCCCCGGACCCGGTGGCGGGACGGCTGCCGCATTGAGCGCGGCGGCTTCCCGTTCCGACAGATAACACGCGCGAAAGCGCTCGTCCACGCGCTCGCGCATCAATTGCGAGAAGAGTAGTGCGGCATCGAGCGGTCGATGATTGATGACGACGGAATCCGTATCGCCTTGCTCGTTCATATGGGCGACGACCACCGTCTCGATCGGCACGCCATTGATACGTGAACGATAGGATTCCAGATAAAGATCGTTGCCGATCATGCCTTTGTAAGCATGCTGCTGGAACTCGTAGAGCGAGACCGCGTGCTTGATCACCGAGAGAATGTCGGCTCGCCCGTCGATCGGGCGCTTCAGCACGGTGGCTTCCAGCGTCGCGTTTTCGGCCAGGCGCGCCAGCCACCGCGGCGGACCGTCGGCGGGTGCCATCATCGGGGCCGTGTCGTTGAATTTCATGGCGGTTACTCCTTGCACGCGTTGCGCGTGACACCTGCGTTTGCGGCATCGAGCGCTGCCGCGAGTGCAACGCGTGCCTTTTCCCGGCGCCGTCGCGCAAGGCGCTCGGTGCCCGCGTCGCGCTCCGGTTCGCCCGCGAGCAGCGCGTGGATATCGGGCAGCGTCCAGATCGCGCCGCGCGTTCCCCACGCACCGTCCGGGATCTCGGTCGGAAAAATCCAGACGCGCGGTGCGACATCGTCGAACGGCCGGCCTTCCGCGCGTGCCACGGCTTCCGTGACGCGTCGGACGAGCGAGCGGCGCGATTCGTCGGTGTATTGCCCTTCGGGAACCGAAGGAATGATCCGGTAGCGCACCGTATCGGTACGTTCGCCGCCGATGTAGATCGCGGCCGGCCGGTGCAGATGGAATACGGTCACGCGCTGAACGACCGGGCTCGCGGGATCGTACCCTTCTGCTTCGATGAGGATATCGGTCAGTTCCCTGACGAGGCGGGCTTCAGCATCGGGCGTCAGTGCGTGGTCGGGCCACATCGCATCGATCATCGGCATGGGATGCTCCTGGTTTCGGTTGATCGGATGGCGCCATCGTCGCGGTTTACGCGGACGCAGGAAAGTGGCAGCATCGCCACTATCAAAGGAAATTCGGACACGCAATGGCGATCATCCGCATCTGGGTCTATGACGGAATCCTGGCGTCCGGCGTCGCGGGCCCGGTCGATGTCTTCAGCGCTGCAAATCAGTTCCATGCGCGCCGGGCGGAACCGGGCGCGCGGTCCGCGCCGTTGTTCGCATGGCGCGTGGAGTCGCTCGACGGGCAACCGGTGAAGGCGGCGTCAGGTCAGATCATTCCGGTCGACGGCAAGATCGACCCGCGCAAACGAGCCGACGCCGTGCTGCTGACGGCACCTTTCTTTTCGCGGATCGACGAGTTCCTCGGGCATCGCGAGCAGTTGAGCGAACTGACTTCCGCACTGCGGCGTCAACACAAGGCCGGCGCGATGCTCGCCGCGTATTGCACGGCGAATTACCTGCTTGCCGAGGCGGGCCTGCTGGATGGCCGCGTCGCGACGACGCACTGGGCGAGAGCGGCGGATTTCGCGCGCCGCTATCCGCGTGTCGAAGTCCGCGCGAACGAGCTGCTGCTCGCGCAAGACGGGATCATCTCGGGCGGCTCCGTCACGTCCTATCTGAACCTCGCCGTGCATCTCGTCGAAGCCTGCGCCGGCGGAGAACTCGCGACGATGACCGCGAAGGCGCTGTTGATCGACATGAACCGGACGTCGCAGGCCTCCTTTGCCACGCTGCTCGACGAACACGGGCATACCGACACGCTCGTGGCGCGCGCTCAGCAGCGGATGGAAGCGACATTGCAGCAAGGATTCCGGCTCGGCGATCTGGCGGCATCGCTTGCCGTCAGCGAACGCACGCTCAATCGTCGCTTCAAGGAAGCGGTCGGCCTCGCGCCGTTGACGTATCTGCAGAATCTGCGGGTCGAGGTTGCGAAACGTCTGCTGGAAACACGGCCGATCGGGCTCGAGGACGTGAGTCAGCGCGTCGGTTACAGCGATGTCAGTACGTTCCGGCAATTGTTCAAGCGCAAGACGGGGTTGTCGCCGAGCGAATATCAAGTGCAGTTCTCGCGTGCGGCGGCAAAGAGCGTGCAAGCCGAACCACGCGATCGGCGCGATTGAGCGTCGCGACGTCGCGTTACCGATCGCGTCAGGTCAGGGCCGCTCCGGTCGCCCCCTTTCTTTGTATCCCGAAGTATCTGCAACAGACGCGGATACGTACGCATACATATCGCCGACTTTCCGACAAGAACGGGATACGTTCGCCTGCTCCAATGCGCCTGTCGCGAGCGGAGTGCCGCACCGCGCATCGTCCAAGGAGTGTGTCATGAAAGTCGTCAAGGCCGCCGCTGTCCAGTTCAGCCCGGTGCTCTACAGTCGTGAAGCCACCGTCGCCAAGGTCGTGGAGAAGATCCACGACCTTGGCCGGCAAGGTGTGCAATTCGCCACTTTTCCCGAAACGGTCGTCCCCTATTACCCGTATTTCGCGGCCGTTCAGACGGGCATCGAACTGCTGTCCGGTACCGAGCATCTCCGGCTGCTGGAACAGGCCGTCACCGTGCCGTCCACCGCGACCGATGCGATCGGCGAAGCAGCACGCATGGCCGGCATGGTCGTGTCCATCGGCGTCAACGAGCGCGACGGCGGCACGCTGTACAACGCGCAATTGCTGTTCGACGCGGACGGGCAACTGATCCAGCGCCGTCGCAAGATCACGCCGACGCACTTCGAGCGCATGGTTTGGGGGCAGGGCGACGGATCGGGGTTGCGCGCGGTCGACAGCGCCGTCGGCCGTATCGGGCAGCTCGCGTGTTTCGAGCACAACAATCCGCTCGCGCGCTACGCGATGATTGCCGACGGCGAGCAGATTCATTCGGCGATGTATCCGGGTTCGGCCTTCGGGGAAGGCTTCGCGCAGCGCATGGAGATCAACATCCGGCAGCATGCGCTCGAGTCCGGCGCGTTCGTCGTCAATGCAACGGCGTGGCTGGATGCCGACCAGCAGGCGCAAATCATGAAGGACACCGGTTGCGCGATCGGGCCTATCTCGGGCGGCTGCTTCACGACGATCGTGTCGCCCGACGGCATGTTGATGGCCGAGCCGCTTCGATCGGGCGAGGGCGAGGTCATCGTCGATCTGGACTTCTCGCTGATCGACCGTCGCAAGATGCTGATGGATGCGGCCGGTCACTATAACCGCTCGGAATTGCTGAGCCTGATGATCGACCGTACGCCGACCGCGCATGTTCACGAACGCGTCGCGCAGCCGGTGGCCGGATATGAAGTGGGCGTGGACGATTGGCGTGCCGCTGCTGCGTGATGCGCGGGCTTGCCCGGCCGTGCTGAACATTCGGCTTGCCGATCGGGTCGGGCAGTCGCAGTATGGATCGCCGCATGACCGCACATTTTTTGATCGCAATATGTGCATATGCATATAAAGGTGTGACGAAATCTTTCCTTGAAAGGTGTGTGATATGAAAACGAACGCTGCCGATGACCGGCCACTCCTGATGTCGGGCGCCGAAAGCGCGCCTGCCGGCGCCGGTCGCAACGTGACGACGTCGTTGTCGCGCCGACGCTTTGTCGGTATCGCGGCCGCCGCACTGGCGGCCGGCTCGCTGAGCCGCCTGGCGCTCGCGCAGACCAGCCCGGCAATCGGCACCGCGGAACCCGCACGCGGTGACAGATCGGCGATTCGGCCGTTCCAGGTGCATGTACCCGACGCGCAGCTCGCCGACATGCGGCACCGCATCAACGCGACGCGTTGGCCGGACCGCGAGACCGTGGCCGACGAGTCGCAGGGCATTCAGCTTGCGACCATTCAGGCGCTCGCGCGGTATTGGGCGAGCGACTACGACTGGCGCAAGTGCGAAGCGACGCTGAATGCGTACCCGCAATTCGTGACCGAAATCGATGGCCTCGACATCCACTTCATCCATGTGCGATCGAAGCACGAGAATGCGATGCCGTTGATCGTGACCCACGGCTGGCCCGGCTCCATCATCGAGCAGTTCAAGATCATCGCGCCCCTCGTCGATCCGACCGCGTACGGCGCGCCGGCGTCGGATGCGTTCCATCTCGTGATTCCGTCGCTGCCCGGCTATGGCTTTTCGGCGCGCCCCACGACGACGGGATGGGGGCCGGAGCGCACGGCGCGCGCATGGGTGACGCTGATGAAACGGCTCGGCTACGCGCGCTTTGCTTCGCAGGGCGGGGACCTCGGCGGCATCGTCACGAACATCATGGCGAAACAGGCGCCGCCTGAACTGATGGGCATTCATGTGAATTTCCCGGCGTCCGTGCCGGCGGAAATTCTGAAGTCGCTGACGGCGGGCGATCCCGCACCTGCCGGCTTGTCGGACGACGAGCGGCACGCATATGAACAGCTGAGCGCCAATTTCAAGAGGAAGCGCGGCTACGCGATTGAAATGGGTACGCGCCCGCAGACGTTGTACGGACTCGCCGATTCGCCCGTCGCGCTGGCGTCGTGGCTGCTCGACCACGGGGACGGTTACGGCCAGCCGGCGGCGGCGCTGAGCGCGGCCGTGCAGGGTCGCCCGGTCAACGGCCACTCGGCCGGCGCGCTGACACGGGACGACGTGCTCGACGACATCACGCTTTACTGGCTGACGAACACGGGCGTCTCGGCGGCGCGTTTCTACTGGGAATCGCATGCGAACTTCTTCCTTGCGGCCGACGTCGGCGTGCCGGCGGCGGTGAGCGCGTTTCCGGGGGAAAACTACCAGGCGCCGCGGAGCTGGACCGAGAGGGCTTATCACAATCTGATTTACTTCAACAAACCGGCAACAGGCGGGCACTTCGCGGCATGGGAAGAACCGATGATCTTCGCGAATGAAGTGCGTGCCGGGTTGAGACCGTTGCGCGCGTGACGGGCGAAGCGCTCCGCCTCGTTTGCGGCGGAGCGCTTCGACAACGACACGGTACGGTGCCTCGATGCGGTCTCGCCGGCTTGTCCGAAATTCAACGGAAGATGGCGATATTGCCTCTTTCGCCGGCTCCGCCTGTGTCCGATCATCCGGCCACTTTTCGTTGCGGAATCCCGAACATGACGGCCAATGCCCACCTCGCGACCGACCTGCTGTTTGCCTACGCAATCTATTTCGTCGGTACCGCGAGCCCCGGACCGAGCAATCTCGCCATCATGTCCATCGCGGCGAATCACGGCCGAAAGGCGGCATTGACGTTCTCGCTTGGCGTCCTGTCGAGTTCGATGTTGTGGGCGAGTGTGGCCGTGCTGGGCGTATCGGCTGCGCTGATCGCGTATGCCCCATTCATCGTCGCGATCAGGATTTTCGGCGGACTGTATCTCTTGTGGCTTGCATTCAAGTCGGCGCGCAATGCGCTCGGACGGGCGGCGCCCGCCGTCTCCGAAACGGCGCGAACGCCGACGTTGGCCAGCATCTATTGCCGCGGTGCGATGCTTCATCTCACCAATCCGAAGGCGATCCTCGTGTGGGTTTCGATCGTGGCGCTGTCGTCCGGCGGCACCCGGCCGTCACAAGGTGCACTGGTCGTGGGTTGTGCGGCCATTGGGTGCGGCGTGTTCGCCGGTTATGCATGGCTGTTTTCCATGGAGCCGGTTCGAAGGATCTACATGCGAACCCACAAGGCACTGGACGGGTGTCTGGCCGTCGTATTCGGGGTCGCTGGGATCAGGTTGCTGGCATCGCGTCCATAGCGCGTCGACCCGTCGCGCGCACGACACCGGATGTGCGGTGAATGAGACAAGCGCCGAAATTTCCAACGAGCGGACAGCTTTCGTTAGAATCGTTCGTCTATCAGAGAAAAGCAGCGTTGCATCGGCGCAGCGGCATCCGCTCATGAACACCGCTCGCGCTCATCCCATGTCCTTTACCGGAGGCGAACGTGCCAGGATTACTTCCCGATGTCGACCGCGACGGGCTTCTCGAATACTCGGTGGTGTACACCGACCGGTCGATCAATCACATGTCGCAGCGCTTCCAGGGCGTGATGCGCGACATTTCCGCTGCGCTGAAGAAGGTCTACAACGCGAAGGCGGTCGCAATCGTCCCGGGCAGCGGGACGTTCGGCATGGAAGCCGTGGCCCGGCAGTTCGCGACGAACAGGAAGTGCCTCGTCATCCGCAACGGCTGGTTCAGCTTCCGCTGGTCGCAGATTTTCGACATGGGCAGCATTCCGTCCGAGTCGATCGTGCTGAAGGCGCGTCCGGTCGAAGCGGGCAGACAGGCCGCCTTTGCGCCGGCGCCGATCGATGAAGTCGTTGCGGCGATTCGCGAGCACAAGCCGGATCTGGTGTTCGCGCCGCACGTCGAAACCGCGTCGGGGATGATGCTGCCCGATGCGTATCTGCGTGCGGTCGCCGACGCCGTGCATGCGGTCGGCGGCATGTTCGTGCTCGATTGCATCGCGTCCGGCACGATCTGGGTCGACATGGAGGCGAGCGGTGTCGACGTGCTGATCAGCGCACCGCAAAAGGGCTGGAGCGCGTCGCCCGGCTGTGCGCTGGTGATGCTCGGTGCGCTCGCCCGCGAGTGCATCGATGCGACGACGAGTACCAGTTTCGCGTGCGATCTGCGCAAGTGGCTGCAGATCATGGAAGCGTACGAAAGCGGCGGGTTCGCGTATCACGCGACGATGCCCACGGACAGCCTCGCGACGCTGCGCGACGTGATCAAGGAAACGGACGCGTACGGCTTCGACAAGGTGAGGGCGGAACAACTGGAGCTCGGCACGCGGATTCGTGCGTTGCTCGCCGAGAAGGGGTTCCGGAGCGTCGCGGCCGAAGGCTTCGAGGCACCGGGAGTCGTCGTCTGTTATACCGATGACGACGATATCCGGTCCGGCAAGAAATTCGCCGATGTCGGCATGCAGATCGCGGCGGGCGTGCCGTTGCAATGCGATGAGCGGGCGGATTTCAAGACTTTCCGGATCGGCTTGTTCGGGCTCGACAAGCTGAATGACGTCGATGCGGCGGTTGCGCGGTTCGCGAGTGCGCTGGAGCGGGTGCTGTAGCGCGTCGCCGATCCAGGCATGTGTTGCGGCGCATGACGTGACGAGATCGATCCGATCACGCGTTACGGATGCGCCGCGTTTTCCGAATGCCGCTGCGATTGATCATCGGCCGATGAACGGATGGGCCTGAGTCGAAGCGAATACGCGCCGGCTACGAGCGCTTGCGTGCGAATCCGATGTGTGAAAGGTTGGACTGGGTCAAACAGGCAGCGTCAGGTCGGCGATATGTGCAGTACGGCAATGGCCCCGTTCGTGTGCTGGTCATGCATGACTGGCTGGGCGACCACTCCAGCTACGATGCCGTCATGCCTCGGCTTGACGGCCACGCGTTCACGCATGTTTTTGTCGATTTGCGTGGCTACGGCCGGTCCATCGAGTTGGACGGCGAACACACAGTAGAAGAGATCGCCGCCGGATACCTCACGGCAGCGGTCTTGGCAAGGTCCGTTGGGTCGTTGAGCGCACGCTTGGATGCACAATTTCCGACGTCTCCGCGTTCGCATCGAGCGACGTCCGGACATCCCAAAGTGCTCCTTGAACTCGGCTGCTGCACGATCTGCTGGAACACATTGCTATACACTTAGCATCCCCTATGAAACCGTCTCTAGGCCGTTCAACCGGTAGCAACCGACCACGGCTGGTCGTGAGCGTGGGCCGTGGATGCCGGATGCGAGCCGAACCTCGTCCGCCAGGAGTCGGGATGTGCGTCACGTAGACGTACCGAGCACACACTCTGCGAGCCACCTCAACTCTCTAAGAACCCCGCGCACATACGCGACCTGGTCGATCGCCCACCGTTCCTCGCCTTCCATCATCTGCTCGAGGGTCAAGCCGGCCGGCAGCGGCGTATCGCTCATCGCGCGATAAGGAATGAACGGATCGGATTCTTCGTCGATCATCCGGAACGCCGGCGCGGGGTAATGGTTTTCCTGTTCGAGGATGAACGCGATCACCTGCGGCGCATCCTCCCCCAGCATCAGCAGGTCGAACAGCATGCGCGCGCCGGGCAGTTCGTCGGCGGCGCTACCCTGCAGCACACCGTAATGTCCGAATCCGCGCGCTTCCGGCACGATGCGCACACCTTTCATGTGGACCTGGCGAATGTGCGGCGCCAGGTTCCGCAACGCCTGCAGCGGCTGCTCGCACGCGTTGATCATGTTCCCGAAATCGAACAGCGCATTGATGCGGGGATGGCCGACCCTACGCAGCAGCATCGCGATTTCGGCGCTCTTGAGCTCTTCGTGCTGTTCGAAGTCGACGTGGAGATCGAAGCGCTCGGCCAGTTGCGCAAGGTAGCGCAGGTCCGCGCCGACCCTGTCCATGACCGCAGACAGCCGTCCTTCGTAGCGCGAATACACGCGGAGATTGCGCACGCCCATCACCCGGGCAATGCGGGCCGCCTCGTCAACATCCGCGTGCGCGGTGCTACTCAGTTCGAGATGGAGTGCGAGCCCCAGCGTTCGGGCACGCTCGGCGACCGCGCACAATCCGTCGTCGGACATTCGAGCGAGACTGTTCGCTTCGCCGTCGAGCAGATGAATGCACATGCCGTCCAATTCGTGACGCGACGCGAAATCGAGCAGATCGATCGGCCGATAGCGACCGTGCGTCAGATTGGTCAGCAGCGGATACGCGTGGCCGAACAGCCGCACGCTGTCGACGCGCTCCAGCAGCTTCGCGGCAAGGGGCGGCGTGAGCGCGGGCGCCGGCCAGCGCGACGGATCGCGCACGTTATGGTTCAACAGCGCGTCGAACCGGTCCTGAACGGGTTGCAACGGTGACATGCTCGTTTTCTCTATGAAGGAAGGCGTGAACGGCGGATGCGCGCCGGCGTTCACGCGGTGTCCTCGCCGCCCCACGGCTGGTCGGCCTGACTGTCGACCGAAATGCGCACCGCGTCGTGGCGCCAGTATTCGTGGTCGCAGTCGACCAGCATGCCGTGCTGGTCGAAATTGACCCGCGTGATCATCAGGATCGGACTGCCGGGCGTGACGTTCAGCTGCTGCGCGACGTCACCGCGCGCGGCCGACGGATAGATCTCGAATCGCGAGCGGGAAAAGCGCAGGTCGTAGAACTGTTCGTAGGTCTGCGTCAGCGATTTCGAAAAATCGTGCTCGAGGATGCCGGGGAAGCGCTCCGGCTTGAGGAAATGCTCGACGTACGACACCGCGCGGCCGTCCAGATAGCGCAGGCGGCGGATCTGGTATAGGCGGGTGAGCGGTGCGAGCGCCATTTCCTTGCACAGCAGCGCGTTTGCGACGACTTGTCCGGTACCGACGACCTTCGTCTCAACCTGACGCTTCTGCAGCGTGACCATGCGCTGAAAGTAGGTGCGGTAGAGCGGGTTGTAGTTCAGCCGCGGATAGGCGACGAACCAGCCGCGCCGTTCCTCCCGGTAGATCAGGCCTTCGGCCTCGAGCGCTAGCAGCGCGTCCTTGAGGGTGATGCGGGTCGTGTCGAACAGCTCGCACAGCTCACGTTCGGACGGCAGCTTCGCGCCGGGGGCGAGGAGGCCGCTGTCGATCTGGCCGGTGAGCGCCTGCCGGATCTGCATGATCTGGGTTGGAGGGCGATCGTTCATGCGATGACTAGTCCAATATTGCTATTTTTCGGATGCCGCCTTTTTGCCAGACCTCGGTGACGGCCGTATGACAACGGAATGATCAACGATGCAGTGCATATGCGACTGAGATTCACGCCATTTTTTCAGAATCTGCGCAGATCGCAAGTTTGAAGACGCAAAACTGACATATTTGGCCTCTAAGATTCGCGCTGTTTTTTGACTAGTCCAGAGGACGACCACCATGCGCACCCTGATTGCCGGTTGCATCGCCGGCGCCCTGAGCCTGACCATCACCACCGCATTCGCGCAAAACATCGACGGCCTGATCAGCGCCGCGAAGCAAGAGGGCGCAGTCAACAGCCTCGGCATGCCGGCCGACTGGGCCAACTGGCAGGACACGTGGACCGGGCTTTCGCAGAAATACGGCCTGAAGCACCAGGACACCGACCTGAGCTCCGCCGAGGAGATCGCAAAGTTCGACGCCGAGAAGACCAACGCGAGCGGCGACATTGGCGACGTCGGCTATACGTTCGCGCCGATCGCGGTGCAAAAGGGCGTGACCCAGCCGTACAAGCCGACCACCTGGAGCCGGATCCCCGCGTGGGCAAAGGACAGGGACGGCCAATGGGTGGTGTCGTACACGGGCACGATCGCGTTCATCGTCAACAACAAGCTGGTGAAGAATCCGCCGAAGACGTGGGCCGACCTGCTGAAGGGCAAATACAAGGTCGCGCTCGGCGACGTCGGCACGTCGGCACGCGCGAGCAGCGCGGTGCTGGCCGCGGCCTATGCGCTCGGCGGCAACGAGAAGAACCTGAAGCCGGCGCTCGACCTGTTCGCCCAGCTCGCGAAGCAGGGCCGCCTGACGCTGAATGACCCGAACATCGCCAATCTGGAAAAAGGCGAGGTGGAGGTCGGCATCCAGTGGGATTTCAACGCGCTCGCGTATCGCGACAAGATCGACGCGTCGCGCTTCGACGTGCTGATACCGCAGGACGGTTCGCTGACCTATGGCTATTCGACGATCATTAACAAGTACGCGAAGCACCCGAATGCGGCGATGCTCGCGCGTGAGTACATCCTGAGCGACGCCGGCCAGGTCAACTTGGCGCGTGGCTACGCACGCCCGATCCGTGCCGACGTGAGGATTCCGCAGGACGTCGCCGCGAAGTTGCTGCCGGCGTCGCAGTACCGCGTCGCGAAGCCGATCGGCGACTTCGCCGCGTGGGAACTCGCGCAGAAGCAATTGCCGCGCGCGTGGCAAGAGCAGGTGATCGTCAACATGCAGTGAGGATGCGCCGCGCAGCCCGGGTCGCCGCGCAATCGCGACGGTCCGGCGCGCAAGCCTTGCGGAACTCCAATCCGATGAAACTCTCCGTCTCCCTACCGCAGCCGCGGGCCGTCGGCGTCGCGCCCGTCCGCAGGCGTTGCCTGCGTCACCCGCGCTCGGCACTGCTGCTCGTTCCGATGCTCGCGCTGTTGACGCTGTTCTGCCTCGCGCCGATGGGCTGGGTGTTGGTGCACAGCGTCGCGGGCGAACACGGCCTGTCGCTCGACAACTTCCGGACGATCGCCGGCTCGCCGTTCTATCGTCAGGCGTTCGGCAACAGCCTGAGCATCTCGTTCTACTCGAGCGTGCTGGCGCTGCTGATCACGCTGCCGGGCGCGGCGTCGCTGCGTCGCGTGGACGGCCGCTTCAGGAATGCGGTGATCGCGCTGACCAACATGACCGGCAATCTGTCCGGCGTGCCGCTCGCATTCGCGTTCGTCATCCTGATCGGCACCAATGGCGCACTCACGCTGCTGCTGCGCGAATGGGGCTGGTTGCAGGACTTCCGTCTGTATTCGCGCGACGGGCTGATCCTGCTGTACACGTACTTCCAGTTGCCGCTTGGCCTGCTGCTGTTCTATCCGGCGCTCGATGCGCTCGACGACCACTGGCAGGAGGCAGCGGCGCTGCTCGGCGCTGGGCATTGGGCGTACTGGCGGCACGTCGCGTTGCCGGTGCTCGCGCCAGCACTGCTCGGCACGTTCATCCTGCTGCTCGCGAACGCGATGGGCGCGTATGCGACTGCTTTCGCGCTGACGTCGGGCAACTTCAATCTGGTGACCGTACGGATCGCGAGTCTCGTGTCCGGCAACATCGACCTGCAGCCGGACCTTGCCGCCGCGCTGTCGGTGCTGCTCGTGGGACTGCTCGCGCTGGTCGCTGCCGTCAACCAGTGGCTGCTGAAGAGGACTTACCATGCGCGCTGACCGCTTCCATCGCTTCGTCGTCGGTGGGCTGAGCGTGCTGCTCGTCGCGCCCGTCGCGGCGACGTTGCTCTACTCGCTCTCACGGCGCTGGGAAGCGACGATCCTGCCAGAGGGGCTGACGCTCGACTGGTATGCGCGGCTCTGGCACGACGCACGCTTCGTGGCCGCGTTCGGCCATTCGCTGTTGCTGTGCGCCGGCACGCTGCTGCTCGCGACGAGCGTGATCGTGCCGGCCGCGTTCGTCGTCTGCTACCGCTTTCCGCGGCTCGATCGCTGGATGAACGTGCTGATCCTGATCCCGTTCTCGATGCCGCCGGTGGTCGCGTCGGTCGGGCTGCTGCAGCTGTTCGCCGCCGGACCGCTGCCGCTCGTCGGCACGCCATGGATCCTGCTCGGCAGCTATTTCACGATCGCATTGCCGTTCGTCTATCGTGCGCTGGCCGACAGCCTGCGCGCGCTCGATGTGACAACCCTGATGGATGCGGCCTATCTGCTGGGTGCCGATACGCCGCAGGCGTTCGTCCGCGTCATCCTGCCGAATCTGCGCAAGGGCTTGATGGCATCGCTGTTGCTGACCTTCTCGCTGCTGCTCGGCGAATTCGTGTTTGCGAACATGCTCGCCGGCGCGCGCTACGAGACGTTGCAGGTCTATCTGTACGGCCTCAATGCCGGTAGCGGCCACCTGACGAGCGCGCTCGTGATGAGCTACTTCCTGTTTACTCTCGTGCTGACCGGGTTCGCGACCCGGTTCGGCCGCTCAGGCAAATAAAGAGGCTGTGTCATGTCTCATGTGGAAATCGACGGTCTGACCAAGCGCTTCGGCGCCACGACCATTTTCGAGGACATCCGGTTCGTCCTCCGCCAGGGCGAGTTCGTCACGCTGCTTGGTCCGAGCGGTTGCGGCAAGTCCACGCTGCTGCGCTGTCTTGCGGGCCTGACTGGCGTCGACGGCGGCTCCATTCGCGTCGACGGCCAGGACATCACGACGCTCGCGCCGCAACGGCGCGGCATCGGCATGGTGTTCCAGAACTACGCGCTGTTCCCGAACATGACCGTCGCGGGCAATATCGCGTTCGGCCTCAAGATGCAGAAGCGCACGGCCGACGACGTCGCGCGACGCGTCGGCGACGTGATTCGTCTCGTCGAGCTGACCGGCATGGAAGCGCGCTATCCGCACGAGCTGTCCGGCGGACAGCGTCAGCGCGTCGCGCTCGCGCGCGCACTGGTTGTGGAGCCGCGCATCCTGCTGCTCGACGAGCCGTTGTCGGCGCTCGACGCGCGCATTCGCCGTAGCCTGCGCGAGCAGATCCGCGACATCCAGCAACGTCTCGGCCTGACTACTGTGTTTGTCACGCACGACCAGGAGGAAGCGCTCACGCTGTCGGACCGGATCTTCGTGATGAATCGCGGACGCATCGTGCAGGAAGGGGCTGCCGAGACAATCTATACGGAGCCGGCAAGTGAGTTCGTCGCACGCTTCATGGGCAGCTACAACCTGCTGTCGCCAGTCGAAGCGGATCGGCTGTTCGGAATTGCGCTGACCGGACATCTGGCGATTCGCCCCGAATCGATCCAGCTGTGCGAACCGGACGCACGGCATCACGCACACCCGGACGCACCGGTGCCGGCCGTCATTCGCGGCCGCCAACTGCTCGGCAATATCGTCCGCTATGAAGTCGACGCCGACGGCGTGAGCCTGCGCGTCGACCACCTGAACCGCGGCGCCGACGATTTGCTGCCGACTGGCAGCGCGATCGGGGTGTCGATCGATCGCAGTCAGATGCGGGAGGTGCACTGAATGGCGCTCGCGATTTTCGACATGGACGACACGCTGATCGACGGCGACAGTTCGAACCTGTGGTTGCGATTCCAGGTCGAGCACGGTCTCGCGCCGGCCGACATGCTGCCGCACGAGGCGGCATTACTGCGCGACTACCATGCGGGCACGCTCGCGATGGAAGACTACATGGACTACACGCTCGCGCCGTTGCAGGGTCTCGCGCGCGACGAGGTCGGCGCGTGGATCGACCGCTTCATCGAAGAGGTGATCGTGCCGCGCGTGTTCCCCGAAGCCTGGAGCCGGCTTGCGCTGCATCGCGCGCGCGGCGACCGCGTGCTCGTCATTTCAGCGTCGGGCGAGCATCTGGTCGGACCGATTGCGCGGCGGCTCGGTGTCGCGGACGTGATCGCGATCCAGCTGGAAATGACCGACGGCGTGTACAGCGGCCGGACATGCGGCGTGCTCAGCTATCGCGAAGGCAAGGTTACGCGGCTGCGGGAGTGGCTCGCGCAGCACGGCGAGTCGCTCGATGGCAGCTACGGCTATAGCGATTCACTGAATGACATGCCACTGCTGCAGTCGGTGCGGCATCCGCACGTCGTGAATCCAGGCGACATGCTGCATGAGGAGGCGGCCCGCAGACAATGGATGGAACTGAACTGGCGACGCGTATTGGCAGAATCTTGAGCACGCGAGACGTAAACCTTCCCGGACAAGCGCACGTCTGCTGCCGAGCAAGCGAGCAGACTATTTCCCCGCCGACAGATCCGGGAGAGACAGGAAGCGACGGCATTCGCCTCCAAGGAAGAGGCCGACTATCAAACTCAAACTCAACTACGTTGGTGCGTCGTTGCGAATACCGATCACGTAACGCGCATTGCGTGCCACGGACGGGTCTGGGTCGGCGGCCAGCCGGGCAAGCAGGGCCGACGCCGTGCCATTGAATTCGGCGAGCGCCTGACAAACACGTACACGGGTCTGGACATCGGCTCGACCGTCCGAGATCGCTGCTTCAAAGCGCTCCACAATTTGCCTTGCGATCGCGGGGTCTTCCGCCAAATCGGCTAACGCATCGGCCGCCTCGACATCGTGAGTCCCGCCAAGAACCTGCTCGATCAGCAGGGGAATGGCGTCGCGTATCCCCCATCCGCCAAGCACCCGCGCAGCGCGATACCGCACGCGCTCCGCGGGGTCGAGGAGCGAGCCACGCAAGGTCTCCACCGCATCGGAACCGCCGAGTTTCGCCAGCGCGAGCACGGCCCGTTCGCGTACTGCCGGATCAGGCTGTTGAAGCGCCGCGCCAAGTACGCTGGCGCCGCTGCCTACGGTTCTTCCCAGCGCCCAGTGCAGCGCACCTGCGACATTCGGCTCTTGCTCATGGAGCAGTGCGTGGGCGATGAGCGCGGCAAGCGGGGCATCGCTGGACGCGGCGTCAAACGCAGCACGCTGTCTCTCAGGCGCATGCGTCGACTCCAGTCCTTTCAACAGATGCACAACCTCAAGCACTGCTGACCAATCATCGGGAGAGGTGGCGGACACAGAAGTCAGCCGGCAAAGCAACGCTTGCTCTGCGGCCAGCCGCTCGCGGCTGCGAACCATCAGCGCGTCAATGAGCACATCGGGGTGAGGCGCCTGTTGGCTGAGCGCCTGACGCACCTCGGCCAGCCCAAGGCCCAGCGAACGCAGGCTCTCCACCTGGAACAGGCGCAAGGCATCGGCTTGCGAATACTCGCGGTATCCCGCTTCCGTACGTCCCGATGGGCTGACCAGTCCGATCGCGTCGTAGTGCCGCAGCATGCGCGCGCTGACGCCGGAACGATTGGCCAACTCGCTGATGCGCATCACTTGTCTCCGGTGTCATCTGGTTCACGCCGCGTCGTGTCTCGGCCTTGGCTCCCATCGAGCCTCGAAGATTCTAACAAACCGCCAACGGCTTCCATCACCTCGGCCAACACGTGGCTCATCACATCGATCGCCGTCAACCCGCCTATTCATCGGCGTAGGGCAACGGTGCACCTGCGCGCCAAGCATCGGCTGGATCGAGCACAAACGCACTCTCCGGGTCCGCGATGAGCCTGAGGCTCGCGCAGGCATGAACGCGAACCGCCGGGTCCGTGTGTCGGGCCGCCGCCGCATCGAGCGGGGCAATGGCGTCGTCTCCAAGCATGAGTAAGGCCCGGCTCAGACTGCGCTTGAGGTCCTTGTCGCCGCGGCCCAGCTCGCGAACCAGTTCGCGTGCCAAGGCGGCTCGTTGCCAGGTCGGCACCAGCCCCGCCGCGGTGCGCCACGCTGTTCGTGCCACCTCCGGATCGGGGTCATGTAGATGCCCGCTCGTGATCGCTGACCAGGTTGCGGGGTCGCCGATCTTCGAGAGCGTATGTAGCGCCTGGCTACGCGCTTGCGCCAACGGCGAGCGCAGCTCGTCAAGCAGCAATGGCAAGGTCAGATCCTGCGCATGCCGGGTGAGCGCCCAGGTGAGCATGTCGCGAACGAAGAAATCCGGTTCGACACCGCAACGCTTCACCAGTAGCGTGATCTGGCCTGGATCGGGAGCCGTGCCGGCACCCAGCGCAGCCGCAAGACGGAGCGAAGCGTCCGGATGCTCGAGTGCTGTGGTCAGTGCGTGACGGGAAGTCGGGGGATAGTGACGGGTCATGAACGCCTCCTCGCCCGACAGTGGACGCCTTGTCACTGTGACAAGGTCAAGCGTTTTCGGGCGAGGGGCGAATTGCACGCCCAGGCAGCCGTTCGTGGGGGCGATCACCGCTTCCTCCGCGGGTGACGGGCGGCCAGTTTCGGTCACTCGACAGTGCGGCCGGATTTGGTGACAATCTGAGCAGTGCTGCTCGTTTAGGCTGCGTAGATCCGCGATGAATCTCAAAGAAAGATTGGTCGAAATAGCCCGACAGTCATCTTGGTGTCTGTCGGCGCTGTCGGCGGCACGTGCAATGGGCCTGAAATCCTGGTGCATTGGCGCAGGGGCCATTCGTAATTTGGTCTGGGACTCGCTCCACGGATATGTGACTCCGACACGCCTAGCCGACGTCGATTTAGCCTACTTCGACCCGTCCGACTTGTCGTCGATTCGCGATGCCGAAATCCAGCGCAGCCTCACCGCGCAGTGTCCCGAAATTCCGTGGGAGGTCACGAATCAGGCCGCTGTTCATCTCTGGTTCGAGAGCGCCTTTGGGCATCCGGTGCCCCCCTTCAGTTCACTGGCCGAAGCCATTGCGTCCTGGCCGGAGTACACGACGACGGTAGGACTGACTTTGCTCCGTGACGGGACAATTGATGTCTGCGCGCCATACGGGCTCGACGACCTCTTTTCCATGGTGGTACGACGCAATCCAGCGCGTGTCAGCATTGATACCTATCTTCAGCGAATCCAGCAGAAAAGATACAAGGACCGCTGGCCCCGTGTGACCATCATCATTTAGAGATGCCGCAGGCAGCCAAGAGGCGAGTTACCGACGGAAGTCGACCATAGATGGTCAATCGACGCGAGAGGATTCCCGAATGCTCACAACAGCGTTCGTCGTTGAGGTTCCCGCAGCCGAGTCAACGGTAGCGGACCTTCGGAGCCGGTTTGATGCTACCTCTGACTTGGGCGTGCCGGCGCATATCACGGTCCTGTTTCCCTTCATGCCGCCTGACGAAATTACGCCCGATGTCCTTCATCAGGCACAAAGCGCGCTGAGTAACGTGCGGCCGTTCGAATTTTCGTTGAGGAAGGTCGAGCGGTTTGCGGTCACCACTTATCTTGCTCCCGATCCGCCAGAACCGTTTGTCGCCTTGACGACTGCGCTGGTCGAGCGATTCCCCATGTTTCGCCCCTATGGGGGCGCACACGATGGCATCGTCCCACATCTGACTGTCGCACACGGCGATGCCGTGACAGCACATTTGGCTGCCGTCGAGCTCGAACATCGTCTGTCTGCGCGGGAGGCGATTCGATCGTGCTGTAGCGCTGTCGCTCTGCTGGGGAACTCGTCGGGCCGCTGGAGGAAGATGCATGTGATTGATCTTCCAAATGTCTACGTGTAGTGACGATCGACCGCAGTCCGGTCTGGACTGTTCCATGGGACTATGCGTCTGGCCCATCTGAAGCGAATGGCTGCTTTGTAGAAAGCCGACCGTCCGCTTCAGGTCGATCACCGCCATTGGCGACGAGCGATCGTATTATCCGAGACCTAATCTGACGTTGACCCACCGGTCAGATCCCGGCCTATACACCCGATGCTACCGATGGCGTCTCTTCCAGTCGAACGACGGAAGCTCGATACGACTGGCGACAGACCCGTTCCAGGACGTTTCGAACCCGGCCCGCGCAAGCGCTTCCGCGACCTGGCGGCCCACTACCGCACCGCGCGCGTCGTCGCCGGCGAGGTCGCCGAAGGCGATCGTGAGGCCGTGTCCATCCAGCGCTCTTTCGACATCCTGTCCGTGATAAAAGCAGTACCCGTGGTAGCGCCCCTGCGGCGCGTCCTGCACGGCTTCCGAAACGTCCGAGTGGCCATCCGACATCGTGTATCCGGCGTTCGACAGCGCGCAGATGCCGTCGTCGTCCAGTTCATCGAACACGCGATCCAGCCGATCGCAATCCGTCTCCCGAGGCCAGGACCGTTCTGCCGCAGCCTTGCGCTCGAATTCCGACTCGATGAAACCTTCCAGCCGATCTGCGTCGCAGTCCGGCTCCAGGATGTCCTCCATCATTTCCCGGACATCATCGGGATCGTTGAAGCCCGACCAGACCCATTTGGTGATGCACTCCATCACGTATTTTTCGGTGTCCGTCACGTCATGGTCTCCAGGTGTCGTCGTTGATCTTCAACGCCGCTGCCGGCCGTTACCCGCCAGCGACAGTCCTGCTCGACAGTTCGCACCGGCGTATTGAAACCGTGTCGAGCGACGAACGTCCCTCCGGAAAACGGTTCGGCGTCTCGACGCGCGCCAGCGGCGCCGCCCGTTTTCGCGAGCACTAGCACCAGCACAAGCGTGCGCGATGCGCAGCTTCCAGCGCCACCATGTCGAATGCGCTTTCTCCAGTTGCCGGTGCTCATCGTCGCGGCACCGTTTCAGCGGAGGGCAGGATCGATTTCGGCACTGCTCAATCCGAATCCCGCCATGCGCGCGCGATGCTCCGGCGAGCCCAGATACGCGCGCAGCTGCCGGTTGACCGCATCAAGCAACGCGCTGTTTTGTCGATTGAACGAGAAGGCACCCAACGGCGGCAGGTGGTGTAACCGGTCCGCTACCGGTTCATGCGCGATGGCCTCGAGCAATGCGCCGCCCATCCGCTTCGCCACGATCCGAAGTCCGAGCGCAGTACTCGCGTACGCGTCGACCGCGCCGGCGCGCACCGCGTCGATCGCATCGGCTTGCCGGTCGAACAGGGTGATCTGATGCTCGCTCACGCCCGCGGCTTTCGCCGAGTCGTGCTGTACCTGTCCGGTAATGATGCCAAGACGTGCATCGGGACGCGCGGCAAGCGACGCATAGCCGGTCAGTTGCTTCGGGTTTCCGGCACGAACGAGAAAGCCGTCCGCGATTCCCCACACGGGTACGCTGAACGCGACCTTGGCGGCGCGTTCCGGCGTAACGAAGAGCGGAACGTTCATGTCCCAGCGGCCTGCGGCGACACCGGGCAGCAGTTCACTGAACGTCGTCAGGTGAGGTTCGATCCGCGTGACACCGATCGCCCGAAGGATCTCGCCGGCAAGATCGAGGTCGGCACCGGTTGCCGTGCCGTCCGGTTCCGTCCATCCAAATGGCGGTTCGTCGAGGTATGCAATCGTTACCTTCATCGCGTCTTCTCGCGAGCAGGGACGGCCGCCGAATCGGCAGCCGATTGCCGACGATTCTAATACTTCGCTCGCAGGACAGGGCCGGCCGCAGCCGGCCCCCATCATGCGACTACCTGGGCCGCACTCAACCCGCCACGTTCCGATTCGCTTCGATCACGGTCAACGCCGTCATGTTCACGATCCGTCGCACGGTCGCGCTCGACGTGAGGATGTTCACCGGCGCATTGACCCCCAGCAGGAACGGCCCGACCGCGACGTTGCTGCCGGCTTCCGTCTTGAGCAGGTTGTAAGCGATGTTCCCTGCATCGACGTTCGGGCACACGAGCAGGTTCGCCGCGCCCTTCAGTGGCGACATCGGCAGCAGCCGCGCACGCAGCGCCTCATCGAGCGCGCAGTCGCCATGCATCTCGCCATCGGCTTCGATATCCGGCGCGTGCGCGCGGATGATCTCGAGCGCCTTGCGCATCTTCACGCCCGACGCCGCGCTGCCCGACCCGAAGTTCGACCGCGACAGCAGCGCAGCCTTCGGCGTGAGGTTCAGCCATTCCATCTGCCGCGCGGCCGCGATCGTGAATTCCGCGATCTGCTCCGCATCCGGGTTGTCGTTCACGTGCGTATCCACGAGCGCGACCGTCCGCTGATTGAGCAGCAGGATGTTCATCGCCGCGTAGGTCGATGCATCGGGCTTCTTGCCGATCACTTCATCGACGAAGCGCAGGTGGTTGTGATACTCGCCGACCGTCCCGCAGATCATCCCGTCCGCATCGCCGAGCCGCACCATCATCGCGCCGATCAGCGTCAGGCGCCGGCGCATTTCGACGCGCGCCATTTCCTTCGAGATGCCGTCGCGGCAGCGCAGTTCCCAATACGTGGTCCAGTATTGCGGGAAGCGCTCGTCGTATTCCGGATTGGTCACCTCGACGTCCTGACCGAGACGCAGGCGCAGGCCGAACCGCTCGATCCGCGCGAGCAGCACCTCCGGACGGCCGACCAGGATCGGACGCGCGAGCTTCTCGTCGACGATCACCTGCACCGCGCGGAGCACACGCTCGTCCTCGCCTTCGGTGAACACGATGCGTGCCTTGCCGCCGTCACGCACGAGCTGGCGCGCGGTCGCGAACAGCGGCTTCATGAACGCGCCCGAGTGGTAGACGAACTGCTGCAGCTGCTCGACATACGCGTCGAGATCCGCGAGCGGGCGCGTCGCCACGCCGCCTTCGATCGCCGCCTTGGCGACGGCCGGTGCGATACGCACGATCAGGCGCGGATCGAACGGCTTCGGAATCAGGTATTGCGGACCGAACGACACTTCATCGCCGCCGTAGGCCGCGGCGACGATGTCGTTCTGCTCTTCCTGCGCGAGGCCGGCGATCGCGTGAACCGCGGCGATTTCCATTTCGCGGGTGATCGTCGTCGCGCCCACATCCAGCGCGCCACGGAAGATGTACGGGAAGCAGAGAACGTTATTGACCTGATTCGGGAAATCCGAGCGGCCGGTCGCGATCACGACGTCGTCGCGCGTCGCGTGCGCGAGTTCGGGGAAGATCTCCGGCGTCGGGTTGGCGAGCGCGAGAATCAGCGGACGCGCGGCCATCGCCTTCAGCATCTCCGGCTTCAGGATGCCGCCGACCGACAACCCGAGGAACACGTCCGCGTCGCCGATCACTTCGGACAGCGTGCGCGCATCGGTTTCCTGCGCGAAGCGTTCCTTGGCCGGATCCATCAGCGTGGTGCGGCCGCGATAGACGACGCCTTCGATATCCGTCGCCCAGATGTTCGCGACCGGCAGCCCGAGGTCGACGAGCAGGTCCAGGCAGGCCAGCGCCGCCGCGCCGGCACCGGACGTCACGACCTTCACTTCCTTGATCGACTTCCCGACCACCTTCAGCCCGTTGATGAACGCGGCGGCGACGGTGATCGCGGTGCCGTGCTGGTCGTCGTGAAAGACGGGAATCTTCATGCGCTCGCGCAGCTTGCGCTCGACGGTGAAGCACTCCGGCGCCTTGATGTCCTCGAGGTTGATCCCGCCGAAGGTCGGCTCGAGGCCGGCGATGATGTCGACGAGCTTGTCCGGGTCGGTTTCGTTGATCTCGATGTCGAACACGTCGATCCCCGCGAACTTCTTGAACAGCACGGCCTTGCCTTCCATGACCGGCTTGGACGCGAGCGCGCCGATGTTGCCCAGACCCAGCACGGCGGTGCCGTTGGTGATGACGCCCACCAGATTCCCGCGGCTCGTGAAGCGGTGCGCGTTCAGCGGCTCGGCGGCGATCGACTCGCAGACGCTGGCGACGCCGGGCGTGTAGGCGAGCGCGAGATCGCGCTGCGTCACGAGCGGCTTGCTGGCGACGACGGAGATCTTCCCCGGGGTCGGAAACTCGTGATAGTCGTACGCGGCCTGCTGCTGGGTCTCTGTCTGTTTCATGTTGTCGGGTCCGGGCGTGCGCGTCAGGCCAGTCCCGACGCGATCCATGGAGGTGATTCTAGGGATCGGCCATAAGGAGATGATTCTGTTTTAATATCGCTCCATCACTTTTTCATGATGGTGCGGCGGTACGGCAATGACATTCGACGCGAACGACGTGGTTAGGCGGCTTGGCGCGCGCCTGAAGATGCGGCACCTGATGCTGTTGCTGCAGATCCAGCAGCACGGGTCGCTGACGCGCGTCGCGGAGCACATGGCCAGCAGCCAGCCCGCCGTGACGAATGCGCTGTCCGAGCTGGAAAGCATGTTCGGCACGCCGCTGTTCGAGCGCTCGTCGCGCGGGATGCGGCCGACCGCGCTCGGTTCGGTCGTGCTCGAGCGCGCCAAGGCGATGCTGAAGGATCTCGACCATCTCGCCCGCGAGATGGAGGCGGTCGCCGCCGGCCATGCGGCGCACCTGCATATCGGCGTGATTCCGTTTATTTCGGGCCAGATGCTGTCGGCGGCGCTCAAGCGCCTGCAATCCCGGATGGAACGGCGCCTGACCGTGACGATCCACGAGGGCACCAGCGATCAGCTGCTGTTGCAGCTCAAGGACCACAGCGTCGATCTCGTGATCGGGCGGGCATCGTCGGCGATCGATCTGGGGCAGGTCTCCTTCGAAGTCCTGTACCAGCAGCAGCCCCGGATGATCGCGAGCCGGCGCCTCGCCGCGAAACTGGCCCGCACGAAGCTCGACTGGGAGAAGCTGCACGCGCTGGACTGGATTCTCGGCGCGCCCCACACGCCGATGCGCGAGCAGGTGACCGACCTGTTCCTGTCGGCGGGCATCGCGCCGCCCGTGCCGATCGTCGAAAGCTACTCGTCGAAGCTGATCGGCGAAATGATCGCGTCGAGCGACGACGCGGTGTCGATCGTGCCGGCCGATATCGCGGAAGAAATGGTGCGCATCGCCGGCGTGGCGATCGTGCCTTACTCGCTGGTCTGGACGTTGCCGCCCATCGCGCTATTTACCCGCGCTGCCGAATCGCATGCGCCGACGCGGGATGTGCTCGTCCAGGCGCTGCGCGAGATCTGCAGGGAAACCTACGTCGAAGCGCCGCGATAAGCGTTCGGTTGCCGGCCGGTGCGTGCGCGGCCGGCAACCGCGTCATTCCCGCTTTTCATCGTCCGCCGATTCACATGGCGTGCTGTGGCGGGCGTGCTGCAATTGCATGGATCGTCATCGTCAACTGCGTCGTCAACCATCACTGGATCGTCACGGCGCATGGCCGGCAACAGAGGCGGCAAGTCCGATGCTGGCACGACTCGATTCCGTCATCAAGAAACGAGCGGCATGGGTGGATTTCCAAATAGTGGTTGTTCATCGAGCGGTGCTTGTCCTACCCTCATAATCGGTCCACAAGGAAGGCTCGCGGCGGCCGCGTACCGTATCGATTCCATCGTCTTTGTCGCTTGTTCCGTCGCAGTTCGGCGGATTATCAACGTCAGACGCGTGCATGTCGATTCGTATGGTATGCGTTGCACCATCGCTGCCGTGATGGCATGGGTTGCCGGCCAACGATAATGCGCCGGCGTGTGCGGTGCGATCGGCAAGCAGTCGTTTGCCGGAAGGGTATCGGGATGTCGGGCAACCTGCTCGCGCCTGGCGCGGCGAGGGCCCGGATGTTTTTTCGATCGATGCGGACACAACGTGCGCGCTCGCGAGGCATGCAGCGGGCGGTCGAGACGTGGAGGGGGCGAGCTTGATTTTGCGACTCACATTCAAACATTTCGCATGGCTGATCGTGGCCGCCGCACCGGCGGCCGCGTTCGCGCAGACGAGCGTGACGCTGTACGGCCGGATCGACGGCGGCGTCGAATACCTGAACCACATCGCGACGCCCGGCGGCAGTTCGACGCGCTGGAGCGCGGAAGGCGGCGACTGGGGCACCAGCATGTTCGGCCTGAAGGGCTTCGAGGATCTCGGCGGCGGGATGTCGACGGTCTTCAACCTGGAAACCGCGTTCCAGGTGATGAACGGCACGACCGGCGGCGCACGCATGTGGTCGCGCCGCGCGTATGTCGGCCTGAAGAGCGACACGTGGGGCCAGCTGCAGGCCGGCCGCAACCTGTTCATCGACAGCGATGGCGTGTGGGAATTCGATCCGTTCGTGCAGCAGGCGTTTTCGTCCGCATCGCTCGTGCGCGGCCGCAACTGGCAGCAGAGCAGCAACAACGTCGAATATCACAGCCCGGTGATCGGCGGCTTCGACGTGCAGGCGCAGTATGCGTTCGGCAACCAGTCGCGCGGCTTCAACTACGGCGCGGCCGACGACTTCGGCCGCTCGGACGGGATCATGATCTCGTATCACTCGCCGATGCTCGACGTGCGCGGCCTCTACGACGAACTGCGCGACAACAACGGCAAGTTCAGCAACATCTTCACCGCGTCGCGCGAGTATTTCGTCGGCGCGAACGTGAAGGTGTCGAAGTTCAAGATCCAGGGCGCGTATACGCACTACCAGGCGCCGGACAGCCCGGCGGGCGTCGCCGATCGCGCCGATCACTACTGGCTCGGCGCGACCTATACGGCCAATCCGCAATGGGCGGTGACGGGCGGCGGGTATTACGTGAAGGTCGGCGACGGCGGCGGCGACGCGTCGCACGATCCGTCGGGCCACGCGATCATGTACGTGCTCGGCACGACGTACAACCTGTCGAAGCGCACGTTCCTGTACGGCACCGTCGCGTACGTGCGCAACGGCGGGAATTCGAACTTCTCGCTGCTCGCGTCGCCGCGGGATGCGACCTCGGGCACGAGCCCGATAACGGGCGAGTCGCAGACGGGCGCGTATGTGGGGATGATGCATACGTTCTGAGCGGGGCGTCGCGCACGCAAGGCACGGGTGAGGGTGGCCCGTGCCTTGTTGCGTTTACGGGGGCCGGCGTGCGGCGTGCCGTACGCGTTGCTGGTCAGAACCCGCATGCCTCGGTCGTCGTCAACGTCGCGAACGGCCCGCCGAGCGTCGCATTGTGATGCGCGACGATCCGCTCGGCCGGCAACGCGGGCGTATCCATGCAGGTATGCGCATCGGCGACGAGCACGGCGCGAAAGCCGAGATCGGCGGCCGCGCGGCACGCCGTGTCGATGCAGTACTGCGTCTTCATCCCCGCAATCACGATCTCGCCGATCCCGGCCGCGTGCAGCCATTCGGCGAGCCGCGTGCCCGCGAAACAACTCGGCCGGGTCTTGTCGAACACGATGTCGCGTGCCGTATCGATCGCGAGCGCCGGCAGCAATGCGGCGAGCGGCGCATCGGGCGCGATCGGCGAACCCGCCGGGCCGGTGTGGCGTACGGCGAACACGGGCGCGCCGGCTTCATGTGCGCGGCGAATCAGCCGGTTGACGTTGGCCAGCACGCGTTCGCCGTCATGCGGACGATCGGGGCCATGGAACAACCCGACTTGCATGTCGACGACGAGCAGCGCACGTTTCGGGGATGGGGCTTCGGACATCGCGTTTCTCCTGAGTGGCCGATACGGACGGAGAAACGACGAGACCCCGTCCGGAACCGGCGGGGCCTGTGGGAATCGGTGAAGGGCGCTACGACCTTGCGCGCATTCGCCGCACGGGCCCGCCGAAGGCGGTCGTGCGCGTGGTCGTCGAAAGGGTGAGCGTGGCGTCGTGCATGGAGCGATCATGCACGATGCGCGTTCGCTGCGTCAATGACGTGTCGCACGTCCCGCGCCGCCACCGCTCAATCGAGCGCCTTCCCGGCCTTCTCGTCCATGCAGCGAATCGCGAGCAGCGTGAGCACGCCGCAGCCGATCGCATACCACGCGGGCGCATTCGGATTGCCGGTCGCCGCGATCAGCCACGTGACGAAGAACTGCGCGAAGCCGCCGAAGATCGCGACGCCCACGCTGTACACGAGCGCGCCGCCGGTCGCCCGCACCGCCCGCGGGAACAGCTCGCCGAGCATCGCACCCGTCGCGCCGATGTTGATCGCGTGCACGACCGACAGCGCGGAGATGATCGACAGCAGCGACGCGGCGCCCGGCCAGCGGTTCAGCGCGATGAACGCGGGATAGATCGCGGCCATCAGCACGATGCGCGTCCACCAGACGATCCGGTTGCGGCCGAACACATCGGACAGGTGCCCGCCGATCGGCGTCACGAGCATCAGGATCGCGCCGGCGACGCAGCCGGCCGTCATCGACAGCCAGGTCGGCAGGTGCAGCACCTGCACGCCGTAGATCGCCATGTAGAACACGATGATGTAGTGGATCGACGTGCCGCCGATCGTCACGCCGAGACCGGCGAACACGGCCTTGCCGTGATGGCGCAGCACGTCGGCGAGCGGCAGTGACGCGACCGGTTCGTCGCGCGCGGCGGCCGGCGTTGCCGCCGGCACTTCCTCGACGGTGCGGCGCAGCCAGTAGCCGAGCGGCACGAACAGCGTGCCGATGATGAACGGCACGCGCCAGCCCCAGCTCTCGAGCTGCGCGGCGTTGAGCGTCGACGTCAGCGCGACGCCGGTGAGCGCCCCGGCGAGTGCGGCGAGCCCCTGGCTCGAGAACTGGAACGACGCGTAGAAGCCGCGGCGATGCTGCGGCGCCTGTTCGAGCAGCAACGTCGTCGACGCGCCGACTTCGCCGCCCGAGGCGAACCCCTGCAGCAGGCGTGCAAGCACGAGCAGCAGCGGCGCGGCGAGGCCGATCTGCGCGAAGGTCGGCGCGATCGCGATCGTCGCGGTGCCGAGCGCCATCAGCAACAGCGTCAGGATCATCGCCTTCTTGCGGCCGGCGCGGTCGGCATACATGCCGATCACGAGGCTGCCGAGCGGGCGTGTGACGAAGCCGACGCCGAAGCTCGCGACCGCGAGCATCAATTGCCCGAACGACGAGTGCACCGGGAAGAACAGCTTGCCGATCAGGATCGCGAAGAAGCTGTAGACCGTGAAGTCGTAGAACTCGAGCGCGTTGCCGACCGCGGCGGCCGCGATCAGGCGGCGTTTCTTCGCGGCGGCGCGGGCATCGGCCGGCGAGCCGGCGAACGGAAGGGCGGACGTTTCCATGAGGTTCCCCTGCTAAGGCGCGGAACTGCGTGATGAAGGGCCGTCAGGCCGCGAGCCAGGCTTCGGCGACGCGGACCCAGTAACTCGCGCCGATCGCGAGGATGTCGTCGTTGAAGTCGTAGCCGGGGTTGTGCACCATGCAGCCGCCCTTGCTGCCGATGCCGTTGCCGATGAACGCATAGCAGCCGGGGCGTGCTTCGAGCATGTAGGCGAAGTCCTCGCTGCCCATCAGCGGCGCGGCTTCGGTTTCGACGCGATCGGCGCCGAGCATCTGGCGGGCGATGTCGGCCGCGAATGCGGTCGGTTCGGGATGGTTCACGAGGACCGGATAGCCGTAGTCGTAGTCGACTTCCGCCGTGATGCCGAAGCTTTCCGCCTGGCCCTTCGCGAGCGCGTCGATCCGGCGTGCGAGCAGCGCGCGCACGTCGGCGTCCAGCGCGCGCACCGACAGCTTCATCACGACGGTTTCCGGAATGATGTTGAAGGTCTCGCCGGCCTGCACGCTGCCGACGGTGATCACGGCCGCATGCTGCGCATCGACCTCGCGCGCGACGATCGTCTGCAGCGCGACCATGATGCTGCCCGCGGCCGACATCGGGTCGCGCGCGAAATGCGGCATCGCGCCGTGTCCGCCGACGCCGCGCAGCGTGATCGTCACGCGGTCGGCCGACGCCATCGCGGCACCGGCGCGGAACGCCATGTCGCCGGCGGCGCGGCCCGGCATGTTGTGGATCGCGAAGATCGCGTCGCACGGAAAGCGCTCGAACAGGCCGTCGTCCATCATCGATTTCGCGCCGCCGAAGTTTTCCTCGGCCGGCTGGAAGATCAGGTTCAGCGTGCCGGAGAACTGGCGCGTGGCGGCGAGGTGGCGCGCCGCGCACAGCAGCATCGCGGTGTGGCCGTCGTGACCGCATGCATGCATCTTGTTTGCGTGGCGGCTCGCGTACGGCAGGCCGGTGGCTTCGGCGAGCGGCAGTGCGTCCATGTCGGCGCGCAGGCCGACGGTGCGCGTGCCTTGTCCTTCGCGCAGCACGCCGACGACGCCCGTCTTGCCGATGCCGCGATGCACTTCATAGCCCCACCCCGTGAGCAACTCGGCGACGAGATCGCTGGTCAGCGTTTCCTCGAACGCGAGCTCCGGATGCGCGTGGATGCGGCGGCGCACGTCGATCAGGTCGGGGGCGATCGCGGCGATGCCGGGGATGACGGGGTTCACGGCTTGCAGCATGGTGTCTCCTGTGGAGCAGGTGAGGCAGGTGGGGCCGGTGGGCGTTCGACGCACATATGACGGCCAAGCATATAAATTTCTGTCGGGTACCAGAAGCTGCTAAATTGCTTTGGTGCTCACCACCGGTTGCCGCTCGGGAATACCCTGATCCGCTGCGCGTGGCCGGGCGTCGGGTTTCCACGAATCACGCATGCCGCCATGAAATACCATCAGCTGAAAGCGTTCGTCACCGTCGCGGACGAAGGGAGCATCCGCGCGGCTGCGCGGCGCCTGAACGTGTCGCCGGCGGCGCTGACGAAGGCGGTCAAGGAGCTGGAGATCGCGCTCGGCGTGTCGCTCGTCGTGCGCACCGCGCGCGGCGTGCAACTCACCGCGTTCGGCCAGCAGCTGCAGGTGCGCGCGCGGCTGATCGTCGCCGAGATGCAGCGGGCGCGCGACGATATCGAGCAGGCGCAGGGCGCGATGACGGGCTCGGTCGCGGCGGCGATCACGCCGGCCGCGGCGGTGACGATCCTGCCCGACGCGTTTCGCGCGTTCCGGCGGCGCTTTCCGGTCGCGCGCGTCAATCTGATCGAAGGGTTTCCCGGCGTCGCGCTGCCGCGGCTGCACGACGGCTCGCTCGATTTCGCGGTCGCCGTCGTCGTGCCCGAACTGCTGGCGGCCGAGTTCGACCACGCGGAACTCTATGCGAGCCGATCGCTGATCGTCGCGCGCAAGGGGCATCCGCTCGCATCGGCCACGTCGCTGGCCGATCTCGTCGAGGCCGACTGGCTGATGAATCCGTCGCCGGAAAGCTCGACCCAGGTGCTGTTCAACTCGTTCGTCGCGTACGGGCTGCCGGTGCCGCAGCGGGTCGTCGAATGCCCGAGCTTCGGGCTCGCGCACAGCCTGATGACGGGCTGCGACCTGATCGCGTCGATGCCCGAACAGCTGCTGCAGGGCGAGTGGGCGCGCGACCAGCTCGCGGTGCTGCCGATCCGCGAGCGGCTGCCCGGCGTGTCCGTGCAGGTCGTCACGCGTCGCGACAGCCCGCTCACGCCGGCCGCGTCGATGCTGCTCGACTGCCTGCGCGATTCCGCGCGGCGCAAGGGGCTCCGATGAGTCGGGCAATGCATCGCGTAGTGATCCTGAACATCTGCCGCGCACCGCGGACCATTCCCGCTCGCGGCGCGCTCGCCGCGAGCCGGTATCATAGCGGCCGGCCCGCCGTTCCGGCCGGCTTCCGACAACACGCCATCCGGCATCCAGCAATCAGAGGCATCACATGACCAGTGCAACCCAATTCGACAACGTATCGGTCGTCAAGCGCGCGAACGTCTATTTCGACGGCAAGTGCGTGTCGCATACCGTGCTCTTCCCGGACGGCACGCGCAAGACGCTCGGCGTGATCCTGCCGTGCGCGCTCAACTTCGGCACGGACGCGCCCGAATTGATGGAAGTGCAGGCCGGCAAGTGCCGCGTGAAGCTCGACGGCAGCAGCGAATGGCAAACCTACGGCGCCGGCGAGTCGTTCTCGGTGCCGGGCAAGAGCCGCTTCGACATCGAAGTGCTCGAGACGCTCGACTACGTCTGCAGCTACCTGTAAGCGCATGAGCACCGGCCGCGGCATGCGCGCGCGGCCGATGCGCCCAAACAAAAAGCCCCGCTCGAAGCGGGGCTTGTCGCATGCGGACGGCGCAACGCTGTCCGGCGCGGAGCTTACAGGCAGGCGTTGATGTCGCCCGCGGAAGCGGCGTCGCCACGCATGCCGACCCACGTCTTCGCGCCCGGCTTCGACGCCGGACGAACCATCGCGGCCGCGCCGTTCGGCGGTTGCTGGCCCGGGACGTAGACATCGGTCGCGAGGCCGTTGGCGAGCACGTTCTGCGTGACCACCTGTTGCTGCGACTTGTCGGCCCAGGTCTTTGCGATGCACGCCGACACGTCCTCCGCGGACTTCTGGCTTTGCCCCACGTTCTGCATGGCCGGATCGGCTGCGTGTGCGGAAATTGCCACGGTCAATGCGATGAGCGGTAAGTATTTCACGTTCACGTTTTATCTCCCTCGAGTCGTGATTGATTGAGCGGGACGCGCAGCAGAACTTGAACTGCGTTCTTGTGAGATTGCATCGGACAAATGCGGTTCCGGCGATTCCGAAACAAGTTGTTAACACGCTTGCCAAACGACAATCCGGATGCTGTCCGTTCTGTTGCGATGCGGCATGGGTCGCGCACGGCCCGCGTGGAGGCGGGGACGCGGCGACGACGTCATGCGTCGTGAGGTCGGCTCGCTGCCCTGTGGTGTGGCGGATTGACGGCCGCGGCGTGCTGCATGTATCTGCATGTCGCGCCGCGACGCTTCTTTATTGGATGACGAAGTGGAATGGCTGAAAGGGTGGCCCCGTCGCATGAGCACCATGATGACAAACTTTCGTCCGATGAATTGTCAACCAAGTTCAAACGCCGGACGCGGCGGAATGCGAACCGGCGCGGAGGGCGCGCGCCGATCCGGAACGGCGGGAGACGGTGAAGCGCGCGGTACGTATCAGCTGGCCTTGCGCGCACCGGCGTCGCGCAGGTTGACCGGTACGACCGGGCGGAAGCGTTCGCGCTTGTGTTCGTCGTCGAAGTGCTGGAGCGCGGGCTTGATGAGATCGCTGCGCGACACGATGCCGATGATGCGCAGCGATTGCGGATCGTCGACGACCGGCAGGCGTTCGAGGCCGAGCATCGCGAGCCGCGACGCGACCACGCGGCACGTTTCGTGCGCGTGCGCGACGGGCGGCGCACGATCGATGAATGCGTTCGCGAGCGCCGCGCCGGGACCGGCTTGCGCACGCTGCGCGTCGAGCGTCGCGCGATCGACGAGACCGATCAGGCGGCCGTTCTGCACGACGGGGTACGCACGGTGCGTCTGCTTCGCGCCGAAGTACTGCGACTCGACGGCGTCGAGCGTCGTGGCGCCGTCGATCGAGACGAGATCGTCGGCCGGCGTCATCACCTCGGCCACGTCATGGCGTTCGAGCGGATCGACGCCGTATTCCCGGTAGATGTGGTAACCGCGGCGCGCGATCTTTTCCGTCATGATCGAACGCTTCATCACGACGGTCGCGAAGCCGTGCGCGACGAGCGTCGCCGCGAGCAGCGGCAGCAGCGCGTTCGCGTCGTGCGTGAGGCCGAACGCGAACACGATCGCGGTCAGCGGCGCACCGAGCGTGGCGCCGAGCGTCGCGGCCATGCAGACGAGCGGCCACAGCGCCGGATCGCCGCCGGGCAGCACCGGCGACAGCACGGTGCCGAGGCCCGCGCCGAGCATCAGCAGCGGGGCGAGTACACCGCCGGACGTGCCGGAGCCGAGCGCGATCACCCACATCACGGCCTTCACGGTCAACAGTGCGAGCGCGATCTTCAGCGCGATGTGCTGGTGCAGCAGGTCGCCGATCACGTCGTAGCCGACGCCGAGCGCGCGCGGCTCGAGCCAGCCGCCGATGCCGATCACGATCGCGCCGAGCGCCGGCCACCACATCCAGTGCACCGGCAGCTTCGCGAAGGTGTCCTCGACGCGGTACAGCGCGGCCGACAGGCCGCACGCGAGCGCACCCGACAGCAGGCCCGCGACGATGCACGACAGCAGCGCGACGGGCGTCGGCGGCGCCGTGGTCAGCGCAAACAGCGGGTCGACTCCGAAGAACACGGCGCGGGCGAAACCGGCGACCGCGCAGGCGAGCGCGACCGGCAGGAAACTGCGCGGACGCCATTCGAACAGCAGCAGTTCGACCGCGAGCAGCACGGCGGCGACCGGCGTGCCGAACACGGCGGTCATGCCGGCGGCCGCGCCCGCGACGAGCAGCGTCTTGCGCTCGGCGGCGGTCACGTGCACGCATTGCGCGATCAGCGAGCCGAGCGCGCCGCCCGTCATGATGATCGGGCCTTCGGCACCGAACGGTCCGCCGCTGCCGATCACGACACCCGACGACAGCGGCTTGAGGATCGCGACCTTCGGCGACATGCGGCTCTTGCCGAACAGGATCGCCTCGATCGCTTCGGGAATGCCGTGGCCGCGGATCTTCTCCGAACCGAAGCGCGCCATCAGCCCGACGATCAGCCCGCCGATCACCGGCACGACGATCACCCATGCGCCGAGCGTGTGGTGCGCGGGCGAACGGTCGGCGAACGAAAACTGCTGGAAGAAGAACAGGTTCGTGAACAGGTGGATCAGGCTCGACAGCACGAACGCCGCCAGCGTGCCGAGCAAGCCGATCCCGGCAGCGAGCAACGCGATCCTGGGCAGGCGTTCGTTGGTCGAGAAGTCGCGTTTGTGCGGTGCGTTCATCGGCGTGAGGATAGGTCGGTAAAGCCAGGGTCAGTTATTGATCTGCGGAACCTGGAACGTGCCCTTGAGCGATTTCAGTTCCGCGCGATGCATGGCCGCGAGGTGGGCGAGCAGCGTCTCGCCGGCTTCCTCGAGGTGGACCTCGACCTGCCGGCGGTCCGCTTCGCTCGTCTTGCGCTTCACGAGCCCGAGCGCCTCGCAGCGCGTCACCAGCGCAACGACGCCGTGATGCTGCGCCTGCAGGCGTTCCGCGAGTTCGCCGATGGTGGCCCATTCGCGGTGCGGATAGCCCTTGATGTGCAGCAGCAGCAGGTACTGCAGCGGCGTCACGCCTTCGCTTTGCGCGGCGCGTTCGGAGAAGCGCTCGAAACGGCGCATCTGGTAGCGGAACTCGGACAGTTGCTGGAAATCGCTTTTGGTCAGCGCGCGTCGGATATCGGTCATTGCGGTCGGTCGGGCAGCAGTTTCGGTAACGCGAAATATATCACAATATGATATAAGCGGCCGAATTTCGGCGAAATGGATACATTGCGCTATCGTCGGCTCCGTTGAGCGTCCGCGTTACGCGGCTTCGAGCATCTGCGTCTGGCGGTACAGGCCGGTGACGAGATCCGTCTGCGTGATGATGCCGACGAGCCGACGCGATGCGTCGACGACCGGGATGTGGTGATGGCCCGAATGCGTAAACAGCGGCACCAGCGCGGTGATCGGCATGGTCTGCGGCACGGATGCGACGTCGCGGGTCATCACGGTCGCGACGCTGGGCGGCCGGCCGCCGAACGATTGCGGCAGCCGCGCGGCCAGCCGCCGCCACAGCGGGACCGGGCGGCGCAACGGGCGCGTGAGGTCGGCGCGCGTGACGATGCCGACCAGGCGATCGCTGCCGTCCACGACGGGCAGCGCCTTCACGCGATGGCGGTCGAGCAGCGTCAGCGCGGCCGTGACCGACGTCGACGGCGCGACTTCGATCGCGTTCTTCGTCATCAGGTCGGCGCACGTGAGCTGGCCGAACGTGCGCGCATAGGCTTGCATCTCGGTTTCGCGCAGCAGCATTTCGAGGTCGTCCGGGTCGACGTCGAGCCATTCGCCGCGGCGCTTCAGCACGGCGTCGAGATCGGCGCGCGTGAAGCCGCCGCGTGCCGGCGCGGCGCTGCCGCCTTGCGGCTTCGCGTCGTGGCGCACGCCGCCGTGCGGATAGCGGTGGCCGGTCAGCGCGTGGTACACGAGCGCGGCCGACAGCAGGATCGCCGATTGCAGTGCGATCGGCTCGACCACGAAGCGCAAGCCGAGCGCGTGGATCGCCGGGCCGCCGAGCACGGCCGTCAGCGCGACCGCGCCCGACGGCGGGTGCACGCAGCGCAGCGCGAACATGCCGCCGATCGCGAGGGCGACCGCGACCGCGGCGGCCGTGATCGGATCGGCGATCCACTGCGCGCAGGCGACGCCGACGGTCGCCGCCACCAGATTGCCGCCGATGATCGACCACGGCTGCGCGAGCGGACTCGCGGGCACCGCGAACAGCAGCACGGCCGACGCGCCCATCGGCGCGACGAGCAGCGGCACGAGGCCCGGCACGCCGGGCAGCAGCCGCATCGTGACGCCGACCGTCGCGATCCCGACGAGCGCGCCCGCGCACGAGCGCATGCGCTCGCGCCAGCCGAGCGTCATCGGATGGGGAATGAAGCTGTGCAGCCATTGGCGGAAGGTGCGGCGCGACGGGGAGGAGCCTGACGACATGGACGATTGAGCGGTAAACATGACGATGCGCATGACGCAGCGCGAGGACGTCGAGAATTATATCGCGTCGTGATATAAATTGTCGCGCTGCATCAACGCGTTGCCTGCGCGCGCCGCATCCGTCTTGCAGGAACCTTTCATCGGATGAAAGCCTGACTGCCCTGCGACCGCGCAAATTTGTCTGCAGCGGCGTACAATTCGGGCCACCGAATTCCCCGATACGCCACAACCACGCACGCGATGCCCGCTCTCCCGCCCGTTCCCCGGCATGGTGATCGCTTGCGCGTGGTTCGCGCGCACGCGCCGATTCCCGTCTGACGCGAGCGCCGCCGACGTTTCCCCACCGACACTCCCCAAGCCAATTCAATGGACATGCTCGAAAACATGCGCCTGTTCGTGCGCGTTGTCGAAGCCGGCAGTTTCACCGCGGTCGCCAAAGAAATCGATGCGACCACCGCGCAGGTGTCGCGCGCGGTGTCGAACCTCGAAGCCCACGTACAGACGCGCCTGCTGCATCGCACGACGCGCCATCTCGGCCTCACCGAAAGCGGCGAGCGCTACTTCGAGCGTGCGAAATCGATCCTCGCCGAATTCGACTACGCGAACGCCGAGGCCCGCAACGCGCTGCTGCGGCCGAGCGGCAAGATGCGGATCCATGCGATGACGGGGCTCGGGCAGAGTCATGTCGTGTCGTCGATCGTGCGCTACCAGGAAGACAACCCGGACGTGTCGGTCGAGCTGACGCTCGCGCAACGGATGCCGAACCTCGTCGAGGAAGGCTACGACGTGTCGATCGTGACCGCGTCGCAGCTGCCCGATTCCGGCTACGTCGCGCAGACCTGCGGCACCAGTTGCAGCGTGCTGGTCGCGTCGCGCGAATATCTCGCGCGGCACGGCACGCCGAAGACGCCCGACGACCTGCCGAACCACGTGTGCCTGCGCCTCGATACGCCGGCATCGCCGGCCAGCGAGTGGCGGCTCGAGCGCGACGACGGCGAGGAGACGGTCTACGAACTGCAGCCGGCACCGTTCCAGGTCAACGTGCCGGATGCGCTGTGCGTCGCGGTGCGGGCGGGGCGCGGCATCGCGTGCGTCGCGCTGTATACGGTGCTCGACGACCTCCGCGCGGGGCGCCTGATCCGCGTGCTGCCCGAGTATCGGTTGCAGACCGTCAGCGTGTACGCGGTCTATGCGACGCGGCGCTATCTCGATGCGAAGATCCGCACCTTCCTCGACCATCTGCGCACGACGCTCACGCCCGCGCTGGAGAACGACCTGCGCGAACTCGACCGGCTTGCGGTCGAGCCGATGCCGGGCAGCCGCCAGCGCGCCTGATGCCGCCGGTCGCACGCCCGGCGGCGCCCGGTATCACGCGTCCGGCGTGACGCGAATCCGTTCGAAGCGGCCGGCGAGCCACGCGTAGGCGGCGATGCCGAGCAGCCCGTGCGCGGCGACGAACCACAGTGCGCCCGCGAACGAGCCCGTGTGCGCGACGAAGTAGCCGATCACGAGCGGCGTGACGATCCCCGCGAGGTTGCCGAGACCGTTGAACACGCCGCCGCTCAGGCCGACCATCCCTTCGGGCGCGGTGTCGGCGAGCACAGCCCAGCCGACCGCCGCGAGCCCCTTGCCGAAGAACGCGATCGTCATCAGCGCGATCACGACGGCATTCGACGACGCGCCGTTCGCGAGCACGAGCAGCGTCGCCAGCGCCATCCCGACGACGAACGGCGTCTTGCGGGCGCGCGACGGATGCACGCCGCGCCGGATCAGCCAGTCCGACAGCACGCCGCCGAGCACGCCGCCCGTGAAGCCGCAGAGCGCCGGCAGCGCGGCCACCCAGCCGGCTTCCATGATCGTCATCCCGCGCCCCTTGATCAGGTAGATCGGGAACCACGTGATGAAGAAGTAGGTGAGCGCGGTGATGCAGTACTGGCCGATGTAGATCGCCCACAGGTTGCGGTGGCGGAACAGCTGCGACGCGTCGCGCCACGACAGGCGCGAGCGCTCGCGGACGCGGTTCGCTTCGAGATCGACGAGCGCACCGTGCGCGCGCAGGTAGTCGCGCTCGGCGTTGCTCACGCGCGGATGGCCGTGCGGCTCGCGATACCACGCGAACCAGAGCGCCGACAGCGCGACACCGAGCATCCCCATCCACAGGAACACGTGTTCCCAACCGAGCGCATGCGTGAGCCACGCCATCGCGGGCGTGAACAGCACGACGGCCATGTACTGCGCGGAGTTGAACAGTGCGGATGCGGTGCCGCGCTCCGCGGTCGGAAACCAGCACGCGACGATCCGCGAATTGGCCGGGAACGCCGGCGATTCGACGAGGCCGAGCATGAAGCGCATCGCGAACAGCGCGAGCGTCGCGGCCGCCCCCTGCACGGCGAACCAGCCGACCGTGCCCTGCAGCATCGTGAAGATCGACCACAGCAGCAAGCTCAGGCCATACACGCGGCGCGCGCCGAAACGGTCGAGCAGCCAGCCGCCCGGGATCTGGCCGAGCGCATAGGCCCACGCGAACGCCGAAAACACGATGCCGAGCTGCATGGGCGTGAGACCGAGGGCGTGCGCGACGCCGGTACCGGCGATCGACATCGTCGCGCGGTCCGCATAGTTGACGACGGTGACGGCGAAGATCAGCGCGAGGACCGTGTAACGGACGCGGCCGATCGTGCGCGACGCGGCGGATGAGGCGGGAGAGGTGGAAGAGGCGGCGACGGCTGCGCCGCCGCTGGATCGATTGGGCATGCGAGTCTCCTGGCCTCCGGCGTACGGAGGCGTTTCATTGGATGTTGTCTTGGTCGGGGAGGGGCGTGCAGCGGTCAGCCTGTAACGCTCGTCGGCGGCCGCTGGCCCGCGAAGCACGCGGCGAGGTTGGCGAGCACGATCCGGCCCATTCGTTCGCGTGTCTCGTGCGTGGCGCTCGCGCGGTGCGGCTGCACGACGACGCGCTCGAGTTCGAGCAGCGCGGCCGGCACGCGCGGTTCGTCGGCGAACACGTCGAGCCCCGCGCCGGCGATCGTGCCGTCGGCGAGCGCGCGCACGAGCGCGGCTTCGTCGACGAGCTTGCCGCGCGCGACGTTGATCAGGAATCCTTTGCTACCGAGCGCGGCGAGCACGTCGGCGGTCACGAGCACGTTGCCGTGATCGGCCGACGCCGCGAGCACGAGCACGTCGCTGTCGCGCGCGAGCGCGGCGAGGTCGGGCACGTAGCGATAGCCGCTGTCGCGGTGTTCGCGCGGGCCGAAATAGCTGACCGGCATCCGGAACGCCTGCGCGCGCTGCGCGATCGCACGTCCTACGCGGCCAAGGCCGACGATGCCGAGCCGCTTGCCCGTCACCTGCGTCGCGAGCGGCTGCGCCGCCTTGCCCCAGCGGCCGGCGCGCACGATGCGCTCGCCGGCGCCGAGGTCGCGCAGCGTCATCAGGATCAGCCCCAGCGCCATGTCGGCGACGTCGTCGGTCAGCACGTCGGGCGTCGTCGTCACGTGAATGCCGCGTGCGCGGGCGAGCTCGAGATCGACGGCGTCGGTGCCGATACCGTTGATCGCGATGATCTCGAGCGCGCTCAGCCGCGCCATCAACGCGGCCGGCAACCCGTTCGCGCCGCCCGTGACGACGCCGCGGATGCGCGATGCGACGCGATCGAGCAGCGCGTCGGGCTGGTCGGCCGCATACAGCCGATGCACCGCGTAGCGGGCGGACAGTTCGGCGTCGATGGTGTCGGGAAGCGGCTGGGTGAGCAGAAGGTCGATGGTCATGAGGGTCTCGGTCGGCGTGCGCGGCGCGGGCCGCGCATCAGGTGCAACCGAGTATAGGAATCGAATCGATATCGGTCTAACATCAAGACGCTATCAATTGATTCAAGATTTGAATGATTGAACTGAACCAGCTTCGCTGCTTCGTCGCCGTGGCCGAGGAACTGCATTTCGGGCGCGCGGCCAGGCGGCTCTTCATGACGCAGCCGCCGCTCAGCCGGCAGATCCAGTTGCTCGAGCACGCGCTCGGCATCGCGCTGCTCGAACGCAGCAGCCGGCAGGTCAGGCTGACCGCGGCCGGCGAGCGCTTCTTGCGCGACGCACGGCACATCCTCGAGTTTTCCGCGCGGGCCGAACAGGCCGCGCAGCGCGTCGCGCATGGCGGGGCCGGCCGCATCACGCTCGGCTTCACGGCCGTCAGCGCGTACCGGATGATTCCGGCGCTGCTCGCGCATGCGGCGCACGCGCTGCCCGACGTCGACGTCGAACTGCGTGAAATGGTGTCGACGGTGCAGATCGACGCGCTGGCGTCGCGCATGCTCGATGCGGGCTTCGTGCGCCAGCGCGCGGCGCGCCATCCGCTCGAATACCGGCTCGTGCAACGCGAGCCGATGCTCGTCGCGGTCGCGCAGGGCGCGCCGCTGGCCGCGTACGAGCGGATCGGCCCGGACCAGCTCGACCGCCAGCCGTTCATCGCGTATTCGCCGAACGAAGGCAAGTACTTCCACGACATGATCTCGGGGATGTTCGCCGGCGCAGGGCGCTTGCCGAACTACCTGCATTACGTCGGGCAGACGCATACGATCCTCGGCCTGGTGCGTGCCGGCCTGGGTGCGGCGCTGGTGCCGGCGTCGGCGCGCGAGCTGCATGTGGACGGCGTGGTGTTCCGGCCGCTTGCGGACGTCGACGTCGCGGCGGAGCTGTATCTCGCGTGGCGAGCGGACAACGACAATCCGGCGCTGCCGGTGTTCAACGCGATGGTCGAGCAGTTTCTGACGGAAGGGACGGACGGCGGCGTCGTTTAGAGGCAGTCGGACCGAGCGCGGCGAATCGCTGCGTCGGCAACATCCTTACCGTTCCGAAAGCTGACGCGTCGTGCACGCTTGCGCTCGCGAAAGGCAACGCACCGCGCCGATCGCTTGACGCTGCATGCCGGTCGGCGCAGGATACGTGCGTGCATTTGGAGCGGGGCGCGCTGGCCGCGCGTTCCCGCATCAGCGACGCGCACAAGAACAACGATGAGCCTTCACGCACTCGTACCGGAATCCCGGCGCCGCAGCCACCGGCCCGCCGGAACCACGATCCTCCCGACGCCCGTCGCGTCACGTATCCGTCATCCCGTTTCGTACCGTGCGTCGGTACACTTTCCCGTTCGCGCGCTGGCCGCGCCGATGAACGATGCCGATCGGCGCCGCCGTGTCGCGCGCCAGCCCGCCGCACCTGAATACCGTATCGCGCATGACGCCTGCACCGGTGTCTCGTGACGCCGCCGCCACGCGTCCACGCATCATGGCGCCGACCGCCCCGCGCGCGCGGCGCCACTGGAGTCCGAAGCATTTCGATTGAGCATGACGTAGCACACGCACGCAGTTCAGTTCGAGGTTCAAGGAGAGAAACTCATGTCGCAGCTTTCGAATGAAGCAAACGGCAGTTCGGGGAGTGGCAAGGCAAGGCTGATCAAATGGGCGATCATCGTCGCCGGCGTCGCGATCGCGGCACCGGCCGCGCTGTTCATCCTGAAGGGGGTGATCGCGCTGGTCACCGCGGCCGTGATCGGCCTCGGGGCGATCTATTTCGCGCCGGTCGTCGCGATGAAGTTCGCGAACCAGAAGGTGAAGATGATCGTCGAGGAAGCACAGGCGAATCCGATCGAGACGCTGATCAACCAGCTCGCGGAAAAGCGCCACGCGGCGCAGAAATTCGCGGACAGCATCACCGCGTTCCGCACCGAAGTGAAGAACTTCGAGGACAAGACCGAGCTGTTCGAGAAGCAGTATCCGGACGACGCGCCACGCTTTCGCGCGCAGCTCGACACGATGAAGCAGCTGCTCGCGTTCCGCGAAGGCCGCTACAAGCAGGTGCAGGTCGAGCTGAAGAATTTCGCATCGGCGATCGACCGCGCAAAGGCGATGTGGGACATGTCGCAGGCGGCGCAGCACATGAACAAGCTCGCGGGCCGGCAGACGGCCGATACGTTCGAGCAGATCAAGACCGACGTGGCCGTCGATTCGGTGATGCGCTCGGTGAACAAGGCGTTCTCCGAAATGGAGACGTCGCTGCTGGACAACCCCGAGGTCAAGCAGGCGCAACAGCAGGCGGTGATGAACGGCACCCCCGTGCCCGGCCCCGATGCGGCACGGGCCGCCGCATTGCCGTCGAAACAACAATAACTTTCCGCAGGCACGCAACCATGAAAAAACTTCTCGGTGCAGTCGTGTTCCTGGTGGTGCTCGTCGGCGTATGGATCGTCCACCAGGGCGGCCTGTCGACACTGATTCCCGCGCACGACGCGGCGCCTGGCGCGGCCTCCGCGCAATCGGCCGGCGCAGGCCAGCCCGCGCAGCCCTCGGGGGCGGGCAACGTGCTGCCGGCCGGCTTCACGCCGCAGGCCGACACGCTGAAATCGATCGCGGAAAACGGCATCGTGCGGGTCTCGGTGCAGAACCCGAGCGAGCCGTTCTTCGGCGAGGACAAGGGCGCGCCGCACGGCTTCAACGTCGAATTCGCGCGGCTGCTGTTCGCCGATCCGTCGTTCTCGCGCGGCGGCAAGCCGATCGTCGTCGATACGCGTCACGAAGTCGACACGTATCCGGGCGTGCCGAAGCAACTGCTCGACACCGATGCGAAGGGCAATCATGTCGTCGACGTCGCGATGGACGGGCTGACGTTCCCGGACAACACGCCGGCGGGCGTCGTCTACTCGGTGCCGTACGTCGACGATTTCGGCTATTCGCTGATCGTGCGGCAGGGCTCCGCGATCCGCTCGGCGGACGATCTGGCCGGCAAGACGGTCGGCATCCTGAAGGGCGACCCGGACGTGCGTGCGTTCGTCACGCGCCAGTATCCGAACGTCCGTTTCGTCGAGATCGACGATTCCGATCCGGCATTCATCGCGAAGAGCCTCGACGGCCGTGCGGTCGACGCGTTCGTCTACGACTATCCGTTCGCGGTCAGCTCGATCAAGGGGACCGACCTGAAGTTCGCGGTGACCAAGCTCGACGGCTCGAACATCGCGTACAAGATCGGCGTGCGCGCCGACGACCAGGACCTGCTGATCTACCTGAACGCCGCGATCGCGAAGCTCAAGCAGTCGCCGCAGTATCTGGACCTGCTGCGCAAGTACTTCGTCAGCGACCAGACGATGACGACCGCGGCCGCGTCCGGCGAGCATACGTACGTGGTGAAGGCCGGCGACACGCTGAACCTGATCGCGGCGAGCAAGCTCGGCAGCGGCCAGCGCTATCGCGAGATCCAGCGCCGCAACAACCTCGCGAACCCGAACCTGATCCTGGCCGGCCAGCATCTGGTGATTCCGGTCCGGTAGCGGCGGTGTGAAGCGAAGAAGGTGAAGCGAAGAAGGTGAGCGGCGCGCGGGCCCCGGCGGAGAGGATCCGCCGGGGCCCGCGCCGCTTTACATCAGTGCGTGACCGACAGGAACAGGTACGCCGCGAACAGCGACAGATGCACGACGCCGTGCAGCACCGTCGTGCGTCCCTGGCTGAGCGTCAGCGTGCTGACGAGCAGCGTCAGCGACAACAGCACGGTTTCCATCGCGCCGATGCCGAGCGTGAGCGGCTGGCCGACCCAGATGAACACGGCCGCGACGGTCGGGATCGTGAGCCCGATGCTCGCGAGCGCCGAACCGAGCGCGAGGTTCATGCTGGTCTGCAGGCGATTCGCCCGCGCGGCGGTGACGGCCGCGAGCCCTTCGGGCAGCAGCACCAGCGCGGCGATCACGATGCCGACCGCCGCTTCCGGCGCGCCGAGCTTCATCACCGCATGCTCGACGGCCGGCGACAGCAGCTTCGCGAGGAGCACGACCGCGACGAGGCTCACGAACAGCAGCACGAGGCTGATCAGCGCGGTGCGGCCGCTCGGCGGTGCCGCATGCACTGATTCGTTCGCGCTGTCGTGCTCGGTGAGGAAGTAGTCGCGGTGGCGCACGGTCTGCACGAATACGAATGCGCCGTACAGCACGAGCGACGACACGCCGGCGAACGCAAGCTGCGATTTCGAAAAGAACGGGCCCGGCGCGGCGTTCAGGTAGTTCGGCATCACGAGCGACAGCACCGACAGCGACGCGAGCACCGCGAGCGCCTTGCTCGCGCCGCGCCCCTGGAAATCCTGCTCGCCATGCTTCCACGCACCGACCAGCAGGCAGAGGCCGACGATGCCGTTGCAGATGATCATCACCGCGGCGAACACGGTATCGCGCGCGAGGCCCGATTTCTCGGGGCCGGCGCCGAGCATCACCGACACGATCAGCGCGACCTCGATGACGGTCACGGCGACCGCCAGCACGAGCGTGCCGAACGGCTCGCCGACGCGGTGCGCGACGACTTCGGCATGGTGGACGGCGGCGAACACGGCGCCGGCGAGGGCGGCGGCGAACACGGCGATGACGAGGCCTTCGGCCGGCACGACGCGCGACAGCGCGAGTACCAGCCACGCGGCAAGCGGGGCCACGAGGGTCCAGCGCGGGAGCTGGTTGGACGAGAGCGGCATGGACGGTTTCCTATGCGAGTGGCGGCGCGCGACGCGCCGTCACGGGTTGACGAAGCCCGGCCGGATGATCCGCCGAACGTGGACGATGATGCTGATGGGCGGCAGCGCGGAGCCGTGCTGCCCTGGATTCGCCGCCGTGAAGCGGCGAGGGGCGCGGGCGGGCCGAAGCCCGTCGCTGGATGAAACGGTTCGATGCGACCGGGTGCCGAGGGCGGGGCGCGGGTACGTCACGACAGGCGGGTGGCGCGATTCCGACCCCGAAAGGAGGGCAGGCGGTGGACGGCAGCGGCGTGACACGCGGTTTCCCCCTGAAATCCGGCGATTTGTCGAATTTTATCAGGCGTTCGGGGGACACTATCTCATAATCGGACGCTTTCATTGACCTTTCGGTTTCAAAAAAGTGCCCCGATCGTTCGATTTTTTGTTCTTGCGCTTTTCGTAACGGTCTCTTGCACGACAAATTCGGGCTCGCCCTGACATAAATCTACCGACCGGTCGGTTTATAATCGCTCGCACTTCCACTTCATGACGGATCGCAAGCGATGGCTGTTTCTTCTGCACATTCGGTGAATTCGGGCGCGCTGGCGCCGTCGGCGGTCGTCGGCGTGATCGGCGCGGGCGCGATGGGCGCGGGCATCGCGCAGGTGGCCGCGGCGGCCGGTCATGCGGTGCTGCTGTACGACCTGAACGAAGCCGCATGCGACAAGGCGCTGGCCGGCATCCGCGCGCAGTTCGCGCGGCTCGCGGAAAAGGGCCGGATGGAACCGGCCCAGGCCGACGCGGCCGGCAGCCGGATTCGCGCGGTGCGCGCGCTGGCCGACTTCGCGGGCGCCGCGCTGATCGTCGAGGCGGCGGCCGAGCGGCTCGACGTGAAGCGCGAGATCTTCGCGACGCTCGAACGCCATGTCGACGACAGCTGCGTGCTGGCGACCAACACGTCGTCGATCTCGATCACGTCGATCGCGGCCGGGCTGCGCGCGCCGCAGCGCGTGGCCGGCCTGCATTTCTTCAATCCGGCGCCGCTGATGGCGCTCGTCGAGGTGGTCAGCGGGCTCGCGACCGCGCCGGATGTCGCGCAGGCCCTCTACGACACGGCCGCCGCGTGGGGCAAGCGGCCGGTGCTGGCGAAGTCGACGCCCGGCTTCATCGTGAACCGCGTCGCGCGGCCGTATTACGCGGAGGCGCTGCGCGTGCTGAACGAGCAGGGCGGCACGCCGGCCTCGATCGACGCGGTGATGCGCGACGCCGGCGGCTTCCGGATGGGGCCGTTCGAGTTGATGGACCTGATCGGCCACGACGTGAACTTCGCGGTGACCGAGTCGGTGTTCCGCGCGTACTTCAACGATCCGCGCTATACGCCGTCGCTGATCCAGCAGGAACTCGTGAACGCGGGCTTCCTGGGGCGCAAGTCGGGCCGCGGCTTCTATTCGTATGCGGACGGCGCGACGCCGCCCGCGCCCGCGTTCGAACCGCCGTGCGATGCGCCGGCCGACGTCGTGCTGTTCGCGCAGGACGGCCCGGCCGCCGCGCTGCATGCCCGCGTTGTCGAACGCATCGCGCTCGCGCGGCAGAACGGCGCGCATGCCGACGAACTGCTCGCCGTGGCCGGCCGCGCGTCGATCGCGCTGACCGACGGCCGCACCGCGACCGTGCGCGCCACGCAAACCGGCGTGGCCGACCTCGTGCTCGTCGATCTCGCGCGCGATTACGCGCAGGCCGGGCTCGTCGCGCTGACGCGCGCGCTGCAGTGCAGCGACGCGGCCTATGCGGATGCGGTCGGGCTGTTCCAGCAAGCGGGTTTTCGCGTCGTCGGCATCGCCGACGTGCCGGGCATGGTCGCGATGCGCACCGTCGCGATGCTCGCGAACGAGGCGGCCGACACGGTGAACCAGGGCGTGTGCTCGCCCGCCGATCTCGATCTCGCGATGGAGAAGGGCGTGAACTACCCGTGCGGCCCGCTCGCGTGGGCCGATGCGATCGGCATCGGCCGCGTGTTTCGCGTGCTGTCGAACCTGGCGGCGAGCTACGGCGAGGACCGCTATCGCGTGTCGCCGCGCATCGCCGCGCTGCACGCGGCCGGCCGCACGTTCCGCTAGCCGCCGGCCCCGTCACCCCGATCACGATAACGACATCACTCCACTGGAGGAGCACCCCGATGACTCACCCGACGCACCCCGCCGCCGCCCTCGAGCCGATCGAGACCGCCGGCCGCGACGAACTGCAGGCGCTGCAGCTCGAGCGCCTCAAGTGGTCGCTGCGCCACGCGTACGACAACGTCCCGCACTATCGCCGCACGTTCGACGCGGCGGGCGTGCATCCGGACGACCTGAAGACGCTCGCCGATCTCGCGAAATTCCCGTTCTCGACCAAGAACGATTTGCGCGATAACTATCCGTTCGGGCTGTTCGCGGTGCCGCGCGAGCAGGTCGTGCGCGTGCATGCGTCGAGCGGCACCACGGGCAAGCCGACCGTGGTCGGCTATACCGCGCGCGACATCGACACGTGGGCGAACGTGACCGCGCGTTCGATCCGCGCGGCCGGCGGCCGCCCGGGCGACACGCTGCACAACGCATTCGGCTACGGGCTCTTCACGGGCGGCCTCGGGATTCACTACGGCGCGGAGCGGCTCGGCTGCATGGTCGTGCCGATGTCGGGCGGGCAGACTGAAAAGCAGGTGCAGCTGATCCGCGATTTCGAGCCGAAGATCATCCTCGTCACGCCGTCGTACATGCTGAACCTGATCGACGAGATGGTGCGGCAGGGCATGGACCCGGCCGAGTCGTCGCTGAAGATCGGCATCTTCGGCGCGGAGCCGTGGACGCAGGCGCTGCGCGAGGAAGTGGAGACACGCGTGGGCATCGACGCACTCGACATCTACGGGCTGTCGGAAGTGATGGGCCCGGGCGTCGCGTGCGAATGCGTCGAGACGAAGGACGGCCCGGTGATCTGGGAAGACCATTTCTATCCGGAGATCATCGACCCGGCGACCGGCGAGGTGCTGCCGGACGGCAGCGAGGGCGAGCTCGTGTTCACGTCGCTGACGAAGGAGGCGATGCCGGTGATCCGCTACCGCACGCGCGACCTCACCGCGCTGCTGCCGCCGACCGCGCGCGCGATGCGCCGGCTCGCGAAGATCACGGGCCGCTCCGACGACATGCTGATCGTGCGCGGCGTGAACGTGTTCCCGAGCCAGATCGAGGAAATCGTCGTCGCGCAGACGAAGCTGTCGGGGCAGTTCCAGATCACGCTTTCGCGCGACGGCCACATGGACCGGCTGGATCTCGCGGTCGAGCTGCGCTCCGAGGCCGTCGCGTGCGTGACCGACGCCGAGCGCGCGGCGATCGCGCGCGAGCTGCAGCACCGGATCAAGACGATGATCGGCGTGTCGGCCGGCGTGACGGTGCTCGCCGCGGGCGGCATTCCCGCGAGCGCGACCGGCAAGGCCCGGCGCGTGATCGACCGCCGGCAGGCCGCCTGAGTTTCGCCGTTCCCTGTTTCTACCCCGAGGAAACCTGTTCGATGGATGGATTGAAGACCCTGGCCGTTGGCGTCGATGCGCGCGGCATCGCGACCGTCGCGCTGCAGCGCGGCGACGTGCTCAACGCGTTCGACGAGACGATGATCGCCGAGCTGACCGACGCGTTCACGACGCTCGGCCGGCGCGACGACGTGCGCGCGATCGTGCTGCGCTCGGACGGTCGCGCGTTCTGCGCGGGCGCCGACCTGCAGTGGATGCAGCGCGCGAGCGCGAACGACGCGGCCGCGAACCTGCGCGACGCCGAGCGGTTCGCCGCGATGATGCGGGCGATCCGGCAGTGCCCGAAGCCGACGGTCGCGCGCGTGCAGGGCCACGCGTTCGGCGGCGGCGTCGGCCTGTGCGCGGCCTGCGACATCGTGATCGCGAGCGACCACGCGCGCTTTTCGGTCAGCGAGGCCCGTTTCGGGATCCTGCCGTCGGTGATCGGCCCGTATCTGGTCGAGGCGGTCGGCCAGCGCCAGGCGCGCCGGCTCGCGCTGACCGCGACGCAACTCGCGGCCGCCGAAGCCGTCGCGATCGGGCTGATCCACCAGGCCGTGCCGCTGGATGCGCTCGACGCCGCAGTGGACAAGGCGCTCGCCGAGTTGAGCCGCAACGGCCCGAACGCGCTGATGGAGATCAAGCGCTTTTTCGACGCGATCGGCGAGTACCCGCCGTCGGACGAACGCGCGGCGTTCACCGCGCAGACGATCTCCCGCGTGCGGGCGACGCCGGAAGCGAAGGAGGGCTTCGCCGCGTTCTTCGCGAAGCGGCCGCCGGCCTGGGAGCCGGGCGCCGAGTAAGGCGGCGGCGCGGCCCGCCGGGCCCGGGGCGCGATTTGCGTCTCGGGCGCGGGCGCTTGCTCTACAATGCGTGACCCCCGGCGCGCCGCCGGCCCAGCCCCGACCGCTTCTTCGCACCCGATGATCGTCAATCGCCTTATCTCCGAGATCCTGTTCGGCTTTACCGGCCTGATCGGCATCATCAATCCGATCGGCATCGCGTTCCTGTTTCTCGAACGCACCGAGGCGCTGACCGAGCACGAGCGCAACCTGCTCGCGAAGAAGGTGGCGTTCAACGCGTTCATCGTGTTGCTGGTCGCGTTCTTCGCCGGCACGCCGGTGCTGCATTTCTTCGGGATCTCGATGGAAGCGCTGCGGATCGGCGGCGGCTTCGCGGTCGCCGTCGCGGGCTGGCAGATGCTGAACGAGCCGGACGGGCCGGCGGGCGGCGGCGATACGCCGATCAAGCCGATCGATGCGAACGCGATCATGACCCGCGCGTTCTTCCCGCTGACCGTGCCGCTGACCGTCGGCCCCGGCTCGATCGCCACCGCGATCGCGCTGAACGCGAACCGCACGCACAAGCTGTCGGAATTCATGCTGTCGAGCATCGTGTCGATCTCGGTGTCGGCGCTCGTCGCGGTCGTGATCTGGCTGACCTACAGCCGTGCCGCGCTGCTCTCCCGCTATCTCGGCACCGAAGGCACCAAGGTCGCGAAGCGCGTGTCGGCATTCCTGCTGCTGTGCATCGGCGTGCAGATCATGCTGACCGGCTTCTCCGAATTCCTGCAGCCGCTCGCCGACCAGATCAAGTAAGCCGTTCGTCGTTCGCGAGTAATCCGTTCGTTCGTCGACGCGCAACCGGCGCGGCGCCACGCCGCGCATTCTGATCATGGATGCTGCGTGGCGCGTCGGTGTGCGCCGTCGAAGCCTTGCTCGAGTGGGATTGGGCTGTGGTTCCGGCGCGTCGGCGTTCCTGGGCGACCCGGCCGCAGCAGGCCGTCGCGTCGACTACGCGTTCGCGCGCTGCGCGATACCATGCGACGTCTGGCCGATGCAGCGCACGGCGTTCGTACCCGGTGCACCGAACCGGGCCGCGCATCCGGCCGCAACCCCACTTCAATGACGAGGCGAGCGATGGAATACGTGAAATTCGGGTCGACCGGGATGGACGTGTCGAAGCTGGTGCTGGGCTGCATGACGTTCGGCGAGCCGTCGCGCGGCACCCACCCGTGGACGCTGCCGGAAGCGGAAAGCCGCCCGATCATCCAGCGCGCGATCGAGGCCGGCATCAATTTCTTCGATACCGCGAACATGTATTCGGACGGCACGTCCGAGGAGATCGTCGGCCGTGCGTTGCGCGACTTCGCGAAGCGCGACGACGTCGTGATCGCGACCAAGGTGTTCTACCGGATGCGCCCGGGGCCGAACGGCGCGGGATTGTCGCGCAAGGCGATCATGACGGACATCGACCAGAGCCTGAAGCGGCTCGGCACCGACTACGTCGACCTGTACCAGATCCATCGCTGGGACTACGGCACGCCGATCGAGGAGACGCTCGAGGCGCTGCACGACGTCGTGAAGGCCGGCAAGGCGCGCTACATCGGTGCGTCGTCGATGTTTGCGTGGCAGTTCGCGAAGGCGCTGTATACGTCGAAGCAGAACGGCTGGACCCGCTTCGTCAGCATGCAGAACCACCTGAACCTGCTGTATCGCGAGGAAGAACGGGAAATGCTGCCGCTGTGCGAGGCCGAAGGCATCGCGGTGATTCCGTGGAGCCCGCTCGCGCGCGGCCGGCTGACGCGCAACTGGGACGAGTCGTCCGGCCGGCAGCAGAGCGACGAGGTCGGTCAGCGGATGTACGACGCGACGGCCGGTGCCGATCGCGCGGTCGTCGAGGCCGTCGCGGCGATCGCCGCCGCACGCAACGTGCCGCGTGCGCAGGTCGCGCTCGCATGGGTCGCGCACAAGCGCGGCGTCACCGCGCCGATCGTCGGCATCTCGAAGCCGCATCATCTGGACGATGCGCTCGGCGCGCTGCAGCTGAAGCTGACGAACGATGAAATCGCGACGCTCGAAGGCCCTTACGTGCCGCACGCGGTAGCCGGCTTCAACTGAGTTCGACCGCGCGAAACCGGCGGGATGCCGCCGCGTGCGGCGTTCAGCGCGCGGCGGCGAGCATCGGGTAGGTGAACAGCGCGAAGTGGATCACGTTCAGCCCCGCATGCGCGAGCGCGGATGCGAGCAGGCCGCCGCGCCGCCATGCGAGGCCGTAGCCGATGCCGGCCACCGTGCCGAGCACGATCCAGGGCCAGCCGCCGGCCGCGTGCGCGGCGCCGAACAGCCCCGCGCCGATCGCGAGCGCGGCCCACGGCCCCCAGCCGAACCGGCCGAGCACGCGCGTGAGCCCGCCTTGCACGTAGCCGCGGAACAGCGCTTCCTCGGCGAGCGTGACGAGCAGCACGTTGTTGACGAGCCACATCCAGCCCGACGCCGGCCATTTCGGCGCCCAGCCGACCATGCCGAACGCGAGCGCGCCGGCCAGGCAGGCCGCCGCCGTCGCGACGGCCGCCACGGCGCCGGTGCGCAGCGCGCGTGCCGGCGGGACGTCCGGCGCCACCCACGGCAGCGCCCACAGCAGCCACAGGCCGACGAGCGGCTTGTCGAAATTCAGGTACATCGTGAACGGCACGGCATCCGGCGTGAAACGCGTCGGCTCGATCACGCGCGGATTGTGGAAGCCGGGAAGCAGGTGCAGGCTCAGCGCGATCGCGAGCGCGGCAAACACGACGTGCGCGACGATCCGCATCGCGAGCGGGCGGCCCGGCGCGACGCCCCAGGCGGCGGCCGCGAGCAGCGCGAGCGGCGCGAGCACGATCGGTTCGAGCTTGCCGAACGCCAGCGCGCCGGCATAGCCGAGCGCGGCAACGGCGATGCTCAGGCCATGCAGCGGGCGCTGCCACGCGAACGCGGCGGCCGCGAACAGTGCGAGCCAGATCGTGGCACACGGGAGAAGCGAGAGAGACATGGGGCGATGCAGGGGGCGAACGAGAGCCGCGCATCATACCCCAGCGGCCGTGACGGCCGCCGGGCCGGCCGCGCGGGGCGGACGGGGCGGGCGCTCAGCGGCCGGCGATCTCGGTGACGCCGTCGCGGGTCGGGATGTCGACGCTGTTGCGCTCGCGCATCCGCCGCCGGTACCAGAAGGTCCACAGCAGCAGCGTGCCGAACACCGTGTAGCCCATGATCGGCGACACGACGAGCACGCGCTCGACCGGCCAGGTGACGACCATCCACAGGCGCAGCAGCATCTCCAGCGTCATGCAGGCGCCCCACACGAAGGTCATCAGGCGGAGCATCTGGCGCAGCCCCGGCTGCTCGGCCCAGACCGTCTCGAAACGCGCGGCGCCGCCGGCCATCTCGCGGGCCACCGTCGCGCGCGCGAGGTAGAAGATCAGCGGACGCTCGCGGAACAACGACAGCAGGAACACGACGCCGATCGTGCCGGACGCGAGCGATTCGCGCATCAGCAGCGTGCGCGCGCTGCCGCCGAGCGCCATGCCGGCGATCGACAGCGCGATACCGAGCAGCACGATGGCGGCCACCGCATCGATGCGGCGCGAGCGGATGAATTCGACGACGGACCAGACGATGGGCGGAATCGCCGACGCGTACAGCGCGCCGGTTTCGCCGAAATACGGATGCGCGACCCGATATGCGACCCAGGGCAGCATCAGGTTGACGAAGAGTTCGAGGATCAGGCCGGCTCGTGGTTTCACGGAAGCGGGCGCGCGGGTGGCGCGCGGGGCGGTGATGTCGCTTCGAGTATATCGAAGTCCGACCCCGCGCGCCGCACCCGGCGCGGTTGCGCACGCACCGAAAACGGGCAGCAACACGCGGCGGCCGGCGGCGGGCCGCGCCCGGGATGCACCGGGGCCGCCCCGGGACCGTTCGGCGCCGCTTCCGGCCGCCGCGGGGCCGTCATCGTCCTGTCAACGGTTCGTCAGGCGGCCGCGGGCTGGACGATGATCTTCACGTTCCGGTCCTTGTGGTTGACCAGCTCCTCGAAGCCGTGCGTGACGATGTCGCCGAGCGTGATCCGGCCGGTGATCAGCGGCTGCACGTCGATGCGGCCGTCCGCGATGAAGCGGATCACGTCCGCGAATTCGCCGTTGTACGCGAGCGAGCCGATCACTTCCTTCTCGGTCGACACGATGTCGAAGAAGTTGAACGACGTCGGCTCCTCGAAGATGCCGACCATCACCGACTTGCCGGCCTTGCGGATCACGTCGATCGCGAGCTGCGCGGTGGCCGTGTGCCCGATGCACTCGAACGACACGTCGGCGCCGTAGCCGCCCGTCAGCGCCTTGACTTCCGCGACCGCGTCGGACGCCTTCGGATCGATCACGACCGTCGCGCCGACCTCCAGCGCCTTCTGCTTGCGCGCGGCCGACATTTCCAGCGCGATCACGCGTCCGGCGCCCGCGGCCTTCGCGCACATGATCGTGCACAGGCCGATCGTGCCGGCGCCGACCACGACGACGGTCTGGCCGACGATGTTGCCGGCCTTCTTCACCGCATGCAGCCCGACCGCGAGCGGCTCGATCAGCGCGCCGGCCTCCGTCGGGAAGTTGTCGGGCAGCTTGTACAGCAGCTCGGCCGGCACGTTCACGAATTCGGCGAACGCGCCGTTGTTCATCAGCCCGGTGAACGCGAGGTTCTCGCAGATGTTGTACAGCCCGTGCCGGCAATACCAGCAGGTGCCGCAATGCTGGCAGGCGTCGGCCGTCACGCGCTCGCCGACCGCGAAGCCCGTCACGCCCGCGCCGAGCGCCGCGATCTCGCCGCTGAACTCGTGGCCGAGGATGCACTGGCCCTTCAGGCCCGTCAGCGGGTGCGGCGCGTCGACGGGAATGAACACGGGCCCGGCGACGTACTCGTGCAGGTCGGAGCCGCAGATCCCGCACCAGTGCACGCGGATCTGGACCCAGCCGGCCGGCGGATGCGCCGGAACGGGAACCTCTTCGACGCGGATGTCGTGGCGGCCATGCCAGACGGCGGCCTTCATGCTGGGAGCGGTGTTCGATGCCGGTGTACTCACGTTGCTGTCTCCGTCAGGTTGTCGTCGGACGCGCGGCCAAGGGCCGGTTCGTCCGTCGCGCGATTGCGCGAGCGACCGACATGCAGGAACGGGGCCAGCTTGAATCGGCGGTCGGGTGGCGAAGGCGTCGGGCGGGCGGTGTGCGATGCAGCAGGCCGCCTTGCGTTGACATCAGCCGGGGCCGTGCGAATCACATGCGAAATTTGCTGCGATTGCGACGGGGCGCGGCGGCTGAGACGCCGGGACATTCGTCTCAGCCGTTTGAGACGAAACGCGAGACGCGCGGTTCGGTCGTGGGCGTCGTAGCCGCGGTCGTTGCGGTCCATTGTGGCGATCAGCGAAACGCATCGTTGCGCATGTTTCCCCTTTACTTGAAGTTAACTTCAACTTGTATCATCTGCGGCAATGTCCGATCGCCATGCGTGCATGGTGGTTGCACCGGAGGCGGGGTGCATGACTGAATCGGTCGTTGCTGCCGTGCGAAGGGCCGAGCGCGGCTCGTCTCAAATCTTCACGGAATGTCGTCAAGCATGCCAAACGTTATCGAATGCCTGATCTGCGAGTACGTGTCGTACCACATGCTGGTAGCCGAAGAGCGGGACGCGATGCCGTTACCGGCAGACGTCGGGATGGCCCGGCGATCGGAGCGTGCCGATCGCGCGCCGACTCCGGAGCCTGTCGCACCGGGCGTTTCACCGTTGCGGCCGCAACTGTTCGTGTCGGTTCTGGAAGCGGGCGACGACGGCTTGCTGGTGCGCTGGAGCGAAAGCGGGCGCTGCCATTACGGCGAGCAACGCTGGCGCTTGCGCGTCGCGTTGCAGGCGGGCCGCTGCGCGATCTCCGGGCAGGCGATCGAGCCGGGCGAACCGGTGTACCGGCCGGTGCGGCGGCCGGTGCCGGTCAACGGCGACGAGATGATCCACCCCGCGTCGGTGCCGCCTGCGGCTGGCGCCGCGTGTCGCGCGGCACCAGCCCGCGGCGAGGCGACGGATCCGGTCGATGCCCCGGGCTGAGCGACCAGTTGCACTCTCGCATTACTTGAGATCCTTCCGGTACTGGATGAACCCCGCGCTGTTCGCGAGCTTGTCGTACAGCGCGCGGGCGGTCGTGTTGGTTTCGTGCGTGAGCCAGTACACGCGGCTTGCGCCGGCTTCGCGGGCCCGCTCGTACACGGCTTCGATCAGTGCGCCGCCCGCGCCTTGCCCGCGGGCGTCCGCCGCCGTGAACAGGTCCTGCAGATAGCAGTACGGCCCTTCGGTCCAGCACGAGCGGTGATAGATCGCGTGCACGATGCCGACCAGCGTACCCGACGCGTCGAAGGCGCCGAGCGCGAACATCGGTTCGGCGGGATCCATCAGGCGCGCCCATGTCGTCGCGAACACGGCGTCGCTCAGCGCGGTCTCGTAGAAAGTCTGGTAGCCCTGCCACAGCGGGCGCCACGCGGCTTCGTCGGCGGCCACGAGCGGCCGGACCGTGACGCGCGTCGCGTCGTTCGCGCGGCCGGCCGCATCGCGCGCACGCGCCCGCGCGTGGCGGATCGCGACGAGCGTCTCGCGCTGCGTACCGCTGGCGTCGAAGTTCTCCGGCGCGAGCCAGGCTTCGAACGCGGCGCGCACGTCCGGCCATTCGCCGTCGACGATCGAGAACCATGCCGTGTCGCGGTTGCGGCCCTTGTAGATGATCGCCTGCCGGAACGTGCCTTCGTAACGGAAGCCGAGCCGCGCTGCCGCCTTGCGCGACGGTTCGTTGAGGTCGTCGCACTTCCATTCGTAGCGCCGGTAGCCGAGCGTGTCGAACGCGTACTTCATCAGCAGGTACTGCGCTTCGGTCGAAATCGGCGTGCGCTTCAGCAGCGGCGAGAAGGTGACGGAACCGACCTCGATCACGCCGTTGGCCGGGTCGATGCGCATCAGCGCGAGCGTGCCGACGGCGCGGTTCGTCGCGCGGTCGATCACCGTGTAGTGCAGCGGATCGGCGCTGGCCGCCGCGCCGCGCGCGTAGTCGCGGTAGCTCGACTCGTCGGCGTACGGCCCGTGCGCGAGATAGGTCCAGTCGCTGCCGTCCGGCGCCTGCGCGTACGCGGCGTACAGGTCGGCGGCATGGCGGTCGGCGTCGAGCGGTTCGAGGCGGCAGTAGCGGCCCTCGAGCACGATGCGCTCCGGGCGAGGGCGCGCGGACCAGTCGGGAACGGGGTGGCCGATGGGCTGCTGGAAGTCGTTGGTGAGCGTGGACAAGGTCGATCTCGCTTCGGTTGGCGGCCGGCGACATGCCGGCATGCAGACGATCGTAGTCCCGGCGAGGTACCATGAGAAGCGCCAGCCGACAGCAAATTTATGGTGCCACGAAGGTGCTGCCGAGGTGCCACGAACGCGCCACGCCGGTGCCATGCCGGCGCCGCGCTCGACGCGCGATGCCCCGAGGCTTCCACACTGCGATATCCCGATGACGACTGCCTTTCCTTCCGGCGACGCACCGCTGTTGCCGCTCGACGCGCCGCTCGCGCGCACGGCCGGCGCGCCTTCGTTGCAGCGGCAGTTGCTGCGCCGCGTGCGCGACGCGATTCTCGGCGGCGCGATGCCGGCCGGCACGCGGCTGCCCGGCACGCGCGCGCTGGCCGAGACGCTCGGCGTGTCGCGCAACACGACGGCGGCCGTCTACGAGCAGCTCGTCGCCGAAGGCTTCCTGCAATCCGATCGCCGCGGAACGCGCGTGGTCGGCCTGTCGCGGCCGGCCGCGCCGCGCCGGCGGGTCGCACCGCCGGCCGTCGCGCAGCGGCTCGGCCGGATTCGCCCGAGCCTGATCGGCGCCGGCGAGTCGGAAGGCTTCCGGCCGGGCGTGCCCGCGCTGTCGCATTTCCCGGTGGATGCGTGGCGGCATGCGATCGACCGCGCGCTGCGCCGCGCCGGCCGCGACCTGCTCGCGTATGGCGACCCGCTCGGCGAACGCGCGCTGCGCGAGTCGATCGCGCGCCACCTGGCCGTGACGCGCGGCGTGCGCTGCGATCCCGAGCAGATCGTGATCACCGAAGGCGCGCAGGGCGCGATCGCGCTGTGCGCGCAGTTGCTGACGAACCCCGGCGACACGGTCTGGGTCGAGGAGCCCGGCTATCGCGGTGCGCGCACCGCGATGCAGGCGGCCGATCTCGACGTCGTGCCGATGCCGGTCGACGCGGAGGGGCTGCGCGCGGCAGACACGGACTGGCGCGAACGGACGCCCCGGCTCGTCTACACCACGCCGTCGAACCAGTTCCCGACCGGCGCGGTGCTGTCGATCTCGCGCCGGCTCGCGCTGATCGATGCCGCACGCCGGCATCGCGCATGGATCATCGAGGACGATTACGACAGCGAGTTTCGGCATACCGGCGAGCCGATCGGCGCGTTGCACGGGCTCGCGGCCGATTCGCCGGTCGTCTATCTCGGCTCGTTCAGCAAGACGATGTTTCCGGCGTTGCGGATCGGCTTTCTCGTGCTGCCCGACGCGCTGCTCGCCGCGGTGCGGCCGGCGTTGCCGGAGATGCTGCGCGGCGGGACGCGCCACGTGCAGCTCGCGCTCGCCGATTTCATCGAGACGGGGGAGTACGGGCGCCATCTCGGGCGGATGCGACGGCTGTATCGCGACCGGCGGCGCTCGCTGCTCGCCGCGCTGGACGACGCGTTCACCGTGCCGCATCAGGTCGAGGGCGGGCCGTGCGGGCTGCATCTGGCGTTGCGGCTGCCGGCCCGTTTTCGAGACCGCGTGATCGTCGAAGCGGCGCGCACGCACGGGATCGGGCCGTTTCCGCTGTCGGGGTTCTCGATTCACGCGACGTCGCCGGCCAACGGGCTCGTGCTCGGGTTCGGCAATACGTCGGCCGATGCGTTCGCGCCGATGCTGCGGACGCTGTCGACGATCGCGCATCGGGTCGCGGGCGAGTGACCCGGCGCGCGGGTGACGCCGCCCGGGAAGCGGCACGATTGTCGCGCGTCGTTACTTTTTCAGCATGTCGAGCACGGCATCGACCATCGGATGATGACGGTTCGTATTCCAGACAGCGGCCGCCGTCACGACCATGACCTTTTCCTTCAACGGCCGCACGACGACGTTCTCCGGCGCGAGCTTGCGGGTCGACGCAGGCACCAGCGCCACGCCCTGACCGCAGCCGACGTACGCAATCTGCGACGTCACCGAACGCACCTCGTGAATCACGCGCGGTGTCAGCCCATGCGTGCGGCAGACGGACGTCAACATGTCGAAGTAGACGGGGCTGACCTGTCGCGACGACATGATCAGCGGTTCGTCCATCAACGCGCGCAGCCGCACCCTTGGTATGGCCGCCAGTGGATGCTTCTTCGGCAACGCGACAGCGAGCCGGTCCTCGGCCATCGGCATCGTCGCGATACCGTTCGCTACCTCGCCATCGACGCGTGCAAAGGCGAGATCAAGCTCGCCGGCCTCCAGCGCCGGAATCGCGTCGACGCTGTCGATCTCGTTGACGAACACGGTCAGGTTCGGATGCGCGCGCTTGAGCGCGTCCAGTAGCGGCGGCACCGTGTCGAGCATCGCGGACGTGATCGCGCCGACGTGCAGCACGCCCGACTGGCCGGCCGCGACCTCGCGCACGACACGCTGCAGCCGCTCGGCCTGGCCGGCGAATTGCCGGACGGCCGGCAGGATCGCGGCGCCCGCCGGGCTCAGTTGGGTTCCCTGCCGCGAGCGGTAGAACAACTGGATCCTGAGCGACTGCTCCAGTACCTTGATCTGCTCGGTCAACGGCGGTTGCGACATGTTCAGCCGCTTCGCCGCGCGCCCGAAATGCTGCTCCTCGGCGACGGCGAGAAACATCCAGAGTTGCCGAATCAGCCGGTAGTCGATCGTGTTGCTCATGGCGGGTATGCCCGGAGTGAAGCAGCGCGGAAAATGCCGCGGGGAGGGCGGCGCGGCGCGACATGGTGGTTGCCGGCCGCGCGCGACGTGAGGTTTTTCGTATTCCGGAAATCGTATCACGCAGATATGAAATACGAAATTTACTTGTCACGCTACCGAAGCGACGATGGCTGCACTTGTCAACGGGAAACAGCATGATGAACCAGCCTTCCTTGCTCGAGCGCCTTGCGTCGCTCGACACCAATACCGTATCCGACGCGCTCGACTTTCTCGGCATGCCTGGCGCTACGGTCGGCCTGCGTCCACTGTGGAACTGCCCGAAGATCGTCGGGCGTGCCAGCACCATTCAGCTCGGTCCGAAAGCCGATGCCAAACCGACCGTGCACCTGATCTCGCCGGTCGTCGACGCGATCGCCACCGACGATCGCGTGCTGGTGATCGCCGGCGGCGCGGACGGAATTTCCTGCTGGGGCGACATTCTCGCGAACGCGGCGACCGCGAAGCGCATTCGCGGCTCGGTGATCGACGGCCTGAGCCGCGACATCGACGGAAGCGAATCGATCGGCTATCCGGTGTACGGACGCGGCATCACGATGATCAGCGCGCGCAACCGCGTGATCCAGATCGATTCCGGCACACCGGTGCAGATGGCCGGTGTGACTGTCCATCAGGACGATTACGTGATCGCCGACCGATGCGGCACGGTGTTCATACCGGCGCGGTGCATCGAGGACGTGCTCGATCTCGGTGAGCGTATCGCGAAGCGACAGGACGGGATGGTCGCCGCCGTGCGTGCCGGCCGCCCGGTCGCGGACGTGATGCACGACAAGGAATTCGAAGCCATCGCGGTGCGCTGACCGCTCATCCTTCTAGCGGAGTTTTGATATGACGAATCCCAACAAGGCTGCGGCGGAAGACCAGGAACTGGTCGCGCTGTTCGAAGGGCTCGATACGCCCGGCGTTTCCGATGCGATGGACAAGCTCGGGCTGCACGGACAGGCGCTCGGCATCATGCCGTTGGCCAACTACACGAAGGTCGTCGTCGGTCCCGCCTTCACGGTCAAGTACGTACCCGCGAGCGTGCCGCCCGGCACCGTCGGCGACTTCATCGACGATGTCGCGCAAGGTGACGTGGTCGTGATCGACAACGACGGCCGGACCGACTGCACGGTATGGGGCGACATCATGACCCAGTATGCCGGGCAGCGTGGCATTGCCGGCACCGTGATCGACGGCGTGTGCCGCGACGTGAACAAGGCGCTGGGCGACAACTATCCGCTGTTCACGGCAGGGCGCTTCATGCGGACTGGCAAGGACCGCGTGCAGGTCGAGTCGGTGAATACGACGGTCGCAATCGGCACCGTGCGCGTGGCGGCGCGCGACATCGTCGTCGCGGATGCGAACGGCGCCGTGATCGTGCCCCGCGATCGAGCGCGCGAAGTCGCACAGGTTGCTCGCCGGATCGAAGAAGTCGAATCGCATATCCGCGAACAGATCGCACAGGGCAAGACGCTTGGCGAAGCGCGAGCGGCGCTGGGCTATCACACACTGCAAAGCAAGGCCTGAACGATGAACCCGACCCAGACTTATGAGCCGGCGCTGCTGGAGCAGGCGCGTAAACTCGGCACCTCCACGTTGTTCGAGGCCTCGGGCCTGTCCACCGGCGCCGTCGATCCGGCGATCCGCACGGTGTGGCCCGGCGCGTCGGTCGCCGGTCCTGCCTTTCCGCTCGAATGTTCGCCGGGCGACAACCTTTCGATTCATATCGCGATGGAGCAGGTGTCGCGCGGCAGCGTGCTCGTCATCTCGACGGGCGGCTTCGTCGCCGGTTACTGGGGCGAGGTGCTGACTGTCGCCGCCGAGGCGGCCGGCGTGGCCGGGCTGGTCATCGACGGTGGCGTGCGCGATATCGCGGCGCTGACCGCACGGCGCTTTCCGGTATTCACGCGCGGCATTTCCATGCGCGGCACGATCAAGGCGAGCGCGCCGTCGGTCGGACAGTCGATCAGCTTCGCGGGAACGCCTGTAGCCGCCGGCGATCTGGTCGTGGCCGACGACGACGGCGTGCTGGTGATACCAGTTGCATATGTCGAGACGACGCTGGCCCAAGGGCAGGCGCGTGCTGACAAGGAAGCGCAAATGATGGACGCATTGCGCGCAGGGCGCAGCACGCTCGAACTGATGGGTCTGACGAACTGGAGGAACGCTCAATGAGCGCACCGATCGATACGCTGAACCGCTTCCTCGCAGCCGCGCGTCCGTCGGCGACCTACAAGGTGATGGATCGTGTGGCCGCCCGGCGCGCGAGCGGTGCCGCGGTGATTTCGCTGAGCGCCGGCGAGCCGGATTTCGACACGCCGGAACACGTGCGGGAAGCGGGCATCGCCGCGATCCGCGCGGGCCACACGCGCTACACGCAGGTGGCAGGGCTGCGTGCGCTGCGCGAGGCGATTGCCGAGAAGTTCCGGCGCGAGAACAGCGTCGACGTGGACTGGCGCGACACGCTCGTGTGCAGCGGCGGCAAGCAGGTGATCTTCAATGCGCTGGCCGCGACGCTGAACGAGGGCGACGAAGTCATCGTCCCGGCACCGTACTGGGTCAGCTATCCGGAGATCGTGCAGCTGTGCGGCGGTCGCTCCATCACTGTCGCATGCGGCGCGGAAAGCGGCTTCAAGCTCACACCGGACGCGCTGCTGGCGGCGATCACGCCGCGCACGCGATGGCTGATCCTGAACTCGCCGTCGAACCCGACCGGCGCGGTGTATAGCCGTGCGGAGCTGAAGGCGCTCGCCGAGGTGCTGCTCGCGCATCCGCACGTGCTGGTGCTGTCCGACGATATCTACGAGCACCTGATTTTCGATGGCATCGAATTCTTCACGATCGCCCAGGTCGAGCCGCGGCTGCGCGAACGCGTGCTGACGATGAACGGTGTGTCGAAGGCCTATGCGATGACGGGCTGGCGCATCGGTTTCGGTACCGGGCCGCGCTGGCTGATCGATGCGATGGAGAAGTTGCAAGGGCAGCAGACGTCCGGCGCGTCGACGATCTCGCAGCACGCGGCGCTGGCCGCGCTGACGGGGCCGCAGGATTTCATCGCGCATTCCCGCGTCGCGTTCCAGCGACGGCGTGATCTGGTCGTCGAACAACTGAACCAGGCGCCGGGTTTGCGCTGCGATGTTCCGCAGGGCGCGTTCTATGCGTTCGCGTCGTGCGAGGGGGTGATCGGCAAGACGACCCGTGCGGGCGTGCAACTGGCGAGCGACGAGGATGTGGTGAATGCGTTGCTCGACGAAGCCGGCGTGGCCACCGTGCACGGGAGCGCTTTCGGGCTCGGCCCGTACATCCGGATCGCTTACGCGCTCGACGACAAGTCGTTGCTGCGTGCGTGCACCGCGATCCAGGATTTCTGCCGGATGCTGACGGCCTGAGCGTCGTTGCCCGGCGTCTGTCATTCCACCCCGGTCGACCCTGTCGCGCCGGGGCGGGCGCTACACCATCCTTACCCGGAATTCGATTAGATGAGTGATGAGTTTTCCCAGTCGCGGTTGTCCTTCGCCGTCGACAGCACCGACCTGGATGTGTCGGCCATTCATCGCGGCGGCGAGCACGCGCCCGTCGTGTTTCTCCACGGCTTCGGCTCGACCAAGGAGGATTACGCGGACATCGTGCGCCATCGCGAATTCGACGGCCGGCCTTTCGTTGCATACGATGCGCCGGGCTGCGGTGAAACGCATTGCGCGGATCTGTCGAAGATATCGATTCCGTTTCTCGTCGAGACTGCGCTGAACGTGATCGACCGCCTGGGCTTCGATCGATTCCATCTCGTCGGCCATTCGATGGGCGGGCTGACGTCGTTGATGCTCGCACATCTGTATCCGCGGCGCGTGCTGAGCTTCGTCGACATCGAGGGGAACATCGCGCCCGAGGATTGTTTCCTGAGCCGGCAGATCGTCGACCATCCGCGCGACAGCGCCGAGCGGTTCTTCGACGATTTCATCGACCGCACCCGTCGCGCGCCGGCCTACGCGAGCGCGCTGTACTCGGCGAGCCTGCGTCACAAGGTGCGGGCCGAAGCGGTCGGGGCGATCTTCCGCTCGATGGTCGACCTGTCCGACAACGGCGACCTGATGCGCAAATTCCTCGGCCTGCCGTTTCCCCGGATGTTCATGTACGGCGCGCAGAACGCGTCGCTGTCGTACCTGAGCGCGATCGAGGCGCACGGTGTCTTTCTGTCGGAAATACCGGATTGCGGGCATTTCCCGATGTACTCGAATCCGGTGCTGATGTGGAAGGCGATCGCGAAGTTCCATGCGCGCGTGCGCTGACGCGATGCATTTGGTGGCGGCGCATGTCGTGGTGGCGTTTACCGCACGCGTTCCGCGCGCATGATCCGGTGCGCCGCTGCCAGGCCGAGCACGAGCAGCACCGCGACATACGCGACGACCGCGCTCCACGCACCGTGTTGCCAGAACGAGCCGCCGATGGAGCCCAGCACGCTCGACCCGAGGTAATAGGCCAGCAGGTAGAGCGACGCGGCGTGCCCCTTCGCGGAACCGGCGAGATGCCCGACCCAGCCGCTCGCGACCGCATGGGCGACGAAGAAGCCGATCGTGATCAGCACGATCCCGACGATGATCGCGACGAGCGAATGCGACAGCGTCAGTGCGAGGCCGGCCGCGAACACGAGCATGCCGCTGACGAGGACGGGCGCGCGCCCGAGACGATCGGCGAGCGCACCGGCGCTCGACGAAGACACCATCCCGAACAGGTAGGCACCGAAGATCAGTCCGCAGGCGGTCGCGCTCAGGTTGAACGGCGCGGCCGTCAGCCGGAACCCGGCGTAGTTGTAGACGGTCACGAACGCGCCCATCACGAGGAAGCCGATCGCGAACACGAACGGCAGCCGCGCGTGATGCAGCTGCGCGTTCCACAGCCGCAGATGGTGACGCAGCGTCAGGTCGGTGCGCTTCACGAAGCGTCGCGACTGCGGCAGCAGCATCACGAACGCGACCGCCGCGACGAGGTCGACCACGCCGATCGTCAGCATCGCGGTGCGCCACGAGAAATACTCTTCGAGCGCGCTCATCCCGATCCGCCCGATCATGCCGCCGAACGCGGTGCCGCCGACGTAAAGTCCCATCGCCAGGCCCAGCCCGTCGGCGGCGATTTCCTCGGCGAGATAGGCCATCGCCACCGCCGGAACGCCGCCGAGCGCGAACCCTTCGAGCGCGCGCCAGAGCAGCAGCAGGTTCCAGTTCGGCGAAATCGCGGCGAGCAGGTTGAACAGCGCGGCCAGCGTCATCGACGCGAACATCAGCCCGCGTCGTCCGACGCGTTCGGACAGCGCGCCGGCGCACAGGATGGAAACCGCCAGCAGCCCGGTCGACAGCGACAGGGACAGCGAGCTCGACGCCGCGCCGATGTTGAACTCGCGTGCGAACGCGGGCAGCAGCGGCTGCACGCAGTACAGCAGCGAGAAGGTGGAAAAGCCGGCGAGGAACAGCGCCAGCGCGATGCGCTTGTAGGCTGCCGAGCGCGGCGACACGCCGATAGGCAGCGCATCCGGCGCGGCGTTCGCGGCGCGATTCGTGGCGGGTGACATTGCGGGAGTGGACATGACAGGTGCCCGATGGGTCAGGGAATGCCCGAATTCTTGCGCACGCTCATGTATATGTCCAATATATGAAATGAACCGTAGCGATACGTTTTTCGACTGGCTCTAAAGCCGCTTCCATCTACCCCGGGATCACAACAACGCATGGAACTTCGGCATCTCCGATACTTTCTGGCCGTGGCGGCCACGTCCAACTTCACGAAGGCCGCGGAAACGCTCGGCATGGGTCAGCCGCCGCTCAGCCAGCAGATCAAGGCGCTCGAGAACGAACTCGGCGTGGCGTTGTTCAAGCGGACCGCGCGCGGCGCCGAACTGACCGTGGCGGGAGAGGTATTCGCGGAGGAGGCACGGCGCGTGCTCGACGACGCGGAACGCGCGGCGCGGGCGGCAAGACGGGCGGCGCGCGGGGAGATCGGGCAATTGCGGGTCGGGTTCACCGGGACGGCGGCCTTCAATTCGAAGGTGGCGGACCTGATTCGCCGCTTTCGCGAAGCGTTTCCCGATACGGATCTGACGTTGCAGGAGGCGACCTCCGGCGTGCTGCTCGACGCGCTGGCGGCCGGGCGGCTCGACGTCGCGATCGTGCGTCCGGAGCGCCGCATCGCGGACACGCTGGTGGCAGCGGACTGGGACGAGGAGCCGATGTTCATCGCGCTGCCGGTCGCGCATCGGCTCGCGCGGCGGCGTCGGATCGATCTGGCGGAGCTGGCCGACGAGGCGTTCGTGCAGGTGCCGCGCGAAGCGGGCAGCGCGCTGTTCGACGACATCGTCGCCGCATGCAATGCCGCCGGCTTCCAGCCGCGCATGGCGCAGCCCGCGCCGCAAATCGCTTCGGCGGTGACGCTCGTCGCGGCCGGGCTCGGCGTGTCGATCGTGCCGAAGGCGATCACGCAGGTGCAGGTCGCGGGCGTCGTGTATCGGCAGGTCGCGGGCAACGGGCTGCGTGCGAGGCTCGCCATTGCGTCGCGGCGCGACGATCCGTCGGCGGTGGTGCGCAATTTTCTGGCGCTGGCCTGGTAGCGCGGGACGCATTGCGTCGCGCCTCGCCGCCGCGTCGGGGGAATGTTCCGATTGACGAACCGCGAACTTTGTCCGGAACGAACGCTGTCGCGGTTCCGCCGCTGCCCGACCACCCGGCATGCGGGTTTCGATTCGTATGTTCCGGAGGTGGCGTGGACTATAAATGGAGGGGTGTACCGGTGCTTGTCGGGCGTCCGCGCGTCTCGCGCGGGTCGGCGCCGCGACTGCCGGGGGAGGTGCACCGTGGTTCGCCAGACGCTTGCTCGCGCCGTGCTTCGCACCGCGTTGATCGGGGGCGTATTCGCCCTGGTTTTGGCGTCGCCGCCGGCCGCTGCCGGGACCGTCGCGCCGCCCGCCACGCCACCGGTGATGAAGAACAGGCCCGCCGCACGGTCTTACTCGATGCCGGTCGACTTCTCGGCGATCGTCGACCGCTACGGCCCGGCGATCGTGACCATCATGACCGCGGCGACCGACCAGCAGGCCGGCGGGCCGTCCTTCGTGTACCTCGATCCCGACGATCCGCTTTCCGCGTTCTTCCGCCGCGGCGCGCCGCTGCCGCCCGCGCAAGGCGCGCAGGCGCCTGCGCCTGATTCGTCGCCGCGCGCGATCGCGGGCATCGGCTCGGGCTTCATCGTCGGCGCCGACGGGGTGATCCTGACTTCCGCGCATGTCGTCGCCGACGCGACCGACGTGACGGTGCGACTGGCCGATCGTCGAGAGTTGAAGGCGACGGTGGTGACCGTCGATCCGCAGAGCGACGTCGCCGTGCTGCACATCGACGCGACAAAGCTGCCGGTCGTGCATATCGGCGATTCGTCGCGGGTGCGTGCCGGCGAACCGGTGATGACGATCGGCGCGCCGGACGGCTCCGGCAACACGGTCACGGCCGGCATCGTCAGCGCGACGTCGCATGCGCTGCCGGACGGCAGCGCGTTTCCGTTCTTCCAGACCGATATCGCGGTGAACCCCGACAACTCGGGCGGCCCCGTGTTCAACCGCGCGGGCGACGTGATCGGCATCGCGGTGCAGGTCTATACGGACGCCGACCGCTATGCGAGCACGACGTTCGCGATTCCGATCGCGCTCGCCATCAAGGTGCGTGCGCAGGTGCAGGCGCAGATGCGGGCCAATGCGCAGGCGGCGCAGCGCACGTCGTCCGGCAATGCGCTGGGCGTCGACGTGCAGGATGTCGGCGTCGGGCTGGCCGCGGCGTTCGGCCTGCCGCGTCCGGCGGGCGCGCTCGTCAACGGCGTCGATGCCGGCTCGCCCGCCGCCGCGGCCGGCGTGAAGCCCGGTGACGTGATCGTGAAGTTCGGCGGCAAGCCGATCGGACGGTCGGCCGAGCTGAACGACCTGGCCGCCGCGTTGCCGCCCGGCGGAAAGGCGCCGCTGCGGCTGATCCGCAACCGCACGCCGATGATGCTGACGGTCACGGGAGCGGGAGCTGGAGCGGGGGCCGGCGACGCGATCGACAACGCGGCCGCGACGGGCAGCAGTGCGGGCAGCGCGGGCACGGTCGGCGCGGCCGGTGCCGCCGGTGTGGCGATGGCCGCCGCGCGGCCGGCAGACTCCGGCGATCGGCTCGGGCTGACGATGCATCCGCTGAGCGACGCCGAACGGCGTTCGACCGGGCTCGCGGTCGGGATGATGGTGGATGCGGTGCACGGGCCGGCCGCGAATGCGGGCATCCGGCCCGGCGACGTCGTGCTCGAACTCAACGACACGCTGCTCGAAACGCCGGACGACGTGCAGGCGCTCGAAGCGAAAGGCGGCGTGATCGCCGTGCTGATTCAGCGCGAGAACGCACGCAAGTTCGTGTCGGTGCGGGCGCGGTAGGGTGTCGACGGGGGCGCGGGGAAGAGCGGCGGCGCTCCGTCGATTCGTCATGTGGACGATGCAGCGCATCCGACGGCTTGACCGGAAACGGCGCCCCGGTTGCGACGCGCTTCATGGGCGCCCCTGATCGCGGCGACGCGCAACGCGTGGCACCGGAATCGAGCGCACGTCGGCCGATGTACGTTGCACTCACGCCATGCCAGCGGTCGCATCGTTACGCATGCGATATTCAGTCGGCGTTGTCGACAGGTATTTCCGGAACAGCCTCGCCAGTTGGGCGCCACTGTTGATGCCGCAGCGACGCGCGACCTTGTCGACCGGCAAGCTCGATTCCACCAGCATCCTGCAGCTCATGTTCAAGCGCGCGCGTTGCAGGTAGTCGGATGGCGTCATGCCGATCTCGCTCTTGAACCTTCTCAGGAAGTTGCGCTCGCTCATGGCCGCGACTTGCGCCGCGGCATCGATCGAGACGGGCCGGTCGACGTTCGCCTCCAGCCAGCGCGCGGATGCCGTGATCTGCTCGCTCACACGTGGCGCGTTGCTCGCCACAACGAACGCATCCGACGGTGCAGGCGCCGGCATCGCCAGAGACCCGGACACTTGCCGCGCGAGTTCCCCGCCAAAATCGTCTTCGACCACGCGCAACGCAATGCGAATGGCATCAGGCTCGCCGCCCGGCGATCTGGCGGCATGCATGTCGGGCGTGTCGTTGGCGGCACGAAATCCGCTCGGAAGACCGGCCGCATCCAGGAGAAGTTTTCCGTTTGCGATCGGATGAACGGTTTCGCATAGCGGATGCTGGCGGCGTAGCCAATCGATCAGCCGCTTGTCGCGACAGGCCGGATCAGCAGCCGCTCCGCCTGCGACGAACATGATCTGCTTGCCTTCCACGCGCCGCCGCGAATCGATGCTTTCCGTCCAGACAAAGACCGACGAAGAGGCGGCAATTCGGCCGCCAGCAGAGGAGACCAGCGATACGTCATAGCGCGCCTCGCCGGACGGACGAGCTGTCGTCAGCGCACTTGCTTTATGAAAAATCTCGATGATCGCCGCGACGTCGTGCAGTGCAAATCCGTTGGACAGCACAATGTCGACTCGCGTCGGCGCCCCTGCGGTGGGCATCCGCGAGCGAGACATGGTGGAGTGCTCCGATTCCATCGGTGATTCCCCAAGGATGTTGTTGACCGGCAGCGGCCCGCTTCGGGCTCTGCAACTCGAAGCCGTTGACGCATGCCTTACAGGCGGCCTTCGACAACTATCGCGTGGCCGGATTCGACAGCGTGTGGCCGCCTGAAACAGGCAAGCACCCGCGGACATGCGGCCCCGAGAATTCTAGAAAGGGCGGTCGGGTCGGCTTGACACTCCGTCTCAAAAAATCGGAACTTCTATCGGATGCGCTGGGCCCGGTCGAATTGCCGGAAGCACGAGCGATCAGGCTCGCCTTCGCGCAGGTGGTGAAATCGCGATTCGCAAACGATTGCGTGATGCTGAAGAAGCGGGAGGGGACGCGCCGTGTGCTACGGCAAAGCACGTACTGGTATGCTTCCCATGCTGCACTAGCGCGTTCCGGGCGAGCGATTGGATCAATATGGCGTTCAGGAGTGCTGGGCAGATCAAAGCCGGACGAAAATCAGCGAAGAGCGCCGCATTGAACGACGACCTACTACACACAGCGATACCGCCAGGCCGCCTGTCGTTGCCGCCGGAGCGGCCGGTGCTCGCGCCCGGCATCGTGCACAGCAGTTTCAGCGTTCAAGGCGACGCCCGTCGAAGCTTGCTGGCCTGGCAAGAGCGCATGAGTCCCGTCTACGACATATTGCCTTCGTCGAAGCAAGCCGAGGATACGTTCGATGCATCGATGTCCCGTTACACGATCGAGAATCTGAGCATCTTCGACTTTCGCACGGGGCCGAACCTGGCCGTGCGATCGTTGGGTCGGGTTTCGACCGAGAGCGTGCGGGACGTCTCGTTCAGCATATATCTTGAAGGGTCGCCGGGGCAGTTCCTGGGCGGCAAACCACGGTCCGACGCGCCGCACGTGCCGCACGTGCCAAGTATCCTCGCCCTGGACATGGATCAGCCGTGCACGATCCGGAGTTTTCATAGCCGGATACTTCTCCTGTTTGTGCCACGCGCACTGGTGGAAAAGTCATTCCCCGATGCGGCCTCGCTGCATGGCCGCTGGATTCACGCCACCGATCCGCTGACGCGCATGCTGATCGAGCATGTGGTGGCGCTCAATAAGACCATCGTCGGACTGAGCAAGGATGAAGCGCATCGGTCCTTGCTCACGGCGGTAGAGTTGATCGTTGCAGCCTTCTGCCGCCAGGCGGGTCTTGCCGGCAATGCCCGCGCGGCTGTCCGCGCTGCTGTATACGGGCAAGTACGGCGGCACGTCGAGGCAAATCTGCATGATCCGAATCTGTCGCCCGACAGCGTGTTGGCGTCGCTTAATCTCTCACGCGCCAGCGTGTACCGCATATTTGAGCATGAAGGGGGCCTCGCCGCTTATATCCGCAACCGCAGGCTGCGAATGGCGGCCGATGAACTGGTGCGCTTTCCCCATGTGGAGGTACAGGACGTTGCCTCGGGGTTGGGCTTCAATGATGCATCAAGCTTTACTCGTGCATTCCGTCGAGCCTTCGACATCTCGCCACGAGAATTGCACGAGTACGCGCCGTTGTTCCAGCATGGGGATACAAAACGGGAGCGCTTCACGAAGAGGCAGAGTTGAACGGATTGGCTCGTCGACTGCGACGAACCTGGGTGGCGGCTGTGTTTCGATAGCCGCTCGAAAGCGGCCACTGACTTTGGCCGTCGGGGTGAACGATTGCTGCATGACTCGGCGCTGCTTCGGTAGATTACGGCGCATGAAGCGCCGTTAGCCTGCATGCTCATTCGGACAATCGAGCGATCGCTCCAGTCGGCAAACGGCCGTTCCGGCGAGAATGATTCGGATCTCGTCATCTGCCAAAGCGCCCCTGACCTGTACTCAGGGTGTTCAGAACCTGGTGAATGCTCAACCCGACGGATGGGCGCCGCGGCGACATGCTACGATCAATGCGATCCGACTTTCATCCCGACGCACCATGACGACAATGTATGAATTGCTCGGTGTGCGCGAGAACGCCACCGACGAGGAAATCAAGCGCGGCTACCGGAAAGCAGCGATGAAAGCGCATCCCGACCGCAACGTCGGGTGCGAAGCGGACGCGCATGCGCGATTTCAGGAGATCAAGGAAGCATACGCGATTCTCTCGGACCCGAAGCTGCGCCGCGTCTATGACACCGTTTACGCAGAGGAAATGCTCCGTCACGCACGGCTTCGCGAAGAAGAGGAACGCCTGAAGGCAGAGCGCGAAGCGGAATATGCGCGGTTCGTGGCATTGGCGATGCGCTTCGCCGAGCAAGGGCACAATCGCGACGTCGTCTTCGGTGTTCTGCTCGGCCGTGATTGCGATGTTCAACTCGCCGAGCGCATTGCCGGCAGCGTGGTCGAGCTGCATGCGTCGCGCCAGCCGGGCGCATCGCGGGACGGGCAGCGTGATGAGCAGATGCCGCAAGGCGACGAGAGGGCGACACAGGAGGCATCGGAGCAGGCGCCGAAGAGCGACGCGCGAAGGAGTGACGAACACGCGCATACGGACTTTTTCAGCGCTCTGTGGCACGGCGTGTTCGGGCTGCGCCAGTGAGTGCTGGTGGGGGACCGGGCTTGCGAATGCGGAACTCGACCGCGATCGGTGGCATCTTCGGGGGAGGTTCTTCGAGCGACTGCTTCATGAATTGACGGCTAATTGGGCAGTATTCGGCTGCGGATTCAACCCGTCGATGCAACGAATTGATGAAATTGCTCGATCGGTGTATCGAAGTCTGGTGTCTTTCGCGGACGTTCATTGAGCCGCCTGGCTACAGCGTTGAGCTTTCGCAGACGCTTCGCGACTGCGTAGCCAACCAATCCGATCGCTTGACAAGCGTTCATAACCGCCGCGAGTTTCGGTCGGTCGTTGGGCCATGGGTGCCCGGATCGTAGACGATCAATGCTTTGCCGATCAACGATGCATGATTAACTGACACGGCGTCTGGATTGATTCGAACATGGGATGTCGGAGATGTATAGAAAATTGGTATGCGTGCTTGCCATAGGCCTGATTGTGACGCAGGGTTGTTTTGCCCTGACGGTTGACGAACTGATGCGCGGTCTGGATCAAGCACTTGGCGACAAAGCATCTTCTACTACCCAACTCGCCGCCTACGTCACCGGCTACGTTCATGGAAGCGCAGAGTACGGGCGGACACTGGGGCTCGTCTGTGACGAATCTGGGCTGCGTTCAACGAACGACGAGCTGCGAGCGGTCCGAATCTATGTGGGCGCTAATCCAGACCAATGGCGTGACGGTGCACAAATATTGATTAATCGTGCGCTCATGTCACCCCGGTGCCACCATTGATCGGTGCCTGCCGTACCTGACGGGCATCGGCCAGGAAGGGACATTCGGCGTCAGATCCGATGGTTGGGGTGCGTCGTTCAGAAACGCAGCTGAAAACATTTCTTGACGTCTTGCCGCCGTCGCAGTCCGGCCACAATCGGACGTTCGACACAGCTTTTTAGATCGTCGACAATCGGTGCAGATAAGGGCGTGGTCTTTAGCGGTTACCGTCGATCAGATCGTTCAGCAGCGCATCGAACGCGGCCTGTGCGTCTTCAAGTTCCTGCAGGGCGGCATCAAAGGTTTGCAGCGCGAACGGCGAAGGCTCGCCGCTGCCTTGCGGCGGAAATTGCTTCTGCATCGAGGCGAACGTACTCTGCACGCGCAGCGTGGCGGCCACCATGCGCTCCATCGCCTGGGTTTCTTCGGCTCGGGCCTGTTCCGGATTCATTCCTCTCTCCTTGGATGGTTTTCTTGAAGACCAGATCGTACACGCTGTGTCCGTTCTTGCCGCCCATGGCAGAACGACTCCGTTGAAGGTTCCAACGGCACGCTGCGGGAGAAGCAATTTAATCGGGCATGATTCCGCAGTCGCGCCGAGGCCAAGATACTCATCGAGCGTGGCTACAAAATCCCGCTGCAGGTCACAACGATTGGCCGCTTTGGATAAATCTGAAGAGCCGTTCAGGGTCGACAACCGACCTCCCCGAAAATCCACGAACAACGTCTTTTGCATTGCGCACGTCCACCCGACGCGTGCGCGGAGGGCACCCGCTTGCAACCAAACCCGCCGATCGCTTCCGAACCGGCTGCACCGCGACACGCAACGCTGATCCTGCTGTGCGCGTTCTCGGTGCTGCCGTTGAGCCTGTTCCTGCCGTCGCTGCCTGCGATCGCGCGCGACCTGCGCGCCGACTATGCGCTCGTCGCGCTGTCGCTAGGCGGCTACGCGGCGGTCGCCGTGTCGCTCGAGTTCGTGATGGGACCGCTCTCGAACCGGTCCGGGCGGCGACCGATCATGCTGACGCGCCTCGGCATCTTCACGCTCGGGTCGCTGGGCTGCACGATGGCGACCAGTCCACGACGATCGCGCTGGCTACCTCGGTGTGCGTACGAATCTTCGACGCCCGCGAACGGCGCGCGTGATCGACGCGACAGGACCGGCACGCCGATCCGGCGCGATGCGATCGCTGCCCGGATCGGCAAGGAGCGATACGACCCGACCCGACAGCCGTCGGACCGACTGCGCGTCGCATGCGCCCGCACGATGCCTTACGGCTTCGCCCCCATCACGAACTCGAACGTCGCGACGCCGTCGACGCCACCCGTCACGCGGTCGCCCGGCTGCAGCGCGCCGACGCCGGCCGGCGTGCCGGTGAAGATCAGGTCGCCGGCCTTCAGCTCGACCGAGCGCGACACGTACGCGATCACGTCCGGCACGGCCCAGATCATGTCGGCGAGATCGCCTTGCTGGCGCGTTTCGCCATTGACCGCGAGCCAGATCCGGCCGCTTGCCGGATGGCCGGTCGCGGTCGCCGCGCGCAGCGCGGTCACGGGCCCCGACGCGTCGAAACCCTTCGCCCAGTCCCACGGCCGGCTCAGCTTCTTCGCTTCGGCCTGCAGGTCGCGGCGCGTGAGGTCGACGCCGACGCCGTAGCCCCACACGTGCGACAGCGCATCGGCCGGGTCGATCGACCGGCCGTCCTTGCCGATCGCGACGACCAGCTCGATTTCATGATGGAGGTCGCCGGTCAGCGGCGGATACGGGACGGTGCCGGCGGCCGGGACGATCGCGTCGGCCGGCTTCGTGAAGAAGAACGGCGGTTCACGGTCGGGATCGGCGCCCATTTCGCGTGCGTGGTCGGCGTAGTTGCGGCCGACGCAGAACACGCGGCGCACCGGAAAGCGCGCGGACGACTGTTCGACTTCGACGGAAGGACGCTCGGAAGCGTCGATGACGTATGCGGACATCGGATGACCTCGTTCGATGAATAGACGGATGCCGTTGCCCGCGCAATGCGCCGCGGGCCGGCATGCATGGAACGATACCCGACGCATGCGCGCCGGGATGCGACGCAACTGCGCTTTAACCGGACAAATCTACGCGTCGCCGGCCGTCGGCGCTGCGTCGGCGTCCGGCAGCGCGGCGTTGGCATCCCGGTACGCCTTCGGCGACACGCCGACCCGCGCGCGGAAGCGCCGCGCGAAATAACCTTCGTCGCGGAAGCCGACCGAGCGCGCGATGTCGGCGATGCGCCGGCTCGTATGCGCGAGCAGCGACTGCGCGAGCGCGATCCGGCGCTCGGTCACGAGATCGGTGAAGGTGCTGCCGGTTTCCTTGCGCACCAGGTGCGCGAGGTAGTTCGGCGACAGGAACGCGGCCTCGGCGGTGGCCGCGAGCGTCAGGTCCTCGCGGGTCAGGTTCGCGCGCACGTGGCGCAGCACGCGCGCGAGGGCGTCGCGCCGGCCCGCGCGCTGGGCGCCACGCTGCGCCAGCTTGTCGAGCGCGCCCGCGTACTGCGTGCAGACGAGGCCGATCAGCTGCAGCAGGTAGCCGCGCAGCAACGTGGTCGAGCCGAAGGTGCGCACGCGGTCGGCATCGAGCATGCACAGCGCGAGGCGCCGCGCCTCGTCGAACGCGTCGCCGGTCAGGATGAAGTCGAGATGTTCCTGGAAGCGGAACGGCGTCAGCTCCGGAAAGCGCTGCGCGGGGACATCCTCGAGATCGAGCGGATCGACGTCGAGATCGGCGCGCAGGAACGCCTGGCTGAAGTTGATGACGATGAAGTGCGCGCCTTCCGGATGCGGAATCAGGTGCTCGCGGTGCGGCAGCACGAACGCGAGCGCGCCGCGCGGAAACGGCCGCGTGACGCCGCCGATCCGCTGCTCGGTGTCGCCGCCGAGGTTGAACTGGATCTGGAAATACGCGTGCCGGTGCGGCTCGGTGATCGCCTGGCGCGACGCCTGGTCGCGGATGTAGAAATCGAGCCGGTCGCTGCGTTCGGGCATCCCGTACAGGCGCGGCGGGGCGGTGGAGGGCATGAAGGATTCTGCTGTTCGTGACGCGGTTGAGCCGCGATGGTACAGCGAACCGGGCGCGGCCGGAATCCGCGGGCCGATCGGCGCAAGCCGGACGGGCGGGGACACGCTCCATCCGGCCCGGTGACACCGCAATCAGGCGGCCGAACAAAGTCGATGTCGTTCCGGTTCGTCGCGACAGGGAGCAGGGGCGCGGCCGGTTTCCGTCAGCCGGCGATCAGCGGCGCGACGCGCCGCCGCAGTTCCGGCACGACCTCGGCATCGAACCACGGATGGTGCTTGAACCACGCCTGGTTGCGCGGCGACGGATGCGGCAGCGGCAGCACGTCGGGGCCGTAGTCGCGCCACGCGTGCACGGTGTCGGTCAGCGTCGCCTTGCGCGTGTCGCGCAGGAAATGCCGCTGCGCGTACTGGCCGATCAGCAGCGTCAGCCGAATCGATGGCAATTCGGCGAGCAGCCGGTCGATCCACAGTGGTGCGCATTCAGGACGCGGCGGGTTGTCGCCGCTTGGGCCGCGGCCGGGGTAGCAGAAACCCATCGGCACGATCGCGAAGCGGGTCTCGTCGTAGAACGTGTCGGCGTCGACACCGAGCCAGTCGCGCAGCCGCTTGCCGCTGGCATCGTCCCACGGGATGCCGCTCGCATGGACGCGGGCGCCGGGCGCCTGCCCGACGATCAGGATGCGGGCGTCGCGATGGGCGCGCACGACGGGGCGCGGGCCGAGCGGCAGGTCGGCTTCGCAGGCGCGGCACGCGCGGATTTCGGTGAGCAGCACGTCGAGCGGCGTGCGCGTTCGTTTCGGCATCGATTCTGAACGGGGACTGACTGGCGGCGCGGATGCAAACGCGTCCATGCGGCGCGGCGAGCCGGAGCGGACCGGCGCATCGCGTCAGGCATTCCGCGGGGCGCGGCATGGTGCTGCGCGAGGGCCCCGGCATCCCGTGCCGGGATCACCTGTCCGCCGCACCGCCTTCGGCGACCGCAGCATCATACAACGCCGTTTGCGCGATCGCCGCGGCGATGGCCGCGTCGTCGTGCGTGCCGTCGAGCATGCCCCAGCGCCGGTATTGCAACAGGAACCACCGGCCTTCCTGCGGATCCGGCCGGTTCACGGCGCCGCCGTCGTGGAAGCGGATCGGCAGCGGCGGCTGCGCGAACGGCCCCGGGCCGTAGTCGCCGAGCAGGCGCGGCGCGATCAGCCGGGCCGGCACGCCGAGCGCATCGGGCGACGCGAGCCAGCCGGCCACGTCGCGACGGTGCGCGGCGCTGTCGAGCCACGCGCACGCATCGACGAGCGTGCGGATCAGCGCGCGCGCGGTGGCCGGATACAGCGCGACGAAATCGCGCCGGGCCGCGAGCACCTTCTCCGGATGATCGGGCCAGATCTCGCTGGTGACGGCGACGGTCCGGCCGGCGCCGCACGCTTCGGCCACCGCGTGCCACGGCTCGCCCGCGCAGAAACCGTCGAGTTCGCCGCTCGCGAGCGCCGCGACCATCTCGGGCGGCGGAATCACGACGCTGCGCACGTCGCGCAGCGGATCGATGCCGTGCGACGCGAGCCAGTGGTTCAGCCACATCGCATGCGTGCCGGTCGGGAAGGTCTGCGCGAGCAGCGGCTTGCGGCCGAGCGTCGCGAGCGCCGTGCGGACGTCGCCGCTTGCGCGGTAGGCGTCGGCGAGGCCGCGGGCGAACGTGATCGCCTGGCCGTTGCGGTTCAGCACCATCAGCGCGGCCATGTCGGCCTGCGGGCCGCCGATGCCGAGCTGCAGCCCGCACACGAGTCCGTACAGCGCGTGCGCGGCGTCGAGTTCGCCGCTCAGCAGCTTGTCGCGCACGGCGGCCCAGGACGGCTGGCGGCTCAGTTCCAGCGTCAGGCCGTGGCGCGCGCCGAGATTCAACTGCTGCGCGACGATCAGCGGGGCCGCGTCGCTCAGCGCGACGAACCCGAGACGAAGATGCGCGCGTTCCGGCGCGGCGGGAGGCGAAGGGTTCATGGCATTCATGACGGTTGGGACGCATCGAGCAGTTGCCGCGCGACGTCGACGATGCGCAGGCCCTGGTCCATCGCGCGCTTGCGCAGCAACGCATACGCATCGTGCTCGGACAGCCTGCGCTGATCCATCAGCAGGCGCTTCGCGCGATCGATCAGCTTGCGTTCGGCGAGCTCGCGCTCGACGTCGGCGAGCCGGCGGCGCAGCGCATCGTCGTGCGAGAAACGCGCGAGCGCGACTTCGAGGATCGGCGCGAGGCGCTCGGCCGACAGGCCTTCGACGAGATACGCGCTGACGCCGGCGCCGACCGCCGCGTGAATCAGCGCCTGGTCGGCATCGTGGCTGAACATCAGCACGGGGCGCGGCGCGGTCGCGTGCATCACGGCCAGTTGCTCGAGCGTGTCGCGCGACGGCGAATCGGTATCGATGATCACGACGTCGGGGCGCTGCTCCTCGACGGCCGCGGGCAGGCGCGCGGGCGTCGCGACGTCGTTGAGCATCTCGTAGCCGAGGCGCGCGAGCGCGTCGCCGAGTTCGCCGATCGGCTTGTCGGTGTCGGTGACGAGCAGCACGCGCAGGCGTGCGGGCGGGGCGGACGAACTCATGACGCGAACGGGGACGGACCGGCTTCGGTACAAGGGTTGAGCGGGGGTTGCGGGGTGCGGGCGGAAGTCGATGTACCCGGAACCTTGCGCATGCATCCCCGGCAGCCGGCGCGAACGCGGCCGCGGTGAGCGGAACGGGCGTGCGGACGGTGCCGCGTGACGTGACCCATGCTACGCCGCCCGCGACAGGAGCGCCTCGCCGGCGACATCGGTGCGCTGCACGGCGGCTTCGCCGATCGCCGCGCCGACCAGCATCACGGCCGGGCTGCCGAGCCCGGCCGCCGCGACGCCGCGCGCGAGGCCGCCGAGCGTGCCGGTCCAGCGGCGCTCATGCGGCGTGCCGGCCCACTGCACGGCGGCGGCCGGCGTCGACGCGGGCAAGGCGGCGAGCAGGCCCGCCGCGATGCTGTCGACGCGGCTCGTGCCCATGTAGATCGCGAGCGTGGTGCCGGTCGCCGCGAGCGCCGCCCAGTCGGGTTCGCCGTGGTCCTGGCGATGTGCGGTGACGAACGTGACGCCCTGGCAGTGCTCGCGGTGCGTGAGCGAGATGCCGAGGCTCGCGGCGGCCGCGAAGCCCGACGAGATGCCGTTGACGATGTCGACGGGAATCGCGGCGGCGCGCAGCGTCGCGAGTTCCTCGCCGGCGCGGCCGAACAGCAGCGCGTCGCCGCCCTTGACGCGCACGACGTGCGCGCCGCGCAGCGCGTAGCGGCGCATCAGTTTCTCGATGAACGCCTGCGGCGTGGAGCGGCAGCCGCCGCGCTTGCCGACGCGGATCACGCGCGCGTGCGGCGCGAGTTCGACGATGCCGGGCGCGACGAGATCGTCGAGCAGCAGCACGTCGGCGGCCGCCAGCGCCTTCACGGCCTTCAGTGTGAGGAGATCGGGATCGCCGGGCCCGGCGCCCAGCAGCGTGACTTTTCCAGTCGTCATGTCGTGTTCCAGTGCCGCGTGCGTGCGGCGATCGATAACGCATTGTTGCTTGCGGCGGCGGCGGGCGGTCGACGCGATCGCGACATCCGGCCGTGCCGGGCACGGGGGGGACGTCGTTGTCCTGATCTGTTGCGCCCGCCTGCGGCGGCGGGCCCGACTTGCGGGGACTGCCCACCGGCGCCGTTGCCGGTGTGGTCCGAATTCAGCAATATCCGGGCCAACCTGATCGAACCGGGCGGCGAGCGCGGCTACAGACGTGGCGACAAGTGCGGCAATAAGCGCGGCGATACACACGGCGCGACCGCCACGACGGACGCCGGCCCGCATGCGGCCGCGCGGCCGCGGTGCACGCAATGCCGCATCGGCGTGCATCGCGGCCCCGTCCACGCGCACCGCGATGTCGCACGGCGACAGTGCTGCAGCGCACCGTATCTGTGCCTCGCTGCATCCCGACGCATCATGCGCGGCGTCGTGCAGCGATGCGTGCAACGGCCGGCGAGCCTTGTGCGGCGGGGCTGCAACTGCGATTCGGGCGGATATGGCACGGCGCTTGCGTAAGCTGGCTCGGGCGGATCAACGACGATTCGTCCGCAGTACCGATTACCGACGCGCCCGGCAACGGGCTTCATGGGCAACGGCGTCCTACACATCGGGTCTCGACGAGACCGGGTGTGCAGGACGCCGTTTTTCGTTTGGCGGATGACATGACCGACAAAGCTACCCGTATCGATCTCTTCAGCTTCCGCACCGCGCCGATGCGCGCGTTCCACATGACGTGGATGGCGTTCTTCGTATGCTTCTTCGCGTGGTTCGCATGCGCGCCGCTGATGCCGCTGATCGCGCGCGAGTTCCACCTCACCGCGGCACAGGTCGCGAACATCAACATCGCCGCGGTGGCCGCGACGATCGCCGTGCGGCTGCTGGTCGGCCCGATGTGCGACCGCTTCGGCCCGCGCCGCATCTATGTCGGGCTGCTCGTGCTCGGCGCGATTCCGGTGTTCGCGGTGTCGTTCTCGCACGACTATGTGACGTTCCTGATCTGCCGGCTCGGCATCGGCGCGATCGGCGCGGGCTTCGTGATCACGCAGTACCACACGTCGGTGATGTTCGCGCCGAACGTGGTCGGCACCGCGAACGCGACGACGGCCGGCTGGGGCAACGCCGGCGCGGGCGCGACGCAGGCGATGATGCCGCTGCTCGTCGCCGCCGGCCTGATGCTCGGCTTCGGCGAGGATTCGTCGTGGCGCATCGCGCTCGTCGTGCCGGGCGTCGCGATGCTCGCGATGGCCTGGGCGTACTGGCGCTTCACGCAGGACTGCCCGCAAGGCGACTTCGTCGCGCTGCGCAAGCAGGGCGTGACGGTCGACAGCGGCAAGAAGGGCGGCTGGGCGAGCTTCTTCGCCGCGTGCGGCAACTATCGCGTGTGGATGCTGTTCGTCACGTACGGCGCGTGCTTCGGCGTCGAGGTGTTCATCCACAACATCGCCGCGCTGTACTACGTCGATCACTTCAAGTTGTCGCTGAAGGACGCCGGCCTCGCAGCCGGGACGTTCGGGCTGCTCGCGCTGTTCGCCCGCGCGCTCGGCGGCTGGCTGTCGGACAAGATCGCCGCGCGCCGCAGCCTCGACGTGCGCGCGACGCTGCTGTGCGCGCTGATCGTCGGCGAAGGGCTCGGGCTGGTCTGGTTCTCGCATGCGCAGGGCATCGGCATGGCGCTCGTCGCGATGCTGACCTTCGGCCTCTTCACGCACATGGCCTGCGGCGCGACCTATGCGCTGGTGCCGTTCATCGACCGCAAGGCGCTCGGCGGCGTCGCCGGGATCGTCGGCGCGGGCGGCAACGTCGGCGCGGTGGCCGCGGCGTTCCTGCTGAAGGGCGTCGGCGACGTGCAGCACACGCTGAGCCTGCTCGGGCTCGCCGTCACCGCGACCGCGCTGTGCGCGATGGCCGTGCGCTTCAGCGAAGAACACAAGGCACGCGAGGCCGAGCTGCGCGACCGCGCGCTCGCCGCCGCCAGCGTCGCGAACTGATCGACCGAAGGAAACGTCATCATGAAACTCATCGTCATCGGCCACGGGATGGTCGGCCACAAGCTCCTCGAATGCGTCGCCGCGCAAGCCGGCGCGGCGGGCGCGCTGCAGGTCACGGTGCTCGGCGAGGAACCGCGTCCGGCGTACGACCGCGTGCACCTGTCGGAATTCTTCGCGGGCAAGTCGGCCGACGACCTGTCGCTCGTTGAGCCCGGTTTCTTCGAACGGCATCCGCAGTTCGACCTGCGCCTGAACGCGTGCGTCGCGTCGATCGATCGCGACGCGCACACGGTCACGCTCGCGTCCGGCGAAACGCTCGCATACGACAAGCTGGTGCTCGCGACGGGCTCGCGTCCGTTCGTGCCGCCGGTGCCGGGCCGCGATCGCGCGGGCTGCTTCGTGTATCGGACGATCGAGGATCTCGAAGCGATGCAGGCGTGCGGCACGCACGCGAAGCGCGGCGTGGTGATCGGCGGCGGGCTGCTCGGCCTCGAATGCGCGAAGGCGCTGCGCGACATGGGGCTCGACACGCACGTCGTCGAATTCGCGCCGCGGCTGATGGCGGTGCAGGTCGACGACGGCGGCGGCCGGATGCTGCGCGCGAAGATCGAGGCGCTCGGCGTGACCGTGCATACGGGCAAGAACACGCTCGAAATCGTCGACGGCGAGCAAGGCACGCACCGGATGGCGTTTGCCGACGGTTCGCATCTCGATGCCGACATGATCGTGTTCTCGGCCGGCATCCGCGCGCGCGACGAACTGGCGCGTGCGTGCGGCCTCGAAATCGGCCCGCGCGGCGGCGTCGCGATCGACGATGCATGTCGCACGAGCGACGCCGACATCTACGCGATCGGCGAATGCGCGGCCTGGAACGGGATGGTGTACGGGCTCGTCGCACCGGGCTACGACATGGCGCGCGTGGTCGCGAAGCAGCTCGGCGGTGCCCCGGAAGAAGCGGCCGAAGCCGCATTCGCCGGTGCCGACATGAGCACCAAGCTGAAGCTGATGGGCGTCGACGTCGCGAGCATCGGCGACGCGCACGGCGCGACGGCCGGTAGCCGCACCTACCAGTACGCGGACGAGCGCCGCCAGGTCTACAAGAAACTGGTGGTGTCCGACTGCGGCAAATTCCTGCACGGCGCGGTGATGGTCGGCGACGCGGCCGAATACGGCACGCTGCTGCAGATGATGCTGAACCGCATCGAGCTGCCCGAGTCGCCGGAATTCCTGATCCTGCCGTCGTCGGACGGCGCGGCGAAGCCCGCGATCGGCGTCGACGCGCTGCCGGAAGGCGCGCAGATCTGCTCGTGCAACAACGTGTCGAAGTCGCAGATCTGCGCGGCGGTGGCCGACGGCGCGACGAGCCTGGGCGCACTGAAGTCGTGCACGGGCGCGGGCACGTCGTGCGGCGGCTGCGTGCCGCTCGTCACGCAGATCATGAAGGCCGAGATGAAGAAGCAGGGCCTCGCGGTCAATAACCATCTGTGCGAGCACTTTCCGTATTCGCGCCAGGAGCTGTTTCACCTGATCCGCGTCGAGCGCATCACGACCTTCGACGCGCTGCTCGCGAAGCACGGCCACGGGCTCGGCTGCGACGTGTGCAAGCCGGCGGTGGCGGGCATCCTCGCGTCGTGCTTCAACGAGTTCGTGCTGAAGAAGGAGCATGCGGGGCTGCAGGATTCGAACGACTACTACCTCGCGAACATCCAGCGCGACGGCACGTACTCGGTCGTGCCGCGCATGCCGGGCGGCGAGGTGACGCCGGAAGGGCTGATCGCGGTCGGCCAGGTCGCGAAGAAGTACGGGCTCTACACGAAGATCACCGGCGGCCAGCGCGTCGACCTGTTCGGCGCGCGCGTCGAGCAGCTGCCGTCGATCTGGGAGGAACTGATCGCGGCCGGCTTCGAATCGGGGCATGCGTACGGCAAGGCGCTTCGTACCGTGAAGTCGTGCGTTGGCTCGACGTGGTGCCGCTACGGCGTCGACGATTCGGTCGGCCTCGCGATCGACCTCGAGAACCGCTACAAGGGCCTGCGCGCGCCGCACAAGATCAAGTTCGGCGTATCGGGCTGCACGCGCGAGTGTGCGGAAGCGCAGGGCAAGGACGTCGGGATCATCGCGACCGAGAAGGGCTGGAACCTGTACGTATGCGGCAACGGCGGGATGAAGCCGCGCCACGCGGAACTGCTCGCGTCCGACCTCGACCGCGCCACGCTGATCCGCTACATCGACCGCTTCCTGATGTTCTACGTGCGCACGGCCGACCGGCTGCAGCGCACCAGCGTGTGGCGCGACAACCTCGAGGGCGGGCTCGACTACCTGGCCGACGTCGTCGTGCACGACACGCTCGGGATCGCGGCCGAACTCGAAGCCGACATGCAGCACGTGGTCGACACCTACGAATGCGAATGGAAGAAGGCCGTCACCGACCCGGACACGCGCAAGCGCTTCCGCCACTTCGTGAACAGCGACGCGCCGGACACGACCATCGCATTCGTCGAGACGCGCGGCCAGATCCGGCCTGCCACGCTCGCCGAGCGCGCGGGCGGCAAGCCCGTTGCGATTCCCGTCGTCGCCGAACCCGCAACCGTGTGACTTCGACCGACACCAGCGTCTTTTCCAAGGAGCCCATCATGAACGATCGTCATCCCCAGTCCTGGACCCGCGTGTGCCCGCTCGACGACATCGTGCCGAACACCGGCGTGTGCGCGCTCGTCAACGGCGAGCAGGTCGCCGTGTTTCGCGTCGCGCATGCCGAGGAAGGCGGCGTGTTCGCGATCGACAACGTCGACCCGGTGTCGCAGGCGGCGGTGATGTCGCGCGGGCTGATCGGCAGCCTCGGCGAGCGCGTGGTCGTCGCGTCGCCGCTGTACAAGCAGCATTTCGACCTGCGGACCGGCGAATGCCTCGAAGCGCCCGAGCAGTCGGTGAACGCATATCCGTCGCGGGTCGAGGACGGTTTCGTATGGATCGCCGCCTGAACGCCCCGGAGCACGCATGAGCGCGACCCCCGTCAAGAGCGTGTGCCCGTACTGCGGCGTCGGCTGCGGGATGGTGCTGCACGTCGAGGATGACGAAGTCGTCAAGGTATCGGGCGACTCTGACCATCCGGCCAACTTCGGACGGCTGTGCACGAAGGGTTCGTCGGCGCATGTCGCGCTGCGCCGCTCGGGGCGGCTCGACCGGGCGTTCGTGCGGCGCGCGCGCGAGGACGACCTCGTGCCGCTGCCGGCCCGCGACGCGATCGCCGAGACCGCGCGGCGGCTGCGCGCGGTGCTCGACGCGCACGGACCCGACGCGCTGTCGTTCTACGTGTCGGGGCAGATGTCGATCGAGGCGCAATACCTCGTGAACAAGCTCGCGAAGGGCTTCGTCGGCACCAACAACATCGAGTCGAACTCGCGCCTGTGCATGGCGAGCGCGGGCACCGGCTACAAGCAGTCGCTCGGCGCGGACGGCCCGCCCGGGTCGTACCAGGACTTCGATCGCGCGAACCTGTTCTTCGTGATCGGCGCGAACATGGCCGATTGCCACCCGATCCTGTTCCTGCGGATGATGGATCGCGTGAAGGCCGGCGCGAAGCTGATCGTCGTCGATCCGCGCCGCACCGGCACCGCCGACAAGGCCGACCTGTTCCTGCAGATCCGGCCGGGCACCGATCTCGCGCTGACGAACGGATTGCTGCACCTGCTGCATGCGAACGGCCGCATCGATGCCGCGTTCATCGATGCGTACACCGAAGGCTGGGACGCGATGCCCGCGTTCCTCGCCGACTACACGCCCGAACGCGTCGCCGAGATCACTGGCCTCGCCGAAGCCGACATCCGCACGGCCGCGCAATGGATCGGCGACGCGCAGGAATGGATGAGCTGCTGGACCATGGGGCTCAACCAGAGCACGCACGGCGTGTGGAACACCAACGCGATCTGCAACCTGCATCTCGCGACGGGCACGATCTGCCGCCCGGGCAGCGGGCCGTTCTCGCTGACCGGCCAGCCGAACGCGATGGGCGGGCGCGAGATGGGCTACATGGGGCCCGGGCTGCCGGGCCAGCGCTCGGTGCTGTCCGATGACGACCGGCGCTTCGTCGAACACCTGTGGCGCGTGCCGGCCGGCACGCTGCGCCAGGACGCCGGCCGCGGCACCGTCGACCTGTTCGAACGGATGGCGGCCGGCGACATCAAGGCGTGCTGGATCGTCTGCACGAATCCGGTCGCGACGGTGCCGAACCGGCAGAACGTGATCGCGGGGCTGCAGGCGGCGGAACTCGTGATCGCGCAGGACGCATTCCTCGACACCGAGACCAACCGCTACGCGGACATCCTGCTGCCCGGCGCGCTGTGGGCCGAGGGCGACGGCGTGATGATCAACTCCGAACGCAACATGACGCTGATGCGCGCCGCGGTTGCACCGCCCGGCGACGCGCTGCCGGACTGGCGCATCGTCGCGGAAGTCGCGCGCGAGATGGGTTTCGGCGATGCGTTCGACTATGCGTCGGCGGCCGACGTGTTCGACGAGATCGTGCGGTTTTCGAATCCGGCGACCGGCTACGACCTGCGCGGCGCGAGCCATGCGGCGCTGCGCGAGGGCCCGGTGCAATGGCCGGTCGCGCCGGGCACCGCGCGCGAGCGGCACCCGATCCGCTACCTGAACGACGGCGTGAGCCAGACGCCGCGCGCGGCGGCCGACGGCGGCGATCCGCCGCGCCTCGCGTTCCCGACGCCGTCCGGCAAGGCGCGCTTTTTCGCGCGGCCGCACGTCGATCCGGCCGAGCTGCCGGACGATACGTTCCCGATCGTGCTGAACACCGGCCGGCTGCAGCATCAATGGCACACGATGACGAAGACGGGCAAGGTCGCGATGCTGAACAAGCTCAATCCGCGCCCGTTCGTCGAACTGCATCCGGACGACGCGAGCGCGCTCGGCATCGCCACGCAGGACAGCGTCGAGATTCGCTCGGCGCGCGGCCGCGCCGTGCTGCCGGCCGTCGTGACCGAGCGCGTGCAGCGCGGCAACTGCTTCGCGCCGATGCACTGGAACGACGTGTACGGCGACGACCTGTGCATCAACGCGGTGACGAACGACGCGATCGATCCGGAATCGCAGCAACCCGAACTGAAGTATTGCGCGGTCGCGCTCGCGCGCGTCGACACGGACGCGTTCGCGTCCGCCGCCGACGACACGGCGCGACCCGATGCCGCCGCCGGCGACGCGCGGCCCGTGCCGGCGGCGGTGCAGATCACGGCTTCACAGGAATCCGACATGGCAGACCTCGACACTTTCGCGGCCGCGCTCGGCGTGGCCGATCTCGCGCCGCCGCCGCTCACCGACGCGGAGCGCCTGTACGTGGCCGGCCTCGTCAGCGGGCTGAAGGCGAGCGGCGGCCGGCGCGACGGCAGCGTGCCGGTGCTGCCGGCCGGCGCGCCGCTCGTGCCGCCGGTGCGGCTCTGGCTCGACGGGATGCTGGCGGGGTTGTTCAGCCGAGCGGTGCCGGCCCACATCGCGGAAGGCGCTGTGCCCGCACTGCCGTCCGAGGCCGCCGCGCCCGGCGGCGTGCGGATCGTGCGCACGCGCCCGAAGGTCGTGCTGCTGTGGGCGTCGCAGACCGGCAACATCGAATCGCTGACCGAGGATTTTGCGACGCAGCTGATGAACGCCGGCTTCGAGATCCGCACCGCGTGCATGTCCGACTATCCGGTCGCGTCGCTGGCGGGCGCGCAGTACGTGCTGCTGATGACGAGCACGTTCGGCGACGGCGACGCGCCCGACAACGGCAGCGAGTTCTGGGACGCGCTGCAGGCCGGCAGCGCCGCGCGCCTCGACGGCGTGCACTTCGCGGTGCTAGCGTTCGGCGATCGCAACTACGACCAGTTCTGCGGGCACGGCCGCCGGCTCGATGCGAGGCTCGCGGAACTCGGCGCGGCGCGCCTGTGCGCGCGCGTCGATTGCGACGTCGAGTTCCAGCGCGATGCCGACCAGTGGCTCGAACGCGTGGTCGCCCGGATCAAGGAAGCCGATGCGGCGCTGCATGCGGTGCCGACCGCCGGGATGAGCGCGTCGGGGCTGCTGCCGACCAAGGCGCATCCGGCGCCGTCGAAGCTCGTCGCGAACCTGCGGCTCAACCGGCCGGGCGCCGCGAAGGACACGCGCTATGTGTCGCTGTCGACCGAAGGCGCGAACCTTGAATACGAAACCGGCGACGCGCTCGGCGTGTGGCCGACCAACTGCCCGGAGCTGGTCGACGAGCTGCTGTCGGTCACCGCGCTGAAGGCCGACGCCACCGTGTCGGTCGCGGGCGTCGGCGACATGCGGCTCGGCGATGCGCTGGCGCGCCACTTCGACATCACGCGCCCGCATCCCGACACGCTCGCGTTCATCGCATCGCGCAGCGCGAACGGTGCGCTGAAGGCGCTGCTCGGCGACGATCGCAAGGCCGACCTGAAGCAATGGTTGTGGGGGCAACAGCTCGCGGACGTGCTGCACGAATTCCCGGTCGAGCTGTCGGGCACGGAGCTGGTCGGGATGCTGAAGCGGCTGCAGCCGCGCCTGTATTCGATCGCGTCGAGCCCGAGCGCACACCCGGGCGAGATTCACCTGACGGTATCGGCCGTGCGTTATCACAATGGCCGCCGCGCGCGCAAAGGCGTCGCGTCGACGTTCCTCGCCGATCGCGCGGACGATGGCCGCGTGCCGGTGTTCGTGCAGAAGTCCGCGCATTTCCGGCCGCCGGTGAACGGCGACGTGCCGGTCGTGATGGTCGGGCCCGGCACCGGCGTCGCGCCGTTCCGCGGCTTCCTGCACGAGCGGCAGGCGCGCGGCGCGCGCGGCCGCAACTGGCTGTTCTTCGGCGAGCAGCATGCGCAGACCGACTTCTACTACGGCGACGAACTGAGCGCGATGCGCGACAGCGGTTTCCTCACGCGGCTCGATCTCGCGTTCTCGCGCGACCAGGCCGACAAGATCTACGTGCAGGACCGGATGCGCGAGCAGGGCGCCGAGCTGTACAAGTGGCTGGAGGAAGGCGCGCACTTCTACGTGTGCGGCGACGCCGCGCGGATGGCCAAGGACGTCGATACCGCGCTGAAGGCGGTCGTCGCCGAGCACGGCGGGATGTCGGACGAAGCCGCGAACGACTACGTCGCGAAGCTCTCGAAGGCGCGGCGCTACATGCGGGACGTGTACTGACCACGCGCGGCGCAGCTCGACGCGGCCCGCCCGGTTGCGGGCCCGGCTTCGGCGACGCGTCGACCCGCGACGGTTCGTGCCGTCGGGAGGGTCATCGACGGCGAACGTCGTACGCGACAGGCCGGGCGGCGGGCAGGGCGTTCCTGCGTGACCCGCCTGCCGCCGCGGGCCTGCGTCACTGCTGCCGGTCCCACGCGCGCGCCTGCTCGGCGCGCACGAATGCTTCCGACGACTGCGGCAGCAGGTTGCGGAATGCGCCGCCGTCGTTTTCGATCACGTCGACCATCTTCGCGATCATCTCCTCCGGATCGTGCTGCTCGAGCGGGAAGGTCAGCCGCTCGGGCGTCACCGTGTGGACGGCCGGATCGCGCCAGCGTCGCGGCGTTTCCATCATGCGGTCGTTGAAGCCGGTGCTGTACGGGCCCGGGTTCACGACCGCGACACGGATGCCGTGCGGCGCCAGTTCCGCGTGCATCGCCTCGGCGACCGATTCGACCGCGTGCTTCGACGCGCAATAGGCGCCCGTGAACGGCCCCGTGATCAACCCCGCGATCGACGACACGAACACGATCTTGCCGTGCCCGCGCGCGAGCATGCCGCGGGCGATCTGCTGCGTGAGTTCGAGCGGCCCGAACAGGTTGACGCCGAACAGCTCGCGCACGATCTCGACCGGCAGGTCGACCAGCGCGCCGGCTTCGCCGACGCCCGCGTTGTTCACGAGCACGTCGACTTCGAATTCGGCCGCGCGGGCGCGGTCGTAGGCCGACGTCACGTCGAGCTTCACCGCGCGCAGTGCCGTGCCGCGCTGCGCGGCGGCGTCCGTCAGCGCGTCGATTTCGGCGGTCGTGCGGACGCCGGCCGTGACCGCGTGACCGTGTTGCGCGAGCCGCAGCGCGACTTCGCGGCCGAAGCCGCTGCCCGCGCCGGTGATGAGGATGCGTTTCTGAGCCATGTGCTTTACCTCGAGGTGGGAAAGGTTGCGTGAAAGCGATCGCGACAATGTCGCGCGATCGCGTCGTCCTGCTCGACGCTGCCGCCCGATATGCCGATCGCGCCGACGCAGCGCCCGTCGCCGTCGACGAGCGGCTCGCCGCCGCCGAACGTGACGAGCCCGCCGTGGCTGTGCTCGATCCCGCGCAGCGGGCCGTCGCCGGACATCGCGCCGAGCGCGGCGGTCGATGCGCGGAAGCGGATCGCCGTCAGTGCCTTGCGTTGCGCGAGGTCGATCGCGCCGAGAAAGCAATCGTCGGTGCGGATGAATGCGAGCAGGTTCGCGCCGGCGTCGACGATCGCGATCGACACACCGGCGACCTGCAGCGACGCGGCCTGCGCGAGCGCGGCTTCGATCGTCTGCCGGACAGCTGCGAGCGGCAGTGCGGGGCTGTGATGCGGATTCATTCGATGCTCCGGTGGAAGACGACGGGGCCAGTGTAGGCAGTTCCGGTATATGGGAGAATCCGCATTCCGCTCGAAGGAATTTCAAGTTTTTTTAATGATGAGCAGACGCGATCCGATGGCCGGGCTGCACGTGTTCATGACGGTCGCGACGGCCGGCAACTTCACGCGCGCGGCCGCCGCGCTGGGACTGACGCCCGCCGCCGTCAGTCTTGCGATCGGCCAGCTCGAGGGCGAGCTGAACGTGAAGCTGTTCAACCGCAGCACGCGCGGCGTGAGCCTGACCGAAGCCGGCCAGCATTACCGGCAGCAGACGGAGCCCGCGTACCGGCAGGTCATGCAGGCGCGCGACGCGCTGAAGGAGGTGCGCAGCGAGCCGGGCGGGCTGTTGCGCGTCACGGCGCTGCCGCTCGCGCGTTCGCTCGTGATCGCGCCCATACTGGCCGCGTTCCGCGCGCGCTATCCGAAGGTCCGGCTCGAAATCCGCTACGAGAACGAGCTGGTCGATATCGCGAAGGAGGGTTTCGACGCGGGGATTCGTCTTGCCGACCGGCTGCAGCCCGGCATGATCGGCGTGCGGATCGCGCCCGCGCTGACCTGCGCGCTGGTCGCATCGCCCGGCTATCTGGCGCGGCACGGCACGCCCGCGTCGATCGCCGAGCTGGCGCGCCATGCGTGCATCCGGTTCCGGTTTTCGGAGAGCGGGCGCCTGCACAAGTGGCTGCTGCACGACGGGCGTCACGACGTCGATCTCGATCCGGAAGGCGTGCTCGTGACGAACGACGCGGATGCGGTGATCGATGCCGCGCGCGAGGGTGTCGGCATCGCGTTCGCGTTCATGCGCGAGCGCATCGACGCGGACCTGCGCGACGACACGCTCGTCGAGGTGCTGCCGGGCGCGTGCCGGACGCTGCCGCCGATGTGGCTCTATTACGTGAATCGCAAGCACGTGCCGGCAATGCTGCGCGCGTTCATCGACATATTGCGGGAGCGGGCCGGCGCCGACTGGCACGATGACGGCGCGACAAAGGGACCGTAAGGCGGGCACGGCAATCCGTCCCCATTCCCCGAATCCCGCGCCGGTCGCGGGTTTGCTCTCGCGGGTTCGGCCGGGCCGGGAGAATTTCTCCCAAAAGCGTCGCAAGTCATTCATTCGATGAAAAATTCCCTGCGGTTCCCGGTATGATGCGCACCTTGCGCATGAATTTGACGCGTCGTTGATGCGACCGCCGCGCCCGAACCGCTCAGTACGGGATCGAAAGATTCTGTAATATAAAATCCGTATACTCGTAATTTCTGATTCAGGCGCCGCCTGGCTTCGTCCCAGGCCGACCGCCCACGCAGAACAACCAGATTCGTCGCCGCGAGGCCACCCTGCGCCGCGACAAGCTACGCACCACCACTGAACACTCTATGTCTTCCCGCCACCCTGGCCAGCCCGGCCGTGCCGCGGCAGCGATCGCCCGTGTCGCGACGCTGATCCGCAATGAGCGCGTGCTGTCGCCGCTGCTCGCGCTCGGCATCGGCCTGCTGCTGATCGTGGTGTTCCAGCACCTGTCCGAATCCGTCGACTACCGGTCGGTGATCCGCCAACTGCGCCACCTGTCCGCGGGCGAGTGGGGCGCGTCGCTGGCCGCGACGGCCCTCAGCTATCTCGCGCTCGTCGCCCGCGATGCGGTCGGCCTGCGCTACGTCGCCGCGAAAGTGCCGCGCGCCGCGCTGTGGATCGGCGCGATCGCCGGCTCCGCGCTCGGCAATGCGACCGGCTTCGGCGCGCTGACGGGCGGCGCCGTGCGCGCGCGCGTGTACGGCGTGTCGGGCGTCACCCCCGCGCAGATCGGCCGGATGACCGTCTTCACCAGCGGCACGCTCGCGCTCGCACTGGTGCTGATGACGGCGGTCGGCATGGTCTGCGTGCCGCAGACGCTCGCCGCGATGCTGCATGTCGCACCCGGCGTGCTCACGTGGAGCGGCGCCGCGCTGCTCGTGGTGCTGGCCGTCATGACGATGCTGTGCGGCAAGGTGGCGCGCCCGGTCGTCACGCGCTTCAAATGGCTCGCGTTCGACGTGCCGGCGCGGCGCGACCTCGTCGCCCAGGTCGTCTATGCGGTGCTCGACGTCGTGGCCGCGGGCCTGACGCTGTGGGTGCTGTTGCCGGCCGCTCCAGTCGGCTTGCCGACTTTCATCACCGTGTACGCGGCCGCGCTGCTGCTCGGGATGATCGGCCATACGCCGGGCGGGATCGGCGTGTTCGAGGCCGCGATGGTCTTCACGCTGGGCCGCGAAGTGCCGGCGCACGCGATGGTCGCCGCGCTGATCGCCTATCGCGCGATCTACTTCGGCGTGCCGCTCGTGCTGTCGGCCGGCCTGCTGGCCGGGTTCGAGGGCCGCGCGCTGCGCCGCCGGCTCGTGACGCGGCAGGCCGCGCGCGTGTCGCAGCTGGCGCCGCTGTTCCTGAGCCTCGTGACCTTCGCGGTCGGCGGGATGCTGGTGATCTCGAGCGCGACGCCCGCGTTCTGGCACCGGATCGCGATCCTGCGCAACATCGTGCCGCTGTGGGTGCTCGAAGGCTCGCAGGTGATCTGCAGCGTGCTGGGCGTCGCGTTGCTGTTCGTCGCGCGCGGGCTGCTGCGCCGGCTCGACGGCGCATGGTGGATGACTTTCGCGCTGACGCTCGCGAGCCTCGCGCTGTCGCTGGCCAAGGGCCTCGCGTTCGTCGAGGCCGGCGTGCTCGGCACGCTGCTGGTGCTGCTGCTCGTCAGCCGCCGCCGCTTCAACCGGCATTCGTCGCTGCTCGCCGAGCGCTTCACGGTGAGCTGGTTCGTGTCGGTGACGATGGTGCTCGTGCTCGCCGTGTGGGTGCTGTGCTTCGCGTTCCGCGACGTGCCTTACACGCGCGATCTGTGGTCGCACTTCGCGTTCGACGAGCGCGCGCCGCGGGCGCTGCGCGCGACGCTGGCGGCCGGCGTGTTCGTCGCGATGTTCGCGCTGTGGCAACTGCTGCGGCCGGCGCCCGGGCGTTTCGTGAAGCCCGCCGAGCAGGACCTGATCGATGCGGAGCAGATCATCCGCGCGCAGGAGTGCAGCGATGCGGGCCTCGCGCTGATGGGCGACAAGTCGTTCCTGTTCTCCGAATCGCGCCGCGCGTTCCTGATGTATGCGAAGAACGGCCGCACGTGGGCCGCGCTGCACGATCCGGTCGGCCCGCGCGAGGAATGGCCGGCGCTGATCGGCAAGTTCATCGCGCTGGCGCATGCGCACAGCGGCCGCGCGGCGTTCTACCAGGTGCGCGCGAACGCGCTGCCGCTGTATCTCGACGCGGGGCTCACGCTGATGAAGCTCGGCGAGGAAGCGCACATCGCGCTCGACCGCTTCGACCTGAAGGGTTCGAACCGGTCGCACCTGCGCTATGCGCTGCGCCGCGGCGACAAGGACGCGCTGACGGTCGAGGTGATCGCGCCGCGCGACGTGCCGGCCGCGCTGCCGTCGCTGCGCGACATCTCCGACGGCTGGCTCGACAGCCGCGACGCGCGCGAGAAGAGCTTCTCGGTGGCCGCGTTCCACGACGGCTATCTCGCGACGCAGTCGGTGATGCTCGTGCGCCAGGCCGACAAGCCGATCGCGTTCGTCACGTTCATGACGACCGACCTCAACACCGAGGCGACGGTTGGCGTGATGCGTCATCTGCCGGACGCGTCGCCGTATGCGATGGAGTATCTGTTTACGCAGCTCGCGCTGCATCTGAAGGAAGCGGGGTTCCGCAAGCTGAGCCTGGGCATCGCGCCGTTCTCGGGGATGGGGGCGGCGAAGATGCCGTCGCCGTGGCACCGGTTCGGGCTGATGGTCTGGCGCTTCGGCGGCCGCTTCTACAACTTCCGTGGCTTGCGTGCATTCAAGAGCAAGTTCGAGCCGCACTGGGAGCCGCGCTATCTCGCGGCCTCGGGCTCGGTCGGCGTGTTCGTCACGCTCGCGGATCTGTCCCTGCTGGCTGGAGGTCGGCGTTCATGATGTTGAAGAAGGGTATCGCGCGGGCGGCAGCCGCCTGCGCGGGAATGATGCTGGCCGGCGCGGCGTTCGCGGCGCAGGCCGCGGCGCAACCGGAAACCGTGTCGGGCGGCCGCTACGGCCCCGTGACCGTGACGAAGCCGGGCGGCCCGCTGCGCGGCTTCGTCGTGCTGTTCTCGCGCGGGCGGGGCTGGGGCGCCGCCGACCAGCAGGCGGCCGACGCCCTCGCGAAAGCGGGCGCGATGACGGTCGGGGTGGATTCGGAGCGTTATGCGGCGAACCTCGCCGCGAAGCAGGAAACCTGTCACCACCTCGACGGCGATGCCGAAGCGGTCAGCCACCAGCTCGAACGCCTCGCGCAATCGGCGCGTTACTACACGCCGATCGTCGCGGGCGTGGGCCAGGGCGGCGTGATCGCGAAGCAGATCCTGTCGATGGCGCCGGAAAACACGATCGCCGGTGTCGCGTCGGTCGCGCCGGCGGCGAAGCTCGATGCGCGCTTCAAGCCGTGCCCGCCCGATCCGACGATCGTGCGCCGCGCGATGCCGGGTTTCGTCGAAACGGCCGCGGCCGGCGACACCGCGACGCTCGTGTCGCTCGTCACGTCGCACCTGCACGACACCAGCAGCACCGACGAGCTCGACGTGTCGGACCTGCCGCTCGTCGAGCTGCCGGCCAAGGGCGGCAGCGACCGCCTCGCGATCGTGATCTCGGGCGACGGCGGCTGGCGCGATCTCGACAAGACGATCGCCGAGGCGCTGCAGCGCGACGGCGTGGCGGTGGTCGGCATCGACAGCCTGCGCTACTTCTGGAGCGAGAAGCCGCCTGCACAGGTGAGCCGCGACCTGGCGCGCGTGATGCGCACCTACATGGCGCGCTGGCATGCGAACCGCGTGGCGCTGGTCGGCTACTCGTTCGGCGCGGACGTGATGCCGTTCGCGTACAACCGGCTGCCGGCCGACCTGCGTGACAAGGTGGCGGTGATGTCGCTGCTCGGCTTCGCGCCGGCGGCGGATTTCCAGATCCGCGTGACGGGCTGGCTCGGGATGCCGGCGAGCGACAAGGCGATGAAGGTCGCGCCGGAAATCGCGAAGGTGCCGCCGCAGCTTGTGCAGTGTTTCTACGGCGCGGAAGAGAAGGACACGATGTGTCCGGCGCTCGCGAATAGCGGTGCCGACGTGATCAAGACGGGCGGCGACCACCACTTCGGCCACGACTACATCGCGCTCGAGAAGAAGATCCTCGGCGCGTTCGGCAAGCCGGTGGCGGCGCGCTGAACGCCGGCGCCCGCTGCGCGGCGGGCGCGGCGCTTGCGGTTCATCGGACGGGCGGCCTGCGGGCCGCCCGTTTTCATTTTCCGGCTTGCGTCTCGACTTGCGGCGCCGCGTCCTGCCGCGGCGCCGCCGTTCTCGCATCGCGCTGATAGAAGCCGGGAAACCGGTCGAGCTGCCGGCGCGCGGCGGCCAGATCGGCATCGGCGCCGAGCACCGCGCTCGAAAACCCGGTGCGCTCCATCAACAGCAACTGATCGACCAGCACGTCGCCGGTCGCGCGCAGGTCGCCGGCGAAGCCGAAGCGCTTGCGCAGCAGATACGCCTGGCTGTATGCGCGGCCGTCGGTGAAGGACGGGAAGTGCAGGTCGATGCGCTCGGCCTGCGCGATACGAGCGGCGAGCGGCCGCAGCTCCTCGTCGTTGCCGATCGTCAGGGTCGTGCGGGTCGCGGTGTCCGGCGCGTTCGTATCGTCGGCGTGTTCGGCCGGCGTCAGCAGCCGGATGCGTGCGTTCGAGCTTTGGTCGGTCGGGATCATGCGTGCTCCGCCTGGTGACGGGCGTCGTTGGCCGCGGCCTTGAAGGGCTCGGCGCCGATGCGGCGCACCGTGTCGATGAATCGTTCGCTGCGGCCGTCGGCGTCGAGCCGCGCGTCGAGATAGACATTCACGAGCGCGTCGACGACATCGACGATCTCGTCGGCCGAGAACGACGGGCCGATCACCTTGCCCGGCCGCGCGGGGCCGCTCGCGCTCGAGCCGTCCGAACCGCCGAGCGTCACCTGGTACCACTCGGCGCCGTCCTTGTCGACGCCGAGGATGCCGATGTGCCCGCTGTGATGATGGCCGCAGGAGTTGATGCAGCCGCTGATGTGCAGGTCGATGTCGCCGACGTCGTGCAGCATGTCGAGATCCTGGAACCGCTCGGCGATCGCATCGGCGATCGGGATCGAGCGCGCGTTCGCGAGCGCGCAGAAATCGCCGCCCGGGCACGCGATCATGTCGGTCAGGAGTCCGACGTTTGCGCTGGCAAGGCCGATCGAGCGCGCATGCTCCCACAGCAGGAACAGGTCGTCGACGTGCACCCACGGCAGCACCACGTTCTGAGTATGCGTGACGCGTGCCTGGCCGGCCGAGAAGCGCTCGGCGAGTTCGGCGAGTGCGTCGAGCTGTTCGGGCGACGCATCGCCGGGCGCCTGCAGGCGGCGCTTGAACGACAACGTGACGATACGCAGCGCCGGGTCGCGATGCGCTGCGACATTGCGCGCGAGCCAGCGCGCGAAGGCCGGATGGCGGCTGGCGTGCGCGGCCATGCGCGCTTCGACGTCCTGCAGGTCGAGCGTGCGGGGCGCGAGGCGCGGCGGCACGAACGATGCCGCGATGCGGTCGAACTCGGCCTGCGGGATCGTGTGCGGGCCGCCGTCATGCTCGACGATCTGGCGGAATTCTTCCTCGACGTCGTCGATATAGCGCTGTCCCTCGCTCTTCACGAGGATCTTGATGCGCGCCTTGTACTTGTTGTCGCGCCGCCCGTAGCGGTTGTACACGCGGACGATCGCCTCGATGTAGTTCATCACCTGCTGCCACGGCAGGAACGCGCGCAGCAGCGTCGCGATCAGCGGCGTGCGGCCCATGCCGCCGCCGGCGCTCACGCGAAAGCCGAGTTCGCCCGCGTCGTTGCGCACGAGCTTCAGCCCGACGTCGTGCCAGTCGGTCGCCGCACGGTCCTCGGCCGCGCCGGTGATCGCGATCTTGAACTTGCGCGGCAGGAACGCGAATTCCGGATGCAGTGTCGTCCACTGGCGCATCACCTCGGCGAACGGGCGCGGATCGGCGATCTCGTCCGGCGCGACGCCCGCACGCTCGTCGCACGAAATGTTGCGGATGCAATTGCCGCTCGTCTGGATCCCGTGCATGTCGACGGTCGCGAGCAGGTCCATCACGTCGGCCGCCTGCGCGAGCGGAATCCAGTTGAACTGCACGTTGGTGCGGGTCGTGAAGTGCGCGTTGCGGGTCGGCAGGCGCAGCGTGCCGAGCTGCGCCTGCGCGTCGCAGGCGGCGCGGTAGGTGGCGTCGTCGGGCACGTCGTAGTCGCGTGCGATACGGGCGAGCACGCGCAGCTGCGCGCTCGACAGTTCGCCGTACGGCACGGCCACGCGCAGCATCGGCGCATGGCGCTGCACGTACCAGCCGTTCTGCAGGCGCAACGGCCGGAACGCATCCTCGCTCAGCGTGCCGTGCTGCCAGCGTTCGAGCTGGTCGCGGAACTGGGCGGCGCGGCTGCGCACGAGCGCCCGGTCGAAATCGGTATATCGGTACATGACGTGATACGCGAGAGGAGCGGCGGCGCAAGGGCGCGCGCTGCTCGGGAGGGGATGTTGCGACGGGTGTCGGGCAACGTGTGACAGCGTAGGGAGCGCGGGGCGGCGGGACAAGCAGCAGATCGGAACGGAAAGGGCGCAGCAGATCGGAGAGGAAACGGCTTAACAGATCGGAACGGAAACGGCGCAGCAGATCGGCGGGGCGCGCCGGTGTGTGCCGGGGCATGCGTTGCGCATGCCCCGCGTCGGGTTCAGGCTTGCGCCGGTGCGTCGACGATCAACGCCGGATCGAGCGCGCGGATGCGCTGGTCGATGAAGTAGCCGCCGCCTTCCTGATAGCGCAGATAAAGCCGGCCGCACGATACGCAGCGGCTGACGTTGCAGCGGTTGTACGGAAAGTGGCGCGGTGCGATCGGCGCGTCGTCCGACGCATAGCGCGTGCCGGCCGGATGATATTCGTCGTAGGTCGGCTCGGTCTCGCCGGGCGGCGCAAGCGTGGCCACTTCGGTCAGTTGCGTGTCCTGCAGCGACAGCGGCAGGGTCGTCCAGCCGGCGAGCGAGGTTCTCGTGCACGTGCACGGCTGCGTAACGTGTGCCGCTTCGGCCGCCAGTTTCAGCAACGCGTCGTGATCGAGGTAGGGCAGTTGGCTCATGGGCAATCGTGAAGGAGCGGCGGGACCAGCAATGTAACCCGCGCGCGGCTTCGCTGCATGGACGTGATGCGCGCGGCGCGCAGCGTGCGCACGAGGCGCGATCAGCCTGACTTGCGTACCGCCGGCCCGGCGACCAGCTCGCCGAGCACGCGGATCGCGCGCTCGATGTCGCGGCTCCACGGATGGCCGAAGTTCACGCGCACGCAGCGCTCGAAGCCGTGCGCGGCCGAGAACAGCGGCCCCGGTGCGAAGCTGATGCCGCGCGCGATCGCCTGGCGGTGCAGTTCCATCGCGTCGATCGCGTCGGGAAACGACAGCCACAGGAAGTACCCGCCGTCCGGCCGCACCCACTCGACGCCGGGCGGCAGCCAGCGCCGCAGCGCGTCGTCCATGCGCGCGAGCTGCGCCTGCAGGGTGCCGCGCAGCTTGCGCAGGTGACGGTCGTAGCCGCCGTGCTCCAGATAGTTCGCGATCCCGGCCTGCGCGGGAATGCTCGCCGACAGCGTGGTCATCAGCTTGAGCCGCTGCACCTTCTCCGCGAACCGGCCGGCGGCGGCCCAGCCGATCCGGTAGCCGGGCGCGAGCGTCTTCGAGAACGAACTGCAATGCATCACGAGGCCGTGCCGGTCGAATGCGCGCGCGGGCAGCGGGTAGTCGGGGCCGAAATGCAGCTCGCCGTAAACGTCGTCCTCGATCAGCGGGACCTCGCGTGCGGCCAGCAGCTCGACGAGCGCGCGCTTCTTGTCGAGCGACAGCGTGACGCCGGTCGGATTCTGGAAATTGGTCATGAACCAGCACGCGCGGATGTCGTGCCGGTCCAGCGCGTTCGCGAGCGCATCGAGATCGAGGCCCGTGCGTGGATCGACGGGAATCTCGACCGCGCGCAGGTCGAGCCGCTCGATCGCCTGCAGCGCCGCATAGAAGCCGGGAGACTCGACCGCGACGACGTCGCCGGGCCGCGTGACGGCCATCAGGCACAGGTTCAGCGCCTCGAGCGCGCCGTTGGTGACGACGATCTCGTCGACGGGCTGCGCGACACCGGTTGCCAGATAGCGCCGCGCGATCTGCTGGCGCAGCGCCTCGCTGCCGGGCGGCAGGTCGACGACCGTGCTCCACGGGCTGACGAGGCGCGTCGCCTGCGCGAGCGATTTCGCGAGGCGCGGCAGCGGAAACAGCTGCGGCGCGGGAAACGCGGAGCCGAGCGGCACGATGCCGGGCTGCGTCGCGGCGTCGAGCACCGAGAACACGAGGTCGCTGATGTCGACCTTGCGCGTGGCGCCGGCACGGCTCGCGCGGTGTTTCGCGGGCGGGTTCGCCGCCGGGCCCGCGCCCGGCGCGACGTAATAGCCGGAACGCTCGCGTGCGCGGATCAGCCCCCACTGTTCGAGCAGGTAGTACGCGCGAAACACCGTCGACTGGCTCACGCCATGCTGCGCGATGATCTGCCGCAGCGACGGCAGGCGCGTGCCGACCGCGAGGTTGCCGTTGCGGATTTCGTCGGCGATCGTCTGGGCGAGGGTTTCGTAGCGTTTCATCGGCGCGGGCGGAGCATGCTTGGTGCCGCTCGCGCGGGGCCGATGCGGCGCCGCGCCGGCGGGCGCGCGTCATTGTCCGACGAGCGGCCCGAAAAGGAAAGCGCAACGGCCGCGGCCGGTCGCGCTGTCGTGGCGATGCCGATGCGTGCGCATCCGTCGCGCGTGATCGCGGCGTTAACGCCTGCGTGGCGTGGATGCGCATGCGACGGCGCGACGCACATGCAGGCGGAGGTGACGACACGACGCGACGGATGACGCGCGTCGCCGAATGCATCGAATGCACCGAACGCTCCAAACGCATACGCAGTACATGCCGCGTGGCGCCGTGGCTGCAAGCGGAGTTGGCACACGTCGCGTCTTGCCTTTCACCTGATGATTCTCCGTTCGCGTGGCCGGGATCGAGCGCGTGCAGCGACGTGCGATCGAACGCGTCCACGCATGATGCGCTTCCGCATGAGCGGGCGCAATGCGCGTGCGGCTTGTTCCAATTGCGCGGCAAAATTTTTTGTGGTCTTGTTGCATGATCAAGCATCGACTCGAAAAAAGGACAGTCGAATGCATACGGGGAATTCGGACGAGGACCGATTGATCAGGGGAATCGGCGCGCGCCGTGCGCGCCGCGCCGCGTGCCGGTGGCTTGTCGTCCTGACGCTGGGCTGGCAGGGCCTGCCTGCCTGCGCCGCTTCCCCCGAGACCGTCGGCGACAACGTACTGCGTGTCCTTGCGTGGCCCGGCTACGCGGACAACGATGTCGTCAATGCATTTGAGACGCACTTTCATGTGCACGTCGAAGTAACCTTCGTCGATTCCGACGAAGCGTTGTGGACACGGATGCACAGCGCGTCGCCGCCGCCGTACGATGTGCTCGCGGCCAACACGGCCGAGATCCAGCGCTATGCGAGCGACGGCCTGCTCACGCCGATCGACCTGTCGCAGATCCCCAACCGCCGGCGGCAACTGCCGAATTTCCAGCAGCTCGCGACGATCGGCGGACTCGTGCGCAACGGCTCGACCTATGCGATTCCGTTCACGTATTCGTCGATGGGACTGATCTACGATCGCAAGCAGGTGCCGGTCGCGCCGCGCTCGATGCTGGAACTCTGGAATCCGCGTTACCGCGGCAAGGTGCTCGACTTCAACAGCGCGCCGCATAATTTTTCGTTCACCGCGCTCGCGCTCGGCTATCGCGACCCGTTTCGCCTGTCGCCCGCGCAAACGCTTGCCGTCGCGCACAAGCTGGTCGAACTGCGGCGCAACCTGCTCACGTATTACACGCTTCCGGACGAGGCGACCACGCTGTTCGTCCAGCATCGCGCGGCGCTGATGTTCGGCAACTATGGCACGCAGCAGGTCGAACAGCTGCGTCGCGCCGGTGCGGATGTCGGCTACGTGATTCCGGACGAAGGCGCGCTCGCGTGGCTCGACTGCTGGGGCGTCACGCGCGGCGCGGAGCATCGCGAACTGGCGTTCGCGTGGATCAACTACATGCTCGAACCGGCGATCGGCGTGCTGCTGACCGAACGCCAGGGGCTCGCGAATACGCTCCAACCGCCACCCGGTCTCGAGGCCGGCCACCAGCACCTCGTCTGGATCCAGCCGGTCGAGGACATCGCGCGGCGTGAGTCGCTATGGAGCCGCATCGTGTCGGGCGACCGGCCGGAGCGGTTCGAAAAATGATCAGGCTCGGGCTCACGTGGAAGCTGTCGATGCTGTTCGCGTGCATCGGCGTGATCGCGTCCGGCACGACCGGCTACTACACCTACCGCGCGAACCGGACGATGCTCGTGCAGGAAGCGCAGCACAGCCTGCTGATGTCGACGCACTTGCTCGGACAGCGCTTCACGACCGCGCTGTCCGACGTGGCCGACGATGTGCTCGTGCTCGCGCAATTGCCGGCGTCCGCGTCCGTCGCGAGCGGGGAAGGCGCCGATCGCGCGCCGCGCACGCGGCTCGAACAGGTGTATTACAGCTTCATGAAGAACCACCCCGAGTACCTGCAGATCCGGCTGATCGCGCGCGGGGATTTCGGGCTCGAGCGGATCCGCGTCGATCGCGACGCGCATGGCATCGTCGTGTTGCCGGAGAGTGCATTCCAGGAAAAAGGGCAGTTTCCTTACGTATTCGATACGCTTGCGACGGCGCCCGGTCATATCTACCTGTCGCCGATCGCGATCAATCACGAGACCGGCTCGCATGCGGCCGAAGGGCTGCCGATCCTGCGCGTGGGCACGCCGGTGGTCGACGAAGGCGGCCGGGTCGTCGGCGCGCTGGTCGTCGACGTCGAGCTGACGCGCATGTTCGACCGGCTCGAACGCGATCTGCCGCCAGACTACGTGGTGTATCTCGCGAACAAATGGGGCGATTTCCTCGTGCACCCCGATCCGTCGCAGATCTTCGGCTTCGATCGCGGGCACCGCGTGCTGATGCAGGACAGCTTCCCCGACACGCGGCTGCTGTTCGTCGGGGCGCGCACGAACGTGGCGCTCAACGGTCTCACGCAGCCCGACGCCGCACCGGGCCAGATGTTCGCGTTCGTGCGCACGCCGTTCGGCAACAACGAGGGCAACCGCTTCGTGGTGCTCGGCATGGCGCGTCCGCTCACGGACGTGCTGGCGCCGGCCGGGATGCTCGGCGAGCGGATCATCCGGATGGTGCTCTTGATGAGCGTGGCGGCGGTGATTCTCGCGATCCTGTTTGCGAGCGCGATCACGCGGCCGTTGCAGATGCTCGCGCGCGCGGCGACCCACGTGTTCGACGATCCGGCCGCCGAACGGTTGCCGGTCGCGCGGGCCGACGAGATCGGCGTGCTGGCGCGCTGTTTCGACAGCATGCGCGTCGAGATCCGTACGCAGGTCGCGATGCTGCGCGCGAAGCAGCTGGAGCTCGCGCATCTCGCCGGTCACGACCCGCTGACCGGCTTGCCGAACCGCCTGTTGTTCATGGAGCATCTCGATGCCGCGATCCGGCATGCGGCCGCGGTGCGCGAGGGGCTGGCGGTGATGTTCGTCGATCTCGATCGCTTCAAGCAGATCAACGACCAGCACGGGCACGCGGCCGGCGATCGCACGCTCGTCGCGGTCGCGAAACGGCTGAGCCTCGCGCTGCGCAGCGGCGACATGGCCGCGCGGCTCGGCGGCGATGAATTCATCGTGCTGATTTCGGACGTGCGATCGCCCGCGGTGATCGGCGATATCGCGTCGCGTATCCAGATCGTGATGGCCGAGGAACTGGAATTCGGCGACCGGCACCTGGCCGTGGGCGCGAGCATCGGCGTGAGCGAATATCCGGCGGATGGCGCGTCGGCCGAGGAACTGCTGGTCAAGGCCGACGCGGCGATGTACGCGGCGAAGGCGTCCGCGCAGTGCGCGTGCGTGCGTTACCAGGAACTGCTCGGCGGCGGTATCGCCACGGACGACGGCGGCCGCGTGGCGGCGGAGGGCAGCCGCTGACGGCAGGCCGGCCCGGCGCGCGGCGAAAACGCGGCGAGCCCGTCACGGGACGGGCTCGCTGGATCCGGGCGGACCGCGCGCGATGCGCGCGGCGGCCGACTTAGTGGCCGAAGTAGACCGAGTCGCGCGCGTTGCGCACCTTGACCGCCGGTGCGCCGCCCTGGACGACCGGGGCCGGCTGCGCGCCGTAGCCGCTGTTGTCGGCAGCGTGTGCGCGCGCTTGCGCGGCCTGGATGTCGGCCGGGTAGTACGGGCTCGACTGGCTCGGCTTGTAGCCGGCGTTCTCGAGCTGGACGAGTTCGTTGCGCACCTGGGCGCGGGTCACGGTGCTTTGGGCGAAGGCGCCGAACGAAGCGGACAGGGCGACAGCGGCGACGACTGCGGAAACGAGCGATTTCATGATGACCTCCGATGTTCTATTGGGTTCGCCGGCGACACCATGTCGTAAGCGATTGATTACATCGTAGGCGTCGGTGGATTCAGGGTAAACGTGGATTCCGGCGAAAGATCATTGTCGGTGAGGCAACAATTCCAACATAAGTTCGATCCGTCCCCGTTCAGCGTTGCGGGAATTGCAAACTGACGGCGGACGGGCGGCGAGACATCGCGCACGGGCGAACGCCCGGTGGCGGGGCATCGGCAGGTGGGGCGGCTGGCGGGGGGCGTTGGCGGATCAGACGCCGTCGGCGTCGTCGATTTCCTTGCGCTCGCGGCGTTCCTCGTTGCCGCGGCGCGCCCGCAGGCGCTGGCGCGACAGGACCGCGATCACCTGCTGGGTGGGCGCGCCGGACGGCAGCTCGTTGCGGATGCGATCGGGCACCATCGGCAGGCCCGCGCGCTGCCGGCGCAGTGCCTTCGCGATTGCCCGGCGGCATTCGTCCCCGTGGCAATCCCATTCATCGCGGATTCTCTGGCAATAACGGCATTGTTCCATCGGGACAGTCTAACGCGTCTTGGGGATCGGAGCTGAAGGCGCAACGGACGGGGCTTGGACGGGCGCGGGCGCCGGCGCAATCCTGCGCGTGTCCGGCGACGGCGTTCGACATGATTCGAGGCTGAATCTTGCCCGAGCGCGGCGCGGCGCGGGGCATCGGGCGAGGTCACGCGATGGCGCGCCATCGAAGCGCATGCCACCGGTTCAATCCAATTCATGATGCGTCGCTCTATCATGTGAAAAATACATGCATCGCAACAAGGAGGCGAGATGACGCTTGCGCAGTTGCAGGCCTTGGCTGCCGTGGTCGAACTCGGCTCGCTGACGGCCGCGGCCGATCGGCTCAGCCGCAGTCAATCCGCGATCAGCCACGCGTTGACCGAACTGGAGGACATCACCGAGGTCAAGCTGCTGTTGCGCGACCGCCAGCCGGTCGTCCTGACCGCTGCCGGCGAACGCCTGTGGCCGTACGTGCAGAACGTCGTCCGGGAAGCGCAGACGCTGCGCCAGCAGTTCGGCCTGGCGCGCGGCAAGCTCGAGGGTCGGCTGGTGGTGGCGTCGCTGCCGAGCGTCTCGCTCGCGTTCGTCGTACCCGCGCTCGAAGCGTTGAAGGCGGCGCATGAGGGCGTGACGGCCGTGCTGCTCGAAGGCACGGACGCGGAAGTCGAAGAGTGGCTCGACGACGGCACCGCCGACATCGGCGTGGTCGCCGGCACGAAGACTTTCGCGAACAACCTGCCGTTGCTCGACGAGGATTTCGTCGCGGTGGCGGCGGACGGCATGTTCGACGGCCGCGAGAGCGTGTCGGCGAAACGGTTGGCGACGATGCCGTTCATTTTTTCGAAGGCGGGGTGCGGGCCGGTCATCGCGGATTACTTCGCGCGCAACGGTGCATCGCTTCGCGCCGCGTTCAACGTGGTCGAGATGCGGACCATTCTGTCGATGGCGGAGGCGGGAATGGGCGTGTCGATCGTCCCGCGCATCACGCTCACCTATACCCGGTTCGGCGGCCGGGTGCTGGCGTTGTCGCCCAGACTGCATCGTTCCGTGCGACTGGCGTGGAACGCGAGCGGCAACGCGGTCGCCGACGCATTCGTGAAACTGGTCGACGCGCAACGCGCGAAGGCGGAAAAGGCGATGCAGGCACGCGCGAAAAAGGGCAAGTAGCGGGCCGGCGGAACGACGCGATGACGGGGTGAAGCGCGCTCATGCATGACTTGCAGTTTATTCATGCCGACAGACACCGACATGCAATACATTGCTGGACACTCGCCCCGACTTCATCGCCCCGAAGGAGACTGCCGTGCCGGCCTTGCCCACCCTGATTGCTTTCGGACTCGTATCGCTCGGCATGGCCCTGACGCCCGGCCCGAACATGCTTTACCTGATCTCCCGCTCGATCTGCCAGGGCCGCCGTGCGGGGCTGGTGTCGCTCGGCGGCGTCGCGCTGGGGTTCGTGTTCTACATGTTCTGCGCGGCATTCGGCATTACCGCGCTGGTGCTGACCGTGCCGTACGCGTATGACGCGCTGCGTTTGTCCGGCGCGCTGTACCTGGCGTATCTCGCTTGGCAGGCGCTCAAGCCGGGCGGCCGCTCCGCGTTCCAGGTGCGGCAACTGCCGCACGACAGCGGCGTGCGGCTCTTCACGATGGGCTTCGTCACCAACCTCGCGAACCCGAAGATCGCGGTGATGTACCTGTCGCTGCTGCCGCAGTTCATTGCGCCCGGGCACGGCAGCGTGCTCGCGCAATCGCTGGCACTGGGCTGCGTGCAGATCGCGGTCAGTGTCTGCGTGAATGCGCTGATCGCGAGCATGGCCGGCTCGATCGCGGGGTTTCTCGCCGGTCGGCCCGTCTGGGCGCGGGTGCAGCGCGGGTTGATGGGGACCGTGCTGGCCGGACTGGCCGTGCGTATCGCGCTGGAATCGCGAAGCTAGGGGCACGGTGGCGGCAACGCGGCTTGCTGTGGAAACCGGCGTGCCGATGCGCAGCATGCAAGGTGCGGCGGTCGAATAGACGCAGCCGCTCCGCATGGCGCAGCCGTCACGTATTCGCCGTATCCATCAGCGCGTCGCGCGCGCCGTCCCGCACGCGCCAGCCCCGGCCGCCCGCCGCGCGATCCTGCGTTGCGGGCGGCCGTCGCATCAGCGCTCGCGGCGCTTCTTGCTCAGCTCGATCGTCTCGAACAGCTCGTACTGTGCGCTCGGGTGCTGATCCGCGCCCGGCGCATGGTAGTAGCGCATCGTGATCGTCGTGTGGCCGCCCGGCTTGCCCGGATCGTGGTCGAACACCGCGATCCCGTAGCCGGTGCCCGTATCGCGGCGCGCGGACCAGATCGCATCCTCCAGCGCATCGGCCGGCTTGCGCACGAACGTGTTCGGCGCGGCGCCCGGCACCGGCCGGTTCGGCTTCGTGAAGACCTTGGCCTGCGCGAAGCCGGTCGCCGGGTTCTCGCCGTACACGTCGAGCGGCGCACTGGTGCCGCCGCCGCCGAGGATCAGGTGGATCGTGCCGTGGCTCGTGTCGAAGGTCGTGCGCTCGGGATCGGTCGACCCGACCGGACGCGGCTGCAGCGTCTCGACGACTTCGCCGGTCGATGCATCGACGCCCGCGCGGTGATTGCAGCCGCGCACCGGGTAGCTGCGCTCGTAATCGTGATCGTGACCGCACAGCACGAGGTCGACGCCGTAACGGTCGAACAGCGGCAGCCATGCCTCGCGAATGCCCTTGTCCGAGCCGTTGCCCGTCTTCGACGAGCTCAGCGCGTCCTGATGCATCTGCACGACGATCCAGTCGATGTCGTCATCGTGCGACGCTTGACGTAGCGTGTGCTCGAGCCAGCGCGTCTGCACGCCGTCGCTGTAGCCGCGCACGTAGAACGACGTGCCCGGCTCGATCGGCGCGCGGCCGGTGCTCGCGGCCGGCACCAGCGGAGCCGGGCCGCCGACGAACGCGGCCGCGTCCTGGTACACGACGTCGTCGGCGTCGAGCGAGATGAACAGCACCGAGCTTACGCGGAAGCTGTACCAGCGGCCCGGAAAGCGCGTGCCGTTCTCCGGCAGCGTGTAGCGCGCGAGGTACGAGTCGAGCCCCTGCGGGCCGTTGTTGAATTCGATCTCGTGATTGCCCGGGCACGGCATCCACGGGCGGTTCGCGGCCGACGTCTGGTTGTTGTTGCCGAAGTCGCGCCACACCTCCGGCTGATGCGCGGGGTTCAGGTTCGCGTAGCAGAGGTCGCCGTTCAGCAGGTGGAACAGCGGCTGGAACTGCTCGACGGCCTGCACCGCGAAGCGGCTTTGCGGCGACGACAGCACCCATGCGCCGTTCGGCGTCGCGAGGTCGCCGTAGCTCGTGAAGCGGAACGGTGCGCGCCCGCGCGGCGCGGTCGTGAAGGTCGCGGCAAACGGCTGCGCGGCGTTGCTGTCGTTGTCGGCCGTCAGTTCGTAGCGGTAGCGCGTGTTCGGCTTCAGGCCGTGCACGCGTGCGTGGTACGTGAACACCGTTTCGCCGTTCAGGCCGTCGGTGTAAAGGCGCTGCACGCCGTGCACGATGCGTGCCGGTTCGCCGTCGGCGACGATCCGCGCCCGCGGATTGACGGCCGGCGCGAGCGATGCCCACGAGATCGCGACTTCCGACGCCGGGTCGCTGCCCCATGTCAGGTGCACCTGTTCGGGGGTGCCGTCCGGGTTCGACCCGGCGGCACGGGCGGCCGCGAGCCCGCCCGCGGCGGTGGCGAGGCCGGAGACGCCGGCCAGTTTCAGGAAGCCGCGACGCGATACGGAAGCGGCCGGCTCGTTCGACTCGGCGGGGAAGTTGTCCTGGTTCGACATGATCGTATTTTCGTTGAGTGACACGCGAAATGCGGAACCGCCCGGCCGTGCGCGAGCGCGTCCGGGGCGTGGGCCGGAAACGAGCGGGATCCCGGTGACATGCATTGTCGAAGCGCAGTTTTGCCGGGTTGTGACAGACGGTCGTCCACGCCCGGGCCCGATGCGTCGCCGGGTGAGCGCGGCGTCGCCGGCGCGGCGGAAATTTATTTGCGCGCGTCGCGACGGATTTTTCCGCATGCGTCGTTTAACGAACGAACGGCCACTTCCGGCCATCACGTTCGCTACACGACGCTTCGGAGTCTTGCATGAAACTTTCCATTTCATTACGGGTTGCCGCGGGATGCGTGGCCGCGCTGGCGACCTCCGCCACATTCGCGCAGGCCGTCATCGTCGCGCCGGTCGCGCCGCCGCCGCCGCGCGTCGAAGTGATGCCGGCGCCGCGCGCGGGCTACGTATGGGATCAGGGCCACTGGCACTGGCGGCAGGGCCGCTACGTGTGGATCCCCGGGCATTGGCAAGCGGTGCGCGTCGGCTATCGCTGGTTGCCCGGGCACTGGGCCGCGCGCGGCCCGAACTGGCGCTGGGTGCCGGGTCACTGGGCGTGACGCGCCGGGCGCCGCGCGGCGCGCAGCGCCGGTGCGGCGGGACTTCCACACAAACTCATCCGTTAAGCCATGCCTTTTCGAACCATCGTGATCCTGACAGCCGCGGCCGTCGTGCTGGCCGGCTGCGTCGTGGTGCCGGCGCGTCCGGTGTATTACCGGCCCGCGCCGGTCGTCGTATATTGATCGCGCCGGCCGGCTGGCGATCGACAGGATCGATATGCCGTTCGAACCGGATGTCGACGAAACCGGCCGGGCGGATGCCGGGCACGGCGCGCGGCGCGCCGTGGACGCGCCGGCATCGCGCCGTGCGGCGCCGGCCCGACGCATGCAAGGAGAGCACGACGATGAGCTTCAGCCGGACGGCGGGCACGCTCGCCGGCAGCATGCGGCGGGCGCGCCGCGCATGGCGGAGCAGCCCGCGTTGAGCGACGCCGATCCGGATGCGGAACTCGTCGCGCGGGTCGGCGCGCGCGACACGTCGGCCGTGCGCGTGCTCATCGCACGCAAGCTGCCGCGCCTGCTTGCGCTCGCGACGCGCATGCTCGGCGACCGGACCGAAGCCGAAGACGTTGCGCAGGAAACCTTCCTGCGGATCTGGCATCACGCGCCGCGCTGGCGGGATGGCGAAGCGCGCTTCGACACGTGGCTGCATCGCGTGGTGCTGAACCTGTGCTACGACCGGATGCGCGGGCGGCGCGAGGAGCCGGTCGACACGCTGCCCGACGTGCCCGACCCGCAACCCGAGCCGGCCGCGCACGCGGAGTTGCGCGCGCGCGATGCGCGCGTGCGCGAGGCGCTCGCCGCGTTGCCGCCCCGGCAGCGGGAAGCGCTCGTGCTCCAGTACTATCAGGACATGTCGAACGTTGAAGCGGCCAACCTGATGGGCATCACCGTCGATGCGCTGGAAAGCCTGCTCGCGCGCGCGAGGCGCAACCTGCGCGCGCAACTGGCCGGCGACCCACCTAGCGAGGACAAGCGATGACACCCGAACGATTCCGTACCATCGTCGCCGCGTACGGCTCGGATGCGCGGCGCTGGCCGCGCGACGAACGCGCGGCGGCCGAAGCGTGGGCGCAAGCGCATCCGCGCGACGCGCTCGAGGCGCTCGACGATGCCGCCGCGCTCGATGCCTGGCTCATGCAGGACACGGTCGCGCCGCCCGCGCCGGCGCTCGTCGAACGCATCGTCGCGTCGGCGCCCGCGCCGGAGCGTGCGCGGCGCCGGGGCACGGTGTGGTGGTCGGGCGCGGCATTCGCCGGTGTCGGGCTGGCGGGCGCGGTGGCGGGCGCGGTGGCCGTGTCGATGCTGATGCTCGGCAGTGCGCCGTTCGCGCAACACGAACCGGGCTACCTGACGACGACGTTCGGCGGCCCGGGCATCGACGGAGGCGACGAATGAGCGAACGCGGCTGGAAATTCGTGCTCGTCGGGTCGGTCGTGTTGAATGTGTTCATGCTCGGCGCGATCGGCGGCGGCGCGTATCAATGGTTTTCGACGCATCGTGGCCTGGATGGGGGCGGGATGCCCGGACAGCGCACGGCATTGCGGTTCGCCGCGGACGAATTGTCCGACGCGCGTCAGCAAGCGTTTGCGGCGGCGCTGAAGGCGGCGCGCAAGGAAGGTCGGGATTTCGCGCGGGAAGGGCGTGACGGGCGGATCACGGTGCTGGATCTGCTGGCGGCGCCGCAGCTCGATCGCGCGGCGATCGACGCGGCGCTCGATCGGACGCGGGCGGCCGATAGTGCGTTGCGGGGGCAGGTCGAGCGCAGCATCGTCGATTTCGCGGCGACGCTGACGCCCGACGAGCGCGTGAAATTCGTCGACGGGTTGCGACGCAGCGGGAACTGGCGGCTGCCGGCGAGGTTTCAGAGGAAGCACGACGCGGCGGGGAGCCAGTAACTGGCGTGGCGTGACGACGCGTCACGCTCGCGAATCGGTTGGCGGCGATCTCGAGTGCCGCGACGGAGGCGAATCATGGATCGAAGCGAAGACTTGATCGTGCGCACCATGTCGGCCGACGAGGTGGCCATGTCGGTCGAATGGGCGGCAGCCGAAGGGTGGAACCCCGGCCTGCATGATCCGCCGTGTTTCAGGGAAGCGGACCCGGCCGGTTTTTTCGTCGGCGTGTGGCGCGGCGAGCCGGTCGCGTGCCTTGCTGCCGTCGCGTATGACGAACGCTTCGGCTTCATCGGTCTGTACATCGTGAAACCCGGGTTTCGCGGCAAAGGCTTCGGCATGCGAATCTGGCAGCACGGCATGCGTTACCTGGGAAACCGCAATGTCGGTCTCGACGGTGTCGTGGCACAACAGGCGAACTACCGGAAGTCGGGGTTCCGGCTCGCGTATCGCAACATCCGTTATCAGGGGCGCGTCGACGGCATCGGATGCGCGCACGCGGCCGCGGCGGCCGAGGTCCCGTTCGCGCAGTTGCTGGTGTACGATCGCCAGTGTTTTCCTGCGCCGCGCGCGCGTTTCGTCTCCGCGTGGCTCGCGCAGCCGGATGCCGTTGCGCTCGCAACGGTCGACGCGGGTCGCATCACCGGATACGGCGTCGTGCGCCGCTGCAAGGCGGGCTGCAAGATCGGCCCGCTGTTCGCCGATGACGCCGGCGTCGCCACGGGGCTGTTTCGCGCGCTGGCGGCGCGCATGCCCGGCGAGATGATCGTGCTCGACGTGCCGGAAACGAATCCCGCGGCCGTCGCGCTGGCGGAACGGCACGGCATGTCGAGCGTGTTCGAAACCGCGCGGATGTATACGAAGGAAGCGCCCGCGATCGCGATCGACCGCGTGTTCGGGGTGACGTCGTTCGAGCTGGGGTGAACGCCGCAGTTGATGTCATGTCGCCACCTTCGCATTCCTTAGAGTCCAGGTGGCTTTGCGGGAAGAGCAAGCGGATGAAAGCGCGGCATGGAGGACTTCAGGTTCGAGTACTCGCGGCCTGTGTCGATCGAGCAAGGTCGCGAGCCGATCGTTGCCGGCCGATCTGCAGCATCGCGATACCGACGAGCACCAAAGCGATCGCACTCGCTTCCAGCATGCCGACGTGTTCGCCGGCTGCCCAGCCGATCAGGAGTGCAACCGTGGGTGTGATGTACGTCGAACCGGACGCGGCAACGGGCCCAAGTTCCTCTAGCAGAAAGTAATAGAGCAGGTAAGCGATGCCGGTCCCCAGCAGACCGAGTCCCACCGCAACGCCGGACGCGGCACGCCAGTCGTGAAAGATGCGATCGATTCCGGTGAAGTCCGTCAGCACGGCAAGAATCAGCAACGCCAGACCCATCTGCCACGTCACCAGCGCGAGCGGCTGAAGGCCGAACGGCGACAGAAAGCGCCTCACGTAGACGTACGAAAGCCCGAGGATGATCGCGCCTGCCAACATCCACGCGACACCCGCCGGATCGACCGGATTTCCCGCGCCTTCCCACGGGCGCGCAATCAGTACGACGCCGGCAAAACCCGCGACGATCCCGGATGCCATCAGCCGGTTCATTTTCTCGGTTCTGAGGAACAACAGCGAAAAGATCGCGGTGAAGATCGCGATCGAGCCGCCCAACACGCCCGCGATCCCCGATGGCAGCAGCGCCGTGCCTTTCACGATGGCCACGTAGTAGAGCGCTGTCGCGATTGCCGCCATGACGAAGAAGTGCGGCAGATGTCGCACCTGGCTTCGATGGATCGCGCGCTGACGCCACGCGGCGAACGCCAGTGGCAGGAAGCCGAAGAGGACGCGCAGGAAGGCGATCTGCATCGGGCTGATCCATGCCGCCGCCCATTTCATGTAGATGAAGTTGGATCCCCAGATCAAGCCGAGCAGAGCGAAAGCGATCCTGGTCAGTTTCATGGTGCCCGCCTTTTCGGCCAACGAGAATCGTCAGTTAATCAGGGGCAAAAACGGAAAGATAGAACAAAACCGGCATCACGCCGGTGGATCGCGACATCCTGCTTCGCGATCCCTTGCACGACGCGCGGTGCGCTGTCCGGTGAATTTTCGTCGTCATTTGAAAGCAAACAGCAAGGCACACGCTGCCAGCGTGGCAAGGCAAAAAATATCTGTCGGTCGCGCGACGGATTTCCCGCCACCCTCCGTTAAACACGGGTACGCATCGCGAGAGCCCCCGTCATGGACCACCCGAACGACATCTCACCGGCCGCCATCGCGCTGAACCGTTTCGGTCTCGGCGCGCGGGCCGACGAAGCGCCGCCTGCCGATCCAAAGGCCGCGCTGGTCGCCCAGCTCGACCGCTACGACCCGAGGCCGGCCGCATGGGCCGGCGAACCGGACGCGATCACGCTCGCCACGCGCTTCGCGACGACCCGCAACACGATGACGAGCGACGACGCGGCGGCCAGGCGCGCGAGTGCGCAGTCGATCCGTCGCGACGGCCATGACGCCTATCGCAGCGCCGTCACTGCGCGGTTGAACAGCGCGCTCGCCACGTCCACGCCGTTCGTCGAGCGGCTCGTGCATTTCTGGTCGAACCATTTCGCGGTGTCGGTCGACAAGGGGCCGGTTGCCGCGTATGCGGGCGCATTCGAGCGCGATGCGATCCGCCCGCACGTGCTCGGCCGCTTCGAGGACATGCTCGTCGCCGTCGAGCAGCATCCCGCGATGCAGCTGTTCCTCGACCAGGCGCGCTCGGTCGGCCCCGACAGCCCGGCCGCGCTGCGCGCCGAAGCCCGCCAGCCGGCGGCACGGCGCGGCCTCAACGAGAACCTCGCGCGCGAAATCATGGAGCTGCACACGCTCGGGGTACGCACCGGCTACACGCAAACGGACGTGACGGAATTCGCGCGTGCGCTGACCGGCTGGAGCATCGCCGGCGGACGCGGGGCGCAGCCCGGCGATGTGGCGCCCGGCGCGTTCGTGTTCCGCCCGAAACTGCACGAACCGGGCGCGCGCACGGTGATGAGCCGCACCTACGATCAGCCGGGCGACGCGCAAGCGCGCGCGATCCTGGGCGATCTGGCGCGTTCGCCGGCGACGGGCCGGCATGTCGCGTTCCAGCTCGCCCGACATTTCGTCGCCGACGATCCGCCGCGCGCGCTCACCGACCGGCTCGCCCGTGCGTTCGATACGAGCGGCGGCGATTTGTCGACCGTCTATCGCGCGCTGGTCGATGCGCCAGACGCATGGTCGCCGGTAAATCGCAAGTTCAAGACGCCGTGGGAGTGGGCCGTGTCGTCGCTGCGCGGGCTCGGCTGGCGCGATACCGGCGACCTGAAGGCCGCGCCGCTGCTCGCGCAGCTCGGCCAGCCGGTATGGCGGCCCGGGTCGCCGGCCGGGTACGACGACGTCGCCGCGAGCTGGGCCGCGCCCGACGCGCTGGTGCGCCGTGTCGAGATCGCGCAGCGGTTTGCCGCACGCACGGGCGACCGGCTCGACCCGCGCACGCTCGGCAAGACGCTGCTGGCCGGCTCGCTGAGCGCACCGACGGCGACGGCACTGTCGCGTGCCGAGAGCGCGACCACGTCGCTTGCGCTGCTGCTCGTGTCGCCCGATTTTCAACGGAGATGAACATGGCCCGATCCCTTACCCGTCGACATTTCCTGAGCATCGCCGCCGCCGGTGCGGGCGCGATCCTCATCGCGCCGCGCATCGTGTTCGCGAACGTCGAAACCGACCGGCGCTTCGTGTTCGTGATCCAGCGCGGCGCGGCCGACGGGCTGAACATCGTCGTCCCGTATGCGGAACCCGCGTATGCGTCGTTGCGCGGCCCGCTGGCGATCGACGCGTCGACGGCGACCCGCATCGACGGCACGTTCGCGCTGCATCCGTCGCTCGTGCGGACCGCGCAGATGGTTCGCGACAAAGAGGCGCTGTTCGTCCACGCGATCGCGTCGCCGTATCGCGACCGCTCGCATTTCGACGGCCAGAACGTGCTCGAGACGGGCGGGCGCGCGCCGTACCGGGTGAAGGACGGCTGGCTGAACCGGCTCGCCGCGATGTTGCCGGCGACGCGGGACAACGCGATCGCGTTCGCGCCGACGGTGCCGCTCGCGTTGCGCGGCAGCGTGCAGGCCGCGTCGTATGCGGCGTCCGGGTTGCCGGCCGCACCGGACGACCTGCTCGCGCGCGTGTCGGCGCTGTACGAGGCCGACGCACAGCTCGGGCCGCTGTGGCAATCGGCGATGGCCGCGCGCGGTCTCGCCGGCGACGCGCATGCGCGCCAGGATCCGGCGGGCGTCGGCAAGCTCGCGGCGACGTTTCTCGCGCGCGACGACGGCCCGCGGATCGCGATGATCGAGACGGCCGGCTGGGACACGCACAGCGCGCAGAACGCGCGGCTCGCGAATCAGTTGAAGGCGCTCGACACGATGCTCGCCGCGTTGCGCGACGGTCTCGGGCCCGTGTGGCAGCGGACCACGGTGCTCGTCGCGACCGAGTTCGGCCGCACGGCCGCCGCGAACGGCACGGGCGGCACCGATCACGGGCAGGCGTCGGTCGCGATGCTGGCGGGCGGGGCGGTCGCGGGCGGACGCGTGATCGCCGACTGGCCGGGCCTGCGGCCGGGCGACCTGTACGAAGGGCGCGACCTGAAGCCGACCGCGTCGCTCGACGCGCTGATCGCGGGCGCGGCCGCCGAAAGCCTGCGGCTCGATCCCGCTCATACCGCGTCGACGCTGTTCGCGGAAAGCGGCGCGACGCGGCCGATGACGGGCCTCGTTCGCGGAACCGCGTGACGCGCGGAGCGATGCGCAGCTCGATGCACGGCGTACGCGGGTTCGCCTCCGCTGACCGATCAATTACACAACAGGGAGAATCGACGATGAAGATCCGATCCGTATCGCTTGCCGTATGGGTGACGACGAGCGCGGCGCTGCTGTCCGCGTGCGTGGTCGAACCCGCGCGGCCGCCGCAGCCTGCGCCGGTCGCCGAAGTGATGCCGCCGCCGCCCGCGCCCGGTTATCGCTGGGCGAAAGGTCATTACCGCTGGGCCGGCAACCACTGGGCGTGGGTGCCCGGGCACTGGGCCGCCGTGTATTGAAGCAGGGGCCGGCGCGCCGTTCACCAGCCGATCCGGTGCTTCTCCTCGGTTTCGCTGTGTCGCCAGTCGTCGTCTGCGTGCAGATACTGGCTCGTCGTCGTCAGCGATACGTGTCCGAGGTTGTCGCGCACGAGCCGCAGGTCGACGCGGCCGTCCGCCATGTGCGAACCCGCGCTGTGGCGCAGCCAGTGGGCCGATGCCTGTTCGAGCACGCGCGCCTGTTGTTCGCCTGCATCCCCTTGTGCACGCAACCGCTCGGCCGCGAACCGGAACACCTGCTTTACGATCCGGTGCAGCGCCGCGCGCGTGAGCGGCTTGCGCGTGCGACCGGCGGGCAGCACGAGCGGCGTGGCTTCGCCGTCGGCCGGCAGCGCGGGCAGGCCATGCGCGCGCCGGTAGCGCGCGAGCTCGGCCATCATCTCGGCGGTGGCCGGCACGAGGCGCTGGCGGCCGCCTTTGCCGGTCACGTCGAGCCACCAGCGATCGCGCCCGTTCGAATCGCGCCGTGCAAAGAATTGCCCCATCGTCGTGTCGGCCGCCTCGGTGATGCGCAGTCCGCCGAGATACAGCAGCGTGAACACCCAGCGCGCGCGATCCGCATGGAAGGCGGCACGCGCATCGTCGCGCGGCATCGCGGCGATCGCATCCTTGACCGCCTGCCACAGCGGCGGCCCGAGATGGCGCGTGACGCGCGGCGCGGGCCGCCGTTGCCGCTGGCGCGACAGCGCGAGCGGATTGCCTGCCAGATAGCCGGCCTGCACGAGCCACGAGAACATCACGTTCAGGATCACCATCGCCTGCCGCTGGCTGGCCGCCGACAGCGGCCCGTAGAACGGCCGCCAGCGCGGGTCGCCGCGCGGATGCTTGCGGCCGCCGTTCGCGCACCACACGTCGGCGGGCGCGGGCGCGAGCAGGAACTGCCGGTACACGACGAGATCCTCGTGCGTGAGCGACGACAGCGGCTTGCCGCACGCGATCACGGCCCACAGCAGCAGGCGCTCGGCCTCCTTGCGGTAGTTCTGGAACGTGGTGGGCGTCTCGACGAAGCGTGCGAGCCATGCGCGCACGGCGTCGAGATCATGGTTCGCGGCGATCTGCGGATGCGCGCTCGTCGAGCGATTGGTGCCCGCGCGTCCGTCGAGCGCGGCCGGCACGGTCAGCGCGTCGATCGGCTGCGGCCGCAGCGCGGTGTCGGACGGAACGGGTGAGGTCATGCGAACAGGGGGCGCGGCTCGCCCGTGGCCGGGCGGGCGCACGCGCCGCGACGAAGCGTACGAGGAAACGCCGATGGTAATACACGATCACGACTTGGCGAAGCGCAACGGGTTTACGGCAGGCGCTCATACCGTCTGCATCGGCCGTTTCGGTGCAGACCGCTTCCTGCTTTCCGGCGTCGACAGCCCGTTCACGAATCCGGCTTCCCGGCCTGTCGAACGCCTCACCCCAGCGACAACACGCTGTTCAGCAACGTCCGCACGAGCGTCGCCTGTCGCGTGACACCCGTCTTGGAAAAGATCGCCCGCAGGTGCGAGCGCGCGGTGTTCTTGCTGATGTCGAGTTCGTCGGCCGCTTCCTCGAGCGTCGATCCGTTGACGAGCGCGAGCGCCAGCGCGGTCTCGGCCGGCGTGAGATCGAACAGCTTGCGCACGATGTCGTGAGACGCCTGCGACTTGCGCTCCGCATCGCGGATGAAGATCGCGCACGCGGGCCGGCGCGGATTGTCCTCCGACCATTCGCTGAGCGGGACCGTACGGATCAGCACGCCGAGCGGCGGCTTGCCGGACGGGCGCGGCACGGCAATCGCCTGCGCGACCGACGGCGCGCCGCCCGCGCGCTCCGCGAGCACCTGGCGGATGAGCTTTTGCAGCTTGCGGTCCTCCAGCGGATACGATGCCTCGAGCGCACCGGCGCGCACGCGCAGGCCGTCGCATTCGGCGAAGATCTCGTCCGCGACGGAATTGGTCTTCATGATCGTGCCGCGCTCGTCGAGGATCGCGGTCGCGACGAGCATGCGGTCGATCGCGCTCGCATACAGCGTGCGCTCCGATTCGACCATCCCGAACTTCGCATGCAGCCGCACCGCGCGCTTCAGGTGCGGCAGCAGCGCATTGCAGACGGCCTTGTCGGTCGCCGAGAACGCGCGGCCGTGATGCGAGCGGCACACGCGGAAGCGGCATTCGATCCCGTCGGGCGTGCGCAGGTCGGCGCCCATCAGGTAGCCGACGTCGAACGGCTCGAGGAACTCGCGATACATCGCGCTGCTGCGCCACACGCCGACGCCGAGCAGCTCGTCGACGGTGACGACGCGATCGCTCGGCAGGTTCACGAACGGATCGAGCGCGTAATAGTAGTTGTTGTACGATGCGACGCCGGTCAGCGGCGCGCTCGCCGCGGACGCATTGATCATGAGCCCCGCGTGGCCGCTGGCGGGCCAGCGCAGGATCATCGTCACGTAGTTCGCGTCGAGGTGCACGCGGATCTGTTCGAGCGCGCCGCCCCACGGCACGTCTTCCAGCGGGCCTTCGTAGATTGTCGCGAGCAGCGCGTCGTACTGCTCGAGCGTCAGTTTCGATTGGGCAAGGCACGGGGGAAGGGCCGGGGGCGCCGTGGTCATCGGGTTGTCTCCTGTTGCCGCCGCCGGGTCGCGGTGCGCCGGGCGTGCGGGTGCGTGCATGCGCGAATGCGGACCGCCGGCGGCGGCGCGCGGTTGCCTGCACCGGAATACGGTAACGTGCCCGTGCAGACGTGACATCCCACGAATGAGGGTGGCGGCGCGCACGCTGTAAGCTATTTGTGAACTTTGCCGGCGCAGCATTCGTCTAAACGGCCCGCCAACGCTTCCCGAGGACCATCAGATGAATCGCAACACCAGAACGCTGCTCGGCGCGGCCTTGATTGCCGGCAGCACGCTGCTCGCCGGATGCCAGACCGGCGCGGCCGCGCCGGATGCACGCGCGGACCGCCCGGCCGACGGCCGGCCCGTGACCCGGACCGTTTATGTCGCGCCGCAGGCGGCGCGCTGCACGGGCGTCGCGCCGATGGACTGCCTGCAGGTGCGCAGCAGTCCGGCCGAGCCGTGGAGCCTGTGGTACGCGGGCATCGAGGGCTTTGCGTACCAGCCCGGCTATCAATATTTGCTGGAAGTCGACGAATATCGCGTCGCGCAGCCGCCGGCCGACGGTTCGTCGATCCGCTGGGTGCTCAAGCGGGTCGTCGAGCGTCGCCCGGTGAACTGACGGCCGCGCTCGCCCGCGGCGGCGCTTACGCGGACGGCCGCGGCGCGACCGGCCGCGGCGGCGCGGCGGTATCGATCCGCCGGAACACGACGGACGACAGCAGCGTGACCGCGCCCATGCAGACGAACGACAGCATGAAGCCGTTCGCCATCGAGCCCCAATGCGCGGCGAACAGGTTCACGAGCCCGCCGCCGATCGATACGCCGAGCCCCATCGCCAGCATCTGCATCATCGTGAACAGGCTGTTGCCGCTGCCGGCGTCGGCGTGCGACAGGCCCTTGAGCGTCACGGCGTTCATCGCGGCGAACTGCATCGAGTTCGCGGCGCCGAACACGACCAGCAACGCCATCTCCAGCACCGGCGCGGGCCGGGCCGACACCAGCGCGAACCCGGCGATCGCGCCGCCGACGATCCCCGTGTTCACGACCAGGAACGTCGCATAACCGAAGCGTTTCGCGAGGGGCGCGATCCAGCGTTTCGCGATCACGCCGGCGATCGCGGCCGGCAGCAGCATCATCCCCGACTGCAGCGGCGTATAGCCGAGCTGCACCTGCATCAGCAGCGGCAGCATGAACGGCACCGCGCTCGTGCCGATCCGGCACAGCAGGTTGCCGAGCAGCCCCGCGCCGAAGTTCGGCTCGCGGAACAGCCCGAGCCGGAACAGCGGTTGCGCGCGGCGCCGCGCATGGGGCAGGTACGCGAGCGCGCTCGCCACGCCGAGCGCGGCCAGCCCGATCGCCCAGCCGGTGCGGTGCGCGCGCATCGGCGGATCGATCGCGAGCGACAGCGCGATCATCGCGACCGACAGCAGCGCGCAGCCGACGAAGTCGAACGGCGGCGGCTGCATCGCCTGGTCGTGCGGCAGGAAGCGCTGCACCGCGATGAAGCCGACCACGCCGACCGGCACGTTGACGATGAACACCCAGTGCCAGGAAATCGCCTGCGTGAGCCAGCCGCCGAGCGTCGGGCCAACGATCGGGCCGAGCTGCGCGGCGATCGACACGAACGCGATCGCCGCGACGTACCGTTCGCCGGGCACGCGGCGCAGCACGGCGAGCCGCCCGATCGGCAGCAGCATCGAGCCGCCGACGCCTTGCACGGCGCGCGCGACGACGAGCTGGCCGAGCGTGTGCGACGCCGCGCAGCCGATCGATGCGAGCGAGAACACCAGGATGGCGAGCGAGAACACGCGGCGCGTGCCGAAGCGGTCGGCGAGCCAGCCGGAGGCCGGCGTGAGCATCGCCATCGTCAGCGTATAGACGACCACGACCGGCTGCATCGCGAGCGGCGACGCATGCAGGCTTTGTGCGATCGACGGCAGCGCGGTGTTGACGATCGTGGTGTCGAGCGACTGCATGAAGAACGCGGCGGCGACGATCCACAGCAGCGCGGAGTGTGAGGGTTCGCGGGACATGACGAAACGGGAAGTGCGGCGACCGGCACGGCGGCGACTCCACGGGGGCGCGGCTCGGCAGCAGCAGGCGCGCGCCGGCGCACGGCCGGTCTACGAGCACTCGATGGTACCGATTCCGGTGGTCGTCGGGAAGATGCCTCGATGCGCTGAACGGCGACCGGCGCCCGCGCTGCCCGACGTCGAATGCATCGCGCCCGCCGCGAAGCGGCTCAGCCAGCCGGCCGGCACGCTGCTCGAGCTACCCGAAACCAGCGACCTGCGCGCGTCCGGCGCGGTCGATCAAAGCGGGTAGCGCACGTCGTTACCGGACGGCGACGCTTCGCGCGGCATCCGGCCGGGTCCCCGCCGGCCGGTCCGCGCGCCACGCACCGCGTCGCCGTGTCATGCCGCGCGTTTCTGCGAAAGCACCAGCAGCGCGCCGTTCCTGTCCTCCAGCACCGCGCGGTATTCGTGCGGCCCGGCCTGCACCGGCACGCGCACCGACGCACCGGCTTTCACGACCCGCGCCATCGCCGCGTAAAGGTCGTCATCCTCATCGACCCGCAGCGTGAGCGCCGCGCGCTCGACGATCTGCTCGTCGCCGGCGACCAGCGCGATCGTCAGCGGGCCGCCGTCGAGCGCGCAATAGCGGTCGCCGTCGCGGAACTTCACGTTCAGGCCCAGTCCGTCGACGAACAGCGGCAGCGCCGTGTCGATGTCGTCGACCGGGTACAGCAGCATCGATACCTTCATTCCCTCTCTCCCTTGTCGTGATGTGACCGGCGCGCACCGCACCGTCGTTCGATGCTAGCGCGCGGTGCCGGCCGCGACGCAGTCCGATCGGACGACGGTGAAACCCCTCTGTCCCCGCATGCGTGCCGTTACTCCAAACAGACGATGCCCGGGCGGGCCCGCGCGCCGACACTCCCATCCGTGGACCGTCGCTATTCGTCCGTATCGTGCGGGCGGCCTGCGCGACCCCGACTCGTCCAACATACATGGAGACGCACGCAATGAAGTTTTCCCTCATCTACGAAGCCCAGACCACCGACGCATCGCGCGAGGGCGACCACCGGGTGTTCAAGGAGACGGTCGAACAGGCGCTGCTGGCCGAGCAGGTCGGTTTCGACACGATCTGGTGCGTGGAGCACACGTCGCTGACCAACTATGCGCACATGAGCGCGCCGGAAACCTTCCTTGCGTACCTGGCCGGCCGCACGACGCGCATCGGCCTCGGTCACGGCGTCGTGTGCCTGCCGCCGGCGATGAACCATCCGATCAAGGTCGCCGAGCGCGTCGCGCTGCTCGACATCCTGTCGGGCGGCCGCGTGCATTTCGGCGTCGGCAAGGGCGGCAGCCAGCAGGAAGCGGGCGCGTTCGGCTACGACCTCAACGAACTGCAGCCGATGATCGACGAGTCGATGTACCTGGTGCCGAAGATGTTCGTGCAGGACGAGATCGAGCACGACGGCAAGTACATCAAGATTCCGAAGCGTCCGATCCACCCGAAGCCGTTCCAGGATCCGCATCCGCCGATGTACCTCGCCTGCACGAACACCGACGCGCTGCTGCGCGCCGGCCAGCGCGGGATGGGCGCGCTGGTGCTCGGCTTCGGCGGCCCCGATGAGGTCGCGAAGAAGAACGCGATCTATCGCGAAGCGTGGGCGAACCGCAAGCCGGAAGACCAGGTCGGCTTCCGCCCGACCCAGCACCTCGCGGCGCTGTGCCCGACGGTCGTGATGGCCGACGGCCAGAAGGCCCGCAAGATCGGCATCCGTGGCCAGCGCTACTTCATGGAATCGCTCGCGTACTGGTACACGGGCGGCGAGCGTCCGGACCCGGCGAAGTGGGGCGACGACCTCGTGCAGGCCGATACCGGCGAGATGGTGATCCGCTCGCGCTTCGCGTCGGAGGAAGTCGTCGTGAACTTCGCGGATCCGGCGCTCGCGATGATGAACCCGAACCACGCGTACGGCACGGTGGACGACTGCATCGGCTACGTCGGCCGCCTGCAGGAAGCGGGCGTCGACGAAGTGCTGTTCCTGTGCCAGATGGGCACGGTGCCGCACGAAGCGCAGATGGAGACGATCCGCAACATCGGCGAGCACGTGATCCCGTTCTTCAACAAGGAGCAGGAGCGCGCCTGCGCATAAGGCGAGGCGTGTCGCGCCACGCCGCGCCCGTCGTCCCTTCGGACGATGCGGCGCGGCCGCGCGAAGCCGACCATCGTCGGCAGGAACCCTCGCTCGCGGCGCCGCCCGCGACGAATCACTTAAAGAGAGACCGGGGTGGGCGCCGCCGCGCGCGCTCCGTATCACAGGAGACATTCGTGCATCGCGACAACGATTCGAACGCATTGGCCGCCACGCTGATCGCCCGGGCCGAGGCGCTCGCGCCGACGCTGGCCGGCCGCGCCGCGCAGGCGGAAGCGCAGGGCCGCATCCCGGCCGAGACGATCGCCGACATGCAGGCCGCCGGCTTCTTCAAGGTGCTGCAACCGAAACGCTACGGCGGCTACGAGCTCGATCCGCAAACCTTCTTCGACATCCAGATGGCGCTCGCGCGCGGCTGCATGTCGACGGCATGGGTATACGGCGTCGTCGGCGTGCACAACTGGCAGCTCGCGCTGTTCGACGAGCGCGCGCAGCAGGACGTATGGGGCAAGGATTCCGCGACGCTGATCGCGTCGACCTACATGCCGGTCGGCCGCGTGACGCCGGTGGACGGCGGCTTCCGCCTGTCCGGCCACTGGAAGTTCTCGAGCGGCAGCGAGCTGTGCGAATGGGTGTTCCTCGGCGCGCTGGTGCCGCCGGCCGAGGCCGGCCAGCCGCCGGAATACCGCACCTTCCTGCTGCCGAAATCCGACTACCGGATCCAGCAGGACTGGGACGTGCTCGGCCTGCGCGCGACCGGCAGCCACGACATCGTCGTCGACGACGTGTTCGTGCCCGCGTACCGCACGCACAAGGCGATCGACGGGATGATGGGCACGAGCCCCGGTCTCGCAATCAACGACGCGCCGCTGTTCAGGCTGCCGTTCGCGCAGATCTTCGTGCGCGCGGTGTGCACCTCGTGCATCGGCGCGCTGCAGGGCGCGCTCGACGATTTCACCGGCTATGCGGCCACGCGCGTGTCGGCCAACAGCGGCACGAAGACGACCGACGATCCGGGCGCGCAGAACGCGTGCGCGAACGCGGCCGTCGCGATCGACGAGATGAAGGTGCTGCTCAAGCGCAATTTCGCGGAACTGATGGCGTCGGTGACGGGCGGCCCGGCCGTGTCGATCGAGCGCCGCGTGCATTTTCGCTACCAGTCCGCGCAGGTCGCCGAGCGTTGCGCGCAGGCCGCGAACGCGCTGCTGCGCTATGCGGGCGGCAACGGCATCTACCACCGCAATCCGCTGGTGCGCCGCTTCCTCGACCTGCACGCGGCCCGCGCGCACTACGCGAACAACGTGGACCGCTTCGGCCAGAACCTCGGCGCCGTGATGCTCGGCCGCGAGAACACGGACTACTTCATCTGACGAGGCGGCGATGAACGACACGCAAGCGCAGCAATACGTGTTCGACGTCGTGGTCGTCGGCTCGGGCGCGGGCGCGCTGCTCGCGGCGTGCCGCGCGGCCGACCGCGGGCTGTCCGTCGTCGTGATCGAGAAGACGGCGCTGTACGGCGGCACGTCGGCGGTCTCGGGCGGCGGCATCTGGGTGCCGTGCAATCACCATATCGCCGAGCTCGGCGCGACCGACACGCGCGAGGCTGCGAGCCGCTATCTCGACGCGTGCACGGCCGGCGCATCGTCGCGCGAGCGGCTCGACGCGTATCTCGACCAGGCGCCCGAGATGCTGCGCTACCTCGAAACGAAGACGCCGGTGCGCTACCAGGCGCTGCCGAAGTACGCGGACTATTTCCAGAAGCTGCCGGGCGCGATGCCGGGCTATCGCGCGCTCGATCCGCTGCCGTTCGACGGCGGGCTGCTCGGCGACGAACTCGACCGGCTGCGTCCGCCGTCGCCCGGCACGCTGATCGGCGGCCGCGTCGCCGTGACGTCGAAGGAGGCGCACACGCTGTTCTCGCGCGGGCCGGGCTACATGAGGCTCGCGATCGCGCAGTTCGGCCGCTACTGGCTCGATTTCGGCGTGCGCCGCCGCACGCGGCGCGACCGGCGCGTGACGCTCGGCAACGCGTTGATCGGCGGGCTGCGCCGCGCGCTGCTCGAGCGCAACGTGCCCGTGTGGCTCGACACGCCGATGCGCGACCTGCTCGACGTCGACGGCCGAGTGACGGGCGTGCGCGCGCAGCGCTTCGGGCAGCCGGTGACGATCGCCGCGCGGCGCGGCGTGATCCTCGGCGCGGGCGGCTTCGAGCGCAACCAGCCGATGCGCGAACGCTACCTGCCGCAACCGACGCAGATGCAATGGAGCGCGACGCCGCCGGCCAACACCGGCGACGCGATCGCCGAAGGCCACCGGCTCGGCGGCGCGCTCGCGCTGATGGAACACGTATGGGGCGCGCCTACGGTCGGCGTCGCGGGCGAGGAGAAGCAACGCGCGCTGTTCGTCGAGCGCAACCTGCCCGGCTGCGTGATCGTCAACGGTCTCGGCAAGCGCTTCGTCAACGAAGCCGCGCCGTATTCGGAATTCGTGCCGGCGATGTATCGCGACCATGCGCGCACCGGCGCGTGCGTGCCGGCGTGGATGGTGTTCGACGCGCGCTTTCGCCGCAAGTATCCGTGCGGGCCGATCATGCCGGCGTCGATGATGCCCGATTCCCGCATTCCGGACGCATTTCGCGGCGTGCTCGTGAAAGCCGACACGATCGATGCGCTCGCCGTGCGGATCGGCGTCGATGCGGCCGGGCTGCACGACACGCTGCGCGACATGGCGCGTTACGCGGCAACCGGTATCGACGAAGCGTTCGGCAAGGGCGACAACCTGTTCGACACGTACTACGGCGATCCGAAGAACCGGCCGAATCCGTGCCTCGGGCCGGTCGACGAGGCGCCGTTCTACGCGGTGCGGATCGACGCAGGCGACATCGGCACGAAGGGCGGGCTCGTCACCGACGCGCAGGCGCGCGTGCTGCGCGCCGACGGCGCGCCGATCGACGGCCTCTATGCAATCGGCAACACCAGTGCATCGGTGATGGGCGCGAGCTACCCCGGCGCGGGCTCGACGCTCGGTCCGGCGCTGACCTTCGGGTTCATCGCCGCCGACCACCTGGCCGCGCAAGCGGCCGACGCCGGCGGCCGGTCAGCCCGGCCGTCCACGACAGAACTTGACGGAGTCCAATCATGAGCGATCTCACCACCCATCCGCTGCGCACCGACATGCTGCTCGCGATGCGCCGCCTCGCGCGCTCCGTCACGGTCATCAGCAGCGCGCACGACGGCCGGCGCTACTCGATGTCCGCGACGGCGGTCGATTCGCTGTCGACCGATCCGCCGTCGCTGCTGATCTGCATCAACCGCAATGCGTCGCTGTATCCGCCGCTCGATGCGGGGGCGCCGTTCTGCGTGAACGTGCTGTCGGCACGGCACGAAGGCATCGCGATCGATTGCAGCGGCCGCCTGAAGGGCGAGGCGCGCTTCACGACCGGCGAGTGGCACACGTCGCCGCTGGGTGTGCCGTATCTGCACGATTCGCAGGCGAGCCTCGTGTGCGAGCAGGACGGCCGCTTCGAATACGGCACGCATACGGTGTTCATCGGGCGCATTCGCGAGGTGCTGATGAGCGGTGACGTCGATCCGCTCGTCTATCTCGACGGCGCGTACACGACGCCAGGCGCGCCCGCGGCCCGCGCGGCCGCGTGACGGCGGTGCGCGTTTTACCGCATCGGAACGAGACGATCCATGACACGCAGATTGAACCGCAAAATCGAGAATGGTGCGGACACAACGATCGTGCACCAGTTCGTGCAGCTGATCGGCGCGGCGGCAACGCAGGTGCTGAACGCGTTCGCCGGTGTTGCGCCAGCGCTGGCGCTGGCGTCGAACGACGCGCGGTGCCGTGCGGGAGAAGCCGGCTGGCATACGGCTTCGGCGGGTGCGGCCGGCGCGGCTCGCACTGCATGAGGAGCCGTCGATGAGCGATCCCCGATTTCACAGGCTGACCGTGGCCGACGTCATCGCCGAAAGCGACGACGCGTGCTCGTTCGTGTTCGACGTGCCGGCCGCGTTGCGCGATGCGTTCGCGTATCGGCCCGGCCAGTTCCTGACGCTGAACGTGCCATGCACGGACGCGACCGTCGCGCGCTGCTACTCGCTGTCGAGCGCGCCGGGCATCGACGCGGCGCCGAAGATCACCGTCAAGCGCGTGCGCGACGGCCGTGCGTCGAACTGGCTGTGCGACCGCATTCGCGCGGGCGATGCGCTCGACGTGCTGCCGCCGGCCGGCGTCTTCACGCCGCGCACGCTCGACGGCGACCTGCTGCTGTTCGCGGGCGGCAGCGGCATCACGCCGGTGCTGTCGATCCTGAAATCGGCGCTGGTGCACGGCCGCGGGATGCTGACGCTGATCTATGCGAACCGCGACGAGCGAGCGGTGATTTTCCGCGACGAACTGCGGCAGCTCGCGCACCGTCATCCGGGCCGCCTGCGCGTGATCCACTGGCTCGACAGCGTGCAGGGCGTGCCGCTGCAGCGGCATCTCGAGGAACTCGCGCGGCCGTTCAGCCAGCAGGAGACGTTCATCTGCGGGCCGGCGCTGTTCATGGAGAACGCGCTCGCCGCGATGCTCGGCCTCGGGCTGCCGCGTGCGCGCGTGCATGTCGAGCGCTTCGCGTCGCTACCGGATGCGCCGGCGCAGGCCGATCCGGCGGCATCGACCGCAACGGCGGCGGCGTCCGGCGATGACGATCGCGACGGCGACGGTGAAGGCGCGGCGATCGAGACGGTGCTCGACGGCGAGGCGTTCGCGTTCGACAGCGCGCCCGGAGAAACGCTGCTCGACGCGATGCTGCGCGCCGGCCTGCCTGCGCCGAATTCCTGCCGGATGGGGCAGTGCGGCGCGTGCATGTGCCGCGTCGAACGCGGCGCGGTGACGCTCGACAGCAACCACGTGCTCGACGACGACGAGATCGCGGCGGGCTGGACGCTCGCCTGCTGCGCGCGGCCCGCGAGCGACGCGCTGCGCGTGGTGTTCCCCGATTGAGCCGCGACGTGTCGATGGCACCGACGGCAACCCTGTTTCGACGCATATGACGATGGACAACGAAATCCTCACCACGCCCGCGCTGATCGCGCGGGCTGCCGCGCGCCACGGCGCGCATCCGGCGATCGAGTCGGAGCACGGCCGGCTGACCTACGCGGAACTCGATGCGGCGCGTCTCGAGGCGGCGCGCGCGCTGCTCGCGAGCGGCATCGACGCCGGCGACCGGATCGCCGTATGGGCGCCGAACCTGCCGCAATGGATCGTCGCGGCGCTGGCGATCCACACCGTCGGCGCGATCCTCGTGCCGGTCAACACGCGGATGAAGGGCATGGAGGTGGGCGGCATCCTGCACGACGGCGGTGCGCGGTTGCTGTTCTGCTGCGGCACCTTCCTCGGCGAATCCTATCCGGCGCTGCTCGCACCGCACCGGCCCGCGACGCTCGAACGCGTCGTCGTGTTCGACGGCGAGCCGCCGTCCGGCGCGCACGATGAAACCTGGAATGCATTCCTCGCGCGCGGCGCGGCGGTGCCGCTCGCCGCCGTGCGCGAGCGGGAGGCGCAGGTGACGCCGGATACCGTGATGGACCTGATGTTCACGTCCGGCACGACGGGCCGCCCGAAGGGCGTGATGACCGCGCACGGACAGAACCTGCGCGCCGCGCAGGCGTGGGCGACGATCGCCGGCGTGCGCCGGGACGACCGCTACCTGATCGTCAATCCGTTCTTCCATACGTTCGGCTACAAGGCCGGCTGGCTCGCCGCGCTGTCGAGCGGCGCGACCGTGCTGCCGCATCTCGTGTTCCAGCCGGCCGACGTCTTGCGCCGCATCGCCGACGAACGCGTGTCGGTGCTGCCCGGCCCGCCGACGCTGTACTACGCGTTGCTCGATGCGCCCGATCGCGCGACGCGCGACCTGTCGTCGCTGCGGATCGCGGTGACGGGCGCGGCCGCGATCGCGCCGAGCTTGATCGAGCGGATGCGCGCGGAGCTCGGCTTCGAGACCGTGCTGACCGGCTACGGATTGACCGAATCATGCGGGTTCGCGACGCTGTGCCGCCACGGCGACGACGCGGAGACAGTCGCCTGTACGTCGGGCCGCCCGATGCCGGGTGTCGAGCTGCGCATCGCGGGGCCGGACGGCGCGGCGCTCGGGCCGGACGAGACCGGCGAGATCTGGGTGCGCGGCTACAACGTGATGCGCGGCTACTTCAACCAGCCGGATGCGACGCGCGAAGCCGTCGACGCCGACGGCTGGCTGCATACCGGCGACCTCGGCTGTGTCGACGCGAACGGCAACCTGAAGATCACCGACCGGATCAAGGACATGTTCATCGTCGGCGGCTTCAACTGCTATCCGGCCGAGATCGAGCGGCTGCTGGCCGCGCATCCGGCGATCGCGCAGGTCGCGCTGGTCGGCGTGCCCGATACGCGGCTCGGCGAGGTCGGGCATGCGTATGTCGTATTGCGTCCCGGCGCGCACACCGACGCCGACGCACTGAACGACTGGGCGCGTAGCAACATGGCGAACTACAAGGTGCCGCGGCATTTCACGTTCGTCGAGCAACTGCCGACGAGCGCGGCCGGCAAGGTGCTGAAGTACCGGCTGCGCGCGGGCACCGAAGCGGCGGCCTGAACGCCGGCGCACGGCACGAAATCAACGGGACGAACGCATGAACGACAACGGATTTCCGCAGGGCGCGGTACTCGTGTTCGGCGGCAGCGGCGGAATCGGGCAGGGCGTCGCGCTCGAATTCGCGCGCGCCGGCGTGCCGGTCGCGCTCGGTTACCGCAGCAAGGCCGAGGTGGCCGAGCGCGTCGCGCGCGAGGTGCGCGCCGCAGGCGTCGCGGCCACCACGCATTGCGCGGACGTGACCGCTCCCGAGCAGATCGATGCCGCGCTCGCGGCCGCGATCGGCGCGCACGGCCGCGTGCACACGATCGTGTGGGCGGCCGGCCCGTTCGTGAACCAGCGTCGCATCGGCGACATGACGCACGACGACTGGCGTCGCGCGATCGAGGTCGAGACGGTCGGCTTCTTCAATGCGGCGAAGGCCGCGTTGCCGCATTTCCGTGCGTCGGGCGGCGGGTCGTTCGTCACGCTCGGCTCGGCCGGGCATCTGCGCTGGCCGGATCGCGACGGATTGTCGGTCGCGCCGAAGGCGGCGAACGAGGCGCTGGTGAAGGGGCTCGCGCGCGAGGAAGGCCGTCACGAGATTCGCGCGAACTCGATCCTGGTCGGCGTGATCGAGGCCGGGATGTTTCCGGTGCTGCTCGAACAGGGGCAGTTCGACCAGGCGTGGATCGACGACACGCAGAAGATGCTCGCGCTCAAGCGCTGGGGGAAGGCGCACGATATCGGGCGTGCGGCGGTGTTCCTCGCGTCGGATCGCGCGAACTACATCACGGGGCAGCAGTTGAATGTCTCGGGCGGGTACGGGTTGTAGCGAATGCGCGGAGCCCGCTCGGGAGAGCGGGCCCGGCAGACGAACGTTCGGTTGCTTTCGGCGCCGAATCCGCCGTATCGATCCCGGATCTTCGCGCCGCAGGCGCCCGGGGAGCGACTGCCCGCATGCATGCGTCGAAGCGCATGAACGGCCGTCTCGGCGGCAACTGGTTGCGCGCGCACCGTCCTCGGTATTCACCCTGGTCCGCGCTGCGCGCTTCTCGCATCCTGACCACGCGCGACTCGCGCGAGGTCACGTCGATGAAACATTTCCTGCCATGCGTGACGTCACACGTGCTTGCACGCCGTTGCGATGTCGCGCGTGCCGACAGCCGCGCGTGCTTGCCCGTCGCGCGTCGCGGCACCCGATGCATCGCTCCGCTGCATCGGGCACGGTGCTGACGTGCCGAAAACAGATGCGTTCCTGAAACATTTCCGTCGATTCTCCCCCGCATCACCGCGGACGTTTGGCCGCGACGCTTGTCCCGTGCCGGTTCGCGCCGCATGGCACATGCCTTGCGGTTAGGTCGGGGCCGCTCGACACAATCGCGACCGATGGCAACGACAAATCGCGGGAGCGGCACGTAACGACATCGCAATATCGGGGATCGGATCGAGCCGCGGGATAGCGGCCCGTCGTGCCGGACACGCTGCGTCGTATCGGCGGCACGCACGGGCATCGTACGCTCGATCCGTCAAACAGCAAGCTTGCTTGCAAGATGTCGTGCCGGGGGACCCGCCGCGCGTGGCGACATGCGCTGCACGTGGCGGGTCGGCGCGCCCGGCACATGTCGGGGGGGACGCCCGTGAAAATGACAATGAACCAATGGGCAGCGCTGGCGATGGTAGTCACGGCCGGCGCGCACGCACAGGAAATCTACCTGCAGGGCGGCACGCAGGGCGTCGGCATCGGCGCGGCCGTCAGCTTCAATTCGGTGCTGGGCGCGCACGCGGATTTCAACGCGATCAATCTGACGCATGACTTCACGGTGGCCGGCAATCGCTACCAGGACGACATCAAGTTGCGGCAAGGCGGCCTGTATGCGGACATCTTTCCGTGGCGCGGCAGCGGCTTTCGCGCGACGATCGGATTGCGCTTCAACGACGACGATATCCGCGGCGTGTCGATGCCCACCGACGGGACCTACGTGTTCGCCGGCAAGCGTTATCCGGCGCTCCCCGGGATGTACGCGGTCGCGGAGGCACGCTATCCGACCGTGATGCCGTATGTCGGGATCGGCTACGGGCACCGGCCGGCGTCGAAGGGGCTCGGTTTCGTCGCCGACCTGGGCGTCGCGTACGGCATCCCGCGCTGCTCGTACACGCTGTCGCCGCAACTCGCCGCCGCGGCCGGACCGCAGAAGAGCCAGATTCTGACCGCAAGCGGCCTCGACGAACTGAACCGCGTGATGTCGCGGTATCGGTGGTACCCGGTGCTGCAGATCGGGATCTCGTATCGGTTTTGAGCGGGACGTGCATTACGGCACGGCCGCGCTCCGGCCGTTCGACGCTTTCGTGCCGTGACCGTATCCGCAGACCTTCCCGTTGCCTGTTGCTGGACTGCCGGAACGTCCGGCCGAACCGGCTCGAATCTATCGTCCTGGCACTCACCTGGACCGTGCCGGCCCAGGCGTACGTCGCAGTCGTTACCGGCATGATGTCGCCGATCGCGTCCGTGATTCTGGTCGCGGTGCTGGTGATGGTCGTGCGGCGCGCGTCGGACATCCCCCACCGGCGCGGACTATCCGTCGGTGAATGGCCATTCGGCCGTCTTTTTTCGTCGCCGCGGCTGGATTACCGTGGATGACAGCAGTTCGACGCGTCGGGCCGACGGCGGAACGTGGGTGGCTTCATGCCGTCTGCTGCCGCCGGCCAACGCCGACCACCGGCTTCCGTCCGATCACGACGATGATAGCAATGCTTGCAATTCACCGCGTTGGCGCTATCATTGATAGCAATCTGGATGGAGGGACTCATGGCAAATCTTCTGGTGCGTAACGTGGATGACAGTATCGTTCAGAGCCTTCGAGAGCAGGCTGCGGCGAACGGCAGGAGTGCCGAGGCCGAACATCGGGCCATTCTGGCCGATGCGCTCGGCCGGCCGAAGCGAAGGACATTCGCGCAAGTGCTGATGAGCATGCCGGACGTCGGCGAAGACGCGGATTTCCAACGTGTTCAGGATTCCGGCGAGGTCAGGCGTGTTTTTGATTGATACGAACGTCATCAGCGAGATCAGGAAGGGCAAGCGAACCAACCGCGGCGTGCGCGCGTTCTTCAGGCAGGCCGAGGCCGACGCGAGCCCGCTTTACCTGTCGATCGTCACGGTGGCCGAACTTCGGCGCGGCGTCGATCTGATCCGCCATCGCGGCGATCATCCGCAGGCGTCGGCGCTCGAGGCATGGATGGCGACGATTCTGTCCGGCTATGCGTCGAACATCCTGCCGGTCGATCTCGAGACCAGCCAGATGTGGGGCCATTTGCGTGTGCCCGACCCGGCCCACGCACTCGACAAGCTGATCGCGGCCACCGCGCTGATCAACGATCTCACGGTCGTCACGCGCAATGTCGACGATTTCGCCCGCACCGGCGTCCGGCTGCTGAACCCGTTCGAGTGAGCCGGGTTGCCGCGTCGCGGCAATCCGCCATCGCTTCCCGCCTTCTTCCCTCGCGCGTTCTCCGTCGCGCATCGCCCGCTTGCAACCCGTATCGCCGGGCTTTAGCGCGCGTCCGATTCCCGGTCCTCTCCCGGCCGGCGTCGTCCTAAAAGACCCGTCCGCTCTCGTCCCAACAGACGATGTGACGCCATCCCCGACCGGCCAGAATCCTTTCACGAACAATGGATTCTGAACCTGGAGGAGGCCGACATGATCGATGTCCGTGCGCTCGGCTACGTCGTCGTCGAGGCGACCCGCGTCGATGCGTGGCGCCGCTACGCGGAAGACGTGCTGGGCATGCAGGTGCTCGACGCGCCCGACGGCGCGCTGTACCTGAAGATGGACGAGCGCGATTTCCGCTACGTGATCGTCCCCGGTGCGACCGATCGCTATTTCGCGTCGGGCTGGGAACTGCCCGACGGCGCCGCGTTCGACGCCGCGCTGACGGCACTGCGGCAGGCGGGTGTCGAGGCCGTGCGCGCCACGCGCGACGAAGCCGCGCTGCGCCGCGTGCAGGCGATGGCGTGGTGCACCGACCCGTCCGGCAACCGCCACGAGTTGTACTGGGGCGCGCGCTGCGACTTCCGCCGCTTTGTGTCGCCGCTGGGCGTCGCGCGCTTCGTCACCGGCGACATGGGGCTCGGTCACGCGGTGCTGCCCGCGCCGCAGTTCGACGCGACCGACGCGTTCGTGCGCGGCGTGCTCGGCTTCGAGCTGTCCGACATCTACCGCGTGAAGTTCACGCCGGACCCCGCCGAACCCGAGAAGCGCATTCACTTCATGCACTGCCGCAACGCGCGCCATCACAGCCTCGCGCTGTTCGAGATGGCGGTGCCGTCGGGCTGTGTGCACGTGATGGCCGAAGTCGACTCGATGGACGAAGTCGGCCGCGCGCTCGATCGGGTCGCCGCGCACGACGTGAAGATGTCGGCGACGCTCGGCCGCCACTGCAACGACCAGATGATCTCGTTCTACATGAAGACCCCCGGCGGCTTCGATCTCGAATACGGCTTCGGCGGCCTCACGGTCGACTGGTCGAAGCACGCGGTGTTCGAGGCCACCAAGGTGAGCCAGTGGGGCCACGATTTCAGCATCGGATACCGGTAAGCCAGCACGATGACGATGAAACCTCTCGACAAGACGATGTCCGCGCGCGATGTGGTCGCGCAACTCGCCGACGGCATGACGATCGGCATCGGCGGATGGGGACCGCGGCGCAAGCCGATGGCACTGGTGCGCGAGATCGCGCGCTCGAACCTGAAGGACCTGACGATCGTCGCGTACGGCGGCGCCGACATCGGCCTGCTGTGCGCGGCCGGCAAGGTGCGCAAGGCGGTGTTCGGCTTCGTGTCGCTCGACGTGATTCCGCTCGAGCCGCATTTCCGCCGGGCCCGCGAACAGGGCCGCGTCGACGTGCTGGAACTCGATGAAGGGATGCTGCAGCTTGGCCTGCGCGCGGCCGCCGCGCGCCTGCCGTTCCTGCCGACGCGCGCCGGTCTCGGCACCGCGCTGCTCGATCACGCGCCGCAGCTGCGCACGGTGCAATCGCCGTACGACGACGGCGAAACGCTGCTCGCGATGCCGGCGATCGAGCTCGACGTCGCGCTGCTGCACGTGAACGCGGCCGACCGGATGGGCAACACGCGCATCGACGGTCCCGATCCGTTCTTCGATGCGTGGATGGCGCGCGCCGCGCAGCGCTGCTACGTTTCGGCGGAAACGGTCGACGTGTCGCTCGCGAGCGACGACCTCGACGCCGCGCGCCGCAATCCGTTCGAGCGCTCGCTCGTCACCGGCGTCGTGCACGCGCCGGGCGGCGCGCACCCGACGTCGTGCGGGCCGGACTACGGCTGGGACCTGCCGCACCTGCGCGCGTATTGCGCCAGCGCGGAAGACGACGCGAAAACGGCGGCGTACCTGCGCGACGTGGTCGGCCAGGACGAGCGCCAGTACCTCGAAGGCGTCGGCGGGCTGTCGCACGTGACGACGCTGCCGTTGCCGATTCTGTAAAGGAGCGCCTGTGAGCGAATCTCTCGACCATTCCCTCGCGGAACTGATGATCGTCGCGTCCGCGCGACTCTGGCGCGACGACGGCGAAGTGCTGGCGACCGGCATCGGCACGGGCCCGCGGCTCGCGGCCGGCCTCGCGCGGCTCGCGTACAACAGCGGGCTGATGCTGACCGACGGCGAAGCGTATCTCGTCGAGGCGCCGATCCCGCTCGGGCCGCGTCCCGACGGCTATCGCGTGCAGGCGAGCGGCTGGATGACCTACGAGCGCGTGTTCGACTGCCTGTGGCACGGCCGCCGCCACGCGCTGGTGATGCCGACGCAGATCGACCGTTTCGGCCAGGCCAACATCTCGTGGCTCGGCGACGACTACACGCGTCCGAAGACGCAGCTGCTCGGCGCGCGCGGCTTTCCCGGCAACTCGACGAACCACGCGAACTCGTTTTTCGTGAGCGGCCACGGCAAGCGCACGTTCGTCAATGGCGAAGTCGACATGGTCTGCACGGTCGGCTACAACCCGGCGCGCCGGCTGCCCGGCATGAAGACCTTCGTCGACCTGCGCAGCATCGTCACCGACCTGTGCGTGATGGATTTCGGCGGGCCCGACCACGCGATCCGCGTGCGTTCGCTGCATCCGGGCGTGAGCTTCGACGAAGTGCAGGACGCGACCGGCTTCCCGCTGATCGCCGCGCCCGACCTCGGCACGACGGCCGCGCCGAATGCGGAAGACCTGCGCGTCGTGCGTGCGCTCGACCCTCACAACCTGCGCGCGACGATCGTGCGCAACAATCCGGCGCCGCGCCGCGGATGAGGCCCGACATGCAAGCGACCCAGATGACGTTCGGCGACGGTGTCGTCGACTACGCGGTCGAGGACGGCATCGCGACGATCACGATGAACCGTCCCGAGTATCACAACGCGCAGAACTCGAAGATGACGTATGCGCTCGACGCGGCGTTCCGGCGCGCGGCGCACGACGACGCGGTGAAGGCGATCGTGCTCGCGGGCGCCGGCAAGCATTTCTCGGCGGGCCACGACATCGGCACGCCGGGCCGCGACATCCACGAGTCGTTCGACCGCGCGTCGCTGTGGTACGACCACGTCGACAAGGAAGGCGGCGAATTCCTCTATGCGCGCGAACAGGAGGTGTACCTCGGGATGTGCCGGCGCTGGCGCGACCTGCCGAAGCCGACCATCGCGATGGTGCAGGGCGCGTGCATCGCGGGCGGGCTGATGCTCGCATGGGTGTGCGACCTGATCGTCGCGTCGGAGGATGCGTTTTTCGCGGATCCGGTCGTGCGGATGGGGATTCCCGGCGTCGAATATTTCGCGCATGCGTACGAGCTGAACCCGCGCATCGCGAAGGAGTTCCTGTTCCTCGGCGAGCGGATGCCGGCCGAGCGCGCGTATCAGATGGGCATGGTCAACCGCGTGGTGCCGCGCGAGCGGCTGCGCGATGCAACCTACGCGATCGCCGCGAAGATCGCGACGATGCCGCGCCTCGGCCTCACGCTGACCAAGCAGGCGCTGAACCACGTCGAGGAACTGCAGGGCAAGCGCGCGGCGATGGATGCGGCATTCGCATGGCATCACTTCGCGCATGCGCACAACGAGCTCGTCAGTGGCGACCGCCTCGGCGGTTACGACGCCCGCAAGATGGCCAGCTCGCAGCGCAAGCCCGAACCGGCCGACGGCGAAGCGCAGGCCGATGCGGCACCGGCCGCCGTCAACGGAGCCGCCGCATGAGCACGACGTTGCATACGCCGCTGTGCGACCTGCTCGGCTGCCGCTACCCGATCGTGCAGACCGCGATGGGCTGGGTGGCCGACGCGCGGCTCGTTGCGGCGACCGCCAACGCGGGCGGCTTCGGCTTCCTCGCCGGCGCGACGCTCGAACCCGGGCAGGTCGAGGCCGAGATCCTGAAGGTGAAGTCGCTGACCGACAAGCCGTTCGGCATCAATTTCCACATGTTCCAGAAGAACGCCGCACAGGTGGTCGATCTCGCGATCAAGCACCAGCTGCGTGCGGTCAGTTACGGCCGCGGGCCGGACGCGAAGACGATCCGACGCTTCAAGGACGCCGGCATCGTCTGCATGCCGACCGTCGGCGCGCCGAAGCACGCGTCGAAGGCGGTCGAGCTCGGCGCGGACATCGTGACGGTGCAGGGCGCGGAAGGCGGCGGCCACACGGGCTCGGTGCCGACCACGCTGCTGCTGCCGAAGGTGCTCGACGCGGTGCGGGTGCCGGTCGTCGCGGCCGGCGGATTCTTCGACGGCCGCGGGCTGGCGGCCGCGCTCGCGTATGGCGCAGCCGGCATCGCGATGGGCACGCGTTTCCTGATGAGCGCCGAATCGCCGGTGCCGCGCGAAACGCTCGACCGCTACGTCGCGGTCGGCGACCCGGCGCGCATCCGCGTGTCGGACGCGCTCGACGGGCTGCCGCAACGCATGATCGACAACCCGTACCTGCTGAAGCTCGAACGCTTCGGCCCGCTGCGCCGTACGTGGTTCGCGCTGAAGACGGCCGAAGCGTGGCGCCGCCAGAACGGCCTGAGCACGGGCGACATGCTCGGCCTCGCGATCAAGGCGCTGCGCTCGCACGACTACACGGCGAGCCAGACGCTGATGGCCGCGAACGCGCCGTTCCTGATCCAGCGCGCGATCGTCGAGGGGCGGCCGGACGAAGGCGTGCTGCCGAGCGGCCAGGCGGCCGCGATGATCGGCGCGATCGAATCGTGCGACGCGCTGATCGCGCGGATCGTCGCGGAAGCCGGCGAGCGGCTCGACGCGCTGGCCGCATTGCGCGGCGCGACCGCGGCACAGGCTGCGTAAAAAACATCACAGGGAGGCTTTGGAGATGACTGCATCCAATCAACCGGGCGGCGCGACGCCGTTCCGGATCGAGCGCGCCGACGGCATCGCCGAACTGGTGATCGCCCATCCGCCCGTGAACGCGCTCGATGCGCAGGGCTGGCATGCGCTCGCGCGCGCGCTCGACGCGCTCGGCGAGGACGACGACGTGCGAGTGATCGTCGTGCGTGGCGAAGGCCGCGGCTTCTGCGCGGGCGTCGACATCAAGGAGCTGGCCGCGCATCCGGAGCGGATCGTGTCGGTCAACGCGGGCAACTACGAGACGTTCCGCGCGGTGCACCGCAACCCGAAGCCGGTGATCGCGGCCGTGCACGGTTTCGTGCTCGGCGGCGGGATCGGCATCTGCGGCGCGGCGGACATCGTCGTCGCGGCCGACTGCGCGCGCTTCGGCGTGCCGGAGATCGACCGTGGCGCGATGGGCGGCGGCGCGCATCTGCAACGACTGTTCGGCGTGCAGAAGGTCCGCGCGATGTACTTCACCGGCGACATGATCGACGCAGCCGAAGCGTACCGGCTCGGCGCGGTCGAGCAGGTCGTGACGCGCGACGCGTTGCGCGACGCGGCGCTCGCGATAGCGCGCAAGATCGCGGAGAAAAGCCCAGCGATGGTGCGGCTCGCGAAGGAGGCGCTGAACGGCGTCGAGGACGGCGATCTCGAGGACAAATACCGCTGGGAGCAGGGCTTCACGCTGCAGGCCTACATGACGAACGACTCGACGGAGGCGCGCGCCGCATTCGTCGAGAAGCGCGACGCACGGTTCGACGCGCAGGCAGGCGTCGAGGAGGCACGCGCATGAACCTGACCTATACGCCGCAACAGCAGGCGTTCCGCGCGGAAATCCGCGCATGGCTCGCCGCGCACGTGCCGCGCGAGCGGCTGCCGAGCTTCGATACCGAGGAAGGCTTCGCCGCGCACCGCGAATGGGAGCGCACGCTGCACTCGGGCCGCTGGAGCATGGTCACGTGGCCGCGCGAGTTGGGCGGGCGCGGCTGCGACCTGATCGAGTGGCTGATTTTCGAAGAAGAGTACTGGCGCGCCGACGCACCGATGCGCGTGAACCAGAACGGCATCTTCCTGCTCGGCCCGACGCTGATGGACTTCGGCACCGACGCGCAGAAGGCGCGCTTCCTGCCCGCGATGGCGGCCGGCGAGCACGTGTGGGCGCAGGGTTGGTCGGAGCCGAACGCGGGTTCGGACATGGCTGCGATCCGCACGACGGCGATCCGCATCGGCGACGAATACGTGCTCAACGGCCAGAAAATCTGGTCGACCCGCGCGGTGTGGGCCGACTGGCTGTTCGGCCTGTTCCGCAGCGATCCCGAATCGTCGCGTCACCACGGGCTCACGTTCCTGATGGTGCCGCTGTCCGCGCCGGGCATCACGGTGCGGCCGATCCGCCAGCTGAACGGGCAGACGGGCTTCGCGGAGATTTTCTTCGACGACGTGCGCGTGCCGGTCGAGAACCGCCTCGCGGCCGAAGGCGCGGGCTGGCAGGTCGCGATGGCGACGGCCGGCTTCGAGCGCGGGCTGATGCTGCGTTCGCCCGCGCGGTTCCAGCGCACCGCGCAAGCGTTGCGCGACCTGTATCTCGCGCACCGCGACAGCGCGGATCGCGACCCGACGCTGCGCGAACGCGTGGTCGCCGCGTGGATGGACGCGCAGGCGTACGCACTGTCGACCTATGCGACCGCAAGCCGGCTGCTGAAGGGCGGCCACATCGGCGCGGAGTCGAGCACCAACAAGGTGTTCTGGTCGGAGCTGGACCTGAGGATGCACCAGACCGCACTCGACATTCTCGGCGCGCACGGCGAGGTCGTCCCGCAGACGGCCGCGCAGCACGCGACGCTCGGCCACTGGCTCGACGGCTTTCTGTTCGCGCAGGCCGGCCCGATCTACGCGGGCACCAACGAGATCCAGCGCAACATCGTCGCCGAACGGATGCTCGGCATGCCGCGTGCGTGAGCGCGCCGGCGATTCCCTCACTGAACGGACATCGTATGGATTTCGTATTCGATGAAGACCAGGAAGCGCTCGCGGACAGCGTGAAGCGCCTGCTGATGACCGAGATGACCCCGGAGCTGATCCGCGAGCTGTGGGCCACGCCGACCGGCCGCTCCGACGCGCTGTGGTCGCTGTTCGCGTCGCAGGGGCTGACCGCCGTGTCGGTGCCCGAAGCGCACGGCGGCCTCGGCCTGACCGAAGCGGAATGGGCGCTGCTCGCGCAGACCTACGGCTATTTCGGCAGCCCGGAGCCGCTGCTCGACACGGCGCTGGTATCGGCCGGCGTGCTCGCGCGGCTGCCCGCCAGCGGCTGGCGCGACGCGCTGCTGCGCGACATCGCCGAAGGGCGCGCGCGTGTCGCGTTCGTGCATCCGGTGAACCCGTATGCGGCCGACGTGCACGTCGCGCAGGCGCTGCTCTGCGAGCACCGCGGAGAGCTGCACCGCGTCGATCCCGCGCAGTGCGCGTGGCGCGCGGTCGACAGCGTCGACCCGTCGCGGCGCCTGTTCACGCTCGACTGGGAACCGTCGGCGGCCACGCGCATCGCGGGCGCCGACGAAGCCGCGCCGCTGCTCGACCGCGCGCTCGACCACGGCGCGTTCGCGGTGGCCGCGCAATTGCTCGGCCTCACGCAACGCGTGCTCGACGTCGCGATCGACTACAGCGCGCAGCGCAAGCAGTTCGGCAAGGCGATCGGTTCGTACCAGGCGCTCAAGCACCTGCTCGCCGACGTCGCGATCCGCTACGAGTTCGCGCGGCCGGTGGTCGCGCGCGCGGCTCAAGCGATCGCCGACGATCACCCGCAGCGCGCGGTGCTGGTGTCGCACGCGAAGCTCGCGGCGAGCGCCGCCGCGCAGCTGGCCGCGCGCCACACGATGCAGGTTCACGGCGCGATCGGCTACACGTGGGAGCTCGACCTGCAGATCTTCATGAAGCGGATCTGGGCGCTCTCCGGCAGCTGGGGCGACACCGCGTTCCACAAGGCCCGCGTGGCCGACGCGATCCTCGGCGACGCATTGCCGATCGGCCCCGCGCAGACCTTCGACTTCGAGGAGACCAATCAATGAAACAAGCCTATATCGTCGACGCGCTGCGCACGCCGACCGGCCGCCGCAAGGGCGGGCTCGCACACGTGCACGCGGCGGACCTCGGCGGCTTCGTGCTGAAGACGCTCGTCGAACGCAACGCGATTCCGGCCGACGAATACGACGACGTGGTGTTCGGCTGCGTCGACACGATCGGCCCGCTCGCGGGCAACATCGCGCGCACCTGCTGGCTCGCGGCCGGGTTGCCGCTGCAGGTGCCGGGCGTGACGGTCGATCGCCAGTGCGGCTCGTCGCAGCAGGCCGTGCACTTCGCCGCGCAGGCCGTGATGAGCGGTGTGCAGGACGTGGTGGTTGCGGGCGGCGTGCAGACGATGACGCAGATCCCGATCTCGTCCGCGATGACGAGCGCGGTGTCGCTGGGTTTCAACGACCCGTTCTCGGGCAGCACCGGCTGGCGCGCGCGTTTCGGCGACGCGCCGGTGTCGCAGTTCGTCGCCGCGCAAAGGATCGCCGATCACTGGAACCTGTCGCGCGACGCGATGGAACGCTATGCGCTGGAGAGCCATCGCCGTGCGGTGGCGGCGATCGAGGCCGGCCATTTCAAGCGGGAAATCGTGCCGCTCGAAGGCGTGCAGCACGATGAAACGCCGCGCCCCGACACGTCGCTCGACAAGATGGCGACGCTCGAACCGCTGATGCCGGGCGGCTCGCTGACGGCCGCCGTCGCGAGCCAGACCTGCGATGCGGCCGCGGCGCTCTTGATCGTGTCGGAAGATGCCTTGAAGCGCTACGGGCTCACGCCGCGCGCGCGCATTCATCACCTGAGCGTGCTCGGCGACGATCCGCTGTGGATGCTCACCGCGCCGATCCCGGCGACCAAGGCCGCGCTGAAGAAGAGCGGGCTCGACTGGGCGCAGATCGACGTCGTCGAGATGAACGAGGCGTTCGCGTCGGTCGCGCAGGCCTGGCTTGCCGACACGCGCTTCCCGCACGAGAAGACCAACCCGAACGGCGGCGGCATCGCGCTCGGCCATCCGCTCGGCGCGACCGGCGCGCGGCTGATGACGACGCTGCTGCACGAACTGGAACGCACCGGCGGACGTTACGGAATGCAGACGATGTGTGAAGGCGGTGGTCTCGCGAACGTCACGATCATCGAGCGCCTGTGAGCGCGTCACTTTCACGATCTCTCGATCCAGGAGGCACCAGCATGGGAATCTGTAACGGACGCACCGTCATCATCACCGGCGCCGGCGGCGGGCTCGGGCGCGAATACGCGCTCGCGTTCGCGGCCGAGGGCGCGGCGGTCGTCGTCAACGACATCCGGCACGAGGCCGCACAGGCCGTGTGCGACGAGATCGCACGACGCTGCGGCCGCGCGCTCGCGAATTCGGACGACATCACCAGGATCGACACCGCGCAGCGGATCGTCGACGCCGCACGTGAAGCATTCGGCGACGTGCACGTGCTGGTCAACAACGCAGGCATCTGCCGCGACAAGATGTTCACCAGCATGACCGAAACCGACTGGGACGACGTGATGCGCGTACACCTGCGCGGCCACTTCTGCCTGTCGAGCGTGCTGGCGCGTGTATGGCGCGACGCCGCGAAGGCCGGCCATCCGGTCGACGCGCGCATCGTCAACACGAGCTCCGGCGCCGGGCTGCAAGGCTCGATCGGCCAGTCGAACTACGGCGCGGCGAAGGCCGGCATCGCCGCGCTCACGCTGATGCAGGCGGTCGAGCTGCAGCGCTACGGCGTGCGCGTGAACGCGCTCGCGCCGGCCGCGCGCACGTCGATGACCGAAGGCGTGTTCGCCGACATGATGAAGAAGCCGGAGGACGGCGGCTTCGACTATTTCGATCCGGCCAACGTCGCGCCGCTCGTCGTGTGGCTCGGCAGCGCGCTGTCGGCCGACGTGACCGGCCAGGTGTTCGAGGTCGCGGGCGGGATGATCGCGGTGGCCGAAGGCTGGCGCACCGGCCCGAGCGTCGATCGCGGCGCGCGCTGGGCGCCGGCCGAGGTCGGCCCGGCGGTCGCGCGGCTGCTCGCCGATGCGCGGCCCGCGCAGCGCGTGTACGGGAGCTGACGATGGATCTGGCGCTCACCGACGAACAGGCGATGATCCGCGACGCGGCAGCCGACGTGCTCGCCGAGCGCAGCGCGTCGGCCGACGTGCGCCGCGCGATCGAGCAAGCGGCCGGCCGCGACGACGCGCTGTGGGCCGCGCTCGCGGGCGAACTCGGCTGGAACGCGCTGGCGCTGCCGGAGGCGGCGGGCGGGATGGGGCTCGGCGCGGTCGAACAGACGCTGTTGATGGAGCAGCTTGGGCGGCGCGTCGCGTGCGTGCCGTATTTTTCGACCGCGTGCCTGGCGGCCACCGCGCTGGCCGGCTGCGATACGCCGGGCGCGACCGGCTGGCTCGCGAAGCTGGCCGAAGGCGCGTGCAGCGCGACGCTGGCATTGCCGCTCGAGCTTCCGGCCGGCGCGGGTCAACTGCCGGTCGTCGCGGAAGAAGCGGCGGGGGGTTACGCGCTGTCCGGAACGATCGAGCAGGTGATCGACGGTGCGCGCGCCGACCTGCTGATGATCCCGGCACGGATCGCGAACGAAGGGCAGGCGATCGGGGTGTTCGCGATCGACGTCGCGAAGGTGTCGGGCCTGTGCGTCACGCCGCTCGACACGCTCGACGCGACGCGGCCGATCGCGCGCGTCGTGCTCGACGAGGCCCGGGTGAGCCGCGACGCGTTGTTCGCGAGCGGCGGCGCTGCCGCGAAGTTGCTCGAACGCACCGCATGGTTCGCAGCGCTCGCGCTGGCCGCCGAACAACTCGGTGGCGCACAGCAATGCCTCGATCTCACGCTCGACTACACCGGCCAGCGCGTGCAATTCGGCCGCGCGATCGCGTCGTTCCAGGCCGTCAAGCACCGCTGCGCGCAGATGATGGTGCTGATCGAATCCGCGCGCTCGGCCGTGCTCGGCGCCGCCCACGCGTGGGACGCGGAAGCCGGCAGCGGCACGCCCGGCGCTGCGCTGCGCGCCGACGTCGCGGCCGCAAAAGCCGCCGCCAACGATGCGTATGCGTTCTGCGCACAGGAAGCGATCCAGCTGCACGGCGGCGTCGGCTTCACGTGGGAATACGACCCGCATCTTTATTTCAAGCGCGCGCAGGCGTCGGGCGCGCAGTTCGGCAGCACGCCGCAACTGCTCGAATGGATCGCCAGCCAGGCGATCGACGGCGGCGCGTCGCAGCACGACGCGGTGCTCGCGTCGTCGTCGCCGTCGGCTTCGATCGCCACGCGTCCGTCCGCCGCGCGCACCGGAGCCCTTCAATGAACAGCGAAACGCGCGAACAGCAATTGCGGCACGAAGTCGCCGACTGGGTGCAGTCGCACCTGACCGGCGAATTCGCGTGCCTGAAATACCGCGGCGGCCCCGGCGACGAGGAAGCGTTTCCCGAACTGCGCAAGGCGTGGGAACGGGAACTCGCGCAGGGCGGCTGGACCGGCCTCGGCTGGCCGACCGACGCGGGCGGCCGCGGCTTTTCGGTCGCCGAGCAGGTGATCTTCCACGAGGAATACGCGCGCGCCGGCGGCCCCGGCCGGATGGGCCATATCGGCGAAGGGCTGCTCGGGCCGACGCTCGTCGCGTGCGGCACCGACGACCAGCGCGCGCGCTTCCTGCCCGGCATTCTCGCCGGCACGCAGTTCTGGTGCCAGGGTTACTCGGAGCCGGGCGCGGGTTCGGACCTCGCGAACGTGCGCACACGCGCCGAGCAGGACGCCGACGGTACCTGGCGCGTGCACGGCCAGAAGGTGTGGACGTCGCTCGCGCACGACTCCGACTGGATCTTCGTGCTCGCGCGCACCGATCCGGCGTCGAAGGGCAACAAGGGGCTGTCGTTCCTGCTGATGCCGCTCGACCAGCCGGGCATCGAGATTCGCCCGATCAAACAGCTCAACGGCGGCGCCGAATTCAACGAAGTGTTCTTCGACGGTGCGCGCGCGGAAGCTCGCGATCTCGTCGGCGCGCCGGGCGACGGCTGGCGGATCGCGATGACGCTGCTCGGCTTCGAGCGCGGCATGTCGACGCTCGGCCAGCAGATGCAGTTCGTCCGCGAACTCGACTGGGTGATCGACGCCGCGCGCGAATCGGGCGCGGATCGCGACCCGGTGCTGCGCCAGCGGATCGGCCGCGCATTGGCCGGCCTGCGCGTGATGCGCTACAACGCGCTGCGGATGCTGTCGGGCGCGGACGACGCGAACGTCGCCACCGCGCCGCTGCGCCGCGAGGCGCTGATCTACAAGTATTTCTGGTCGAACTGGCACCGTGACCTCGGCCAGCTCGCGATGGATGCGCTCGGGCCGCGCGCGAACGTGATCGATCCGGCCGACGAGAAGCTCACCCATCTGCAGCGCGTGTTCCTGTTCTCCCGTGCGGACACGATCTACGCCGGCACCAACGAAATCCAGCTGAACATCATGGCCGAGCGCGGGCTCGGCATGCCCAGGGAACCGCGAGGAAACGCATGACCGAACCCCAGATCCAGAAAGCGCCGGCGTACGTGCCGGGCCACCAGCTGCTCGCCGGCAAATCGGTGCTGATCACGGCCGCCGCCGGCGCCGGCATCGGTTTCGCGGCCGCGCGCCGCTGCGCGGAGGAAGGCTGTCGCGCGCTGTTCATCTCCGACATCCACGAGAAGCGCCTCGAACAGGCCGTGGAGACGCTGCGCGCCGAAACCGGGCTGCAGCAGGTGTACGGCCGCCTGTGCAACGTCGCGGTGGAAGACGACGTGCAGGCGCTCGTCGCGGAAGCCCGGGACAAGCTCGACGGCGTCGACGTACTGATCAACAACGCCGGGCTCGGCGGCGCGAAACGCATCGTCGAAATGGACGATGCCGAATGGTCGCGGGTGATCGACATTAGCCTGACCGGGACGTTCCGGATGACGCGCGCGATGCTGCCGCACATGCAGGCCCGCGGCCGCGGCGCGATCGTCAACAACGCATCGGTGCTCGGCTGGCGTGCGCAGGCGGAACAGGCGCACTACGCGGCGGCGAAGGCGGGCGTGATGGCGCTCACGCGCTGCGCGGCGCTCGAGGCGTCGCCTTACGGCGTGCGCATCAACGCGGTCGCGCCGAGCATCGCGATGCACGATTTTCTGAAGAAGTCGGCCCCGGCCGACTTGCTGAATCAACTGGCGTCGCGCGAAGCCTTCGGGCGCGCCGCCGAAGTCTGGGAGGTCGCGAACGTGATGGTGTTCCTTGCAAGCGATTACGCGTCGTACATGACGGGCGAAGTGCTGTCGGTCAGCAGCCAGCACGCATGATGAGCGCGACCCTCGACTCCGTGCGCGCGACGCCCCGCGTGTTCGCGCATCCCGGCGAACTCGCGGCGGCCGTCGGCGACACGCTCGGCGCGAGCGCGTGGCTCGCGATCGACCAGCTCCGCATCGACGGCTTCGCCGACGCCACGGGCGACCACCAGTGGGTACACGTCGACCCGGTGCGAGCGAAGGACGGCCCGTTTGGCGCGTGCATCGCGCACGGCTACCTGACGCTGTCGCTCGTCAATTATTTTCTGCCGCAGATCGTGCGCATCGACGGCGCGCGACTCGGCGTCAACTACGGCTGCGACAAGATCCGCTTCCCGGCGCCGGTGAAGGTCGGCGCGCGCGTGCGCGGCGTCGGCGAGCTGCTGCGCGTCGAGCCGCTCGACGGCGGCGTGCAGGCGTGGGTCCGCGTGACCGTCGAGATCGAAGGCGAGGCCAAGCCCGGCTGCGTCGCCGACACGATCAGCCGCTACTACTTCTAGTTTCGATTCAGAGAGCCAGCTCATGGAAGACGCAGTCATCGTTTCCGTCGCACGCACGCCGATCGGCAAGGCGTTTCGCGGCATGTTCAACGACACCGAGGCGCCCGCGCTGGGCGGCCACGTCGTGCGCGCGGCGCTCGAACGCGCGGGCGTCGCGCCGGCCGACGTCGACGACGTGCTGATCGGCTGCGCCGCGCAGCAGGGCACGCAGGGTTACAACATCGGCCGCCTGTCGGCCGCGGCGGCCGGCTTGCCGGCGTCGGTGCCCGGGATGTCGATCGACCGCATGTGCTCGTCGGGCCTGATGTCGATCGCGAGCGCCGCGCGCAGCATCGGCGCGGGCGATGCGCGGATCGTCGTCGCGGGCGGCGTCGAATCGATCTCGCTCACGCAGAACAAGCACAAGAACGGCTACCGCGCGCGTTCGCAGGCCGTGCTCGACCATCAGCCTGCCGCGTACATGGCGATGATGGAAACGGCCGAGATCGTGTCGCGCCGTTACGGCATCTCGCGTGCCGCGCAGGACGAATTCGCGCTGCAGAGCCACCAGCGCACGGCCGACGCGCAGGCGGCCGGCCGCTTCGACGCGGAAATCGCGCCGCTCGACGTGCGGCGCGCGCTGTTCGACAAGGAAGGCAACCCGACCGGCCACGAAGCCGTCCGCGCGGCGCGCGACGAGGGCGTGCGCGCCGACACGACGGCCGAACGGCTCGCGGGGCTCAAGCCGTCGTGGAGCGGCGGCAAGGTCGTCGAGCAGGGCGAGTTCGTGACGGCCGGCAACGCGTCGCAGCTGTCGGACGGCGCGGCGGCGGTCGTCGTGATGTCGCGGGCCGAGGCGGAGCGTCGCGGACTGACGCCGCTCGGCACGTTCCGCGGGCTGGCCGTGGCCGGCTGCGAGCCGGACGAGATGGGCATCGGCCCGGTGTTCGCGATTCCGAAGCTGCTGGAACGTTTCGGGATGACCGTGCGCGACGTCGGGCTGTGGGAGCTGAACGAGGCGTTCGCGTGCCAGGCGCTGTATTGCCGCGACACGCTCGGCATCCCCGACGAGCGGCTGAACGTCGACGGCGGCGCGATCGCGCTCGGCCACCCGTTCGGGATGTCGGGCACGCGGATGACGATGCACGCGCTGCTCGAAGGCGCGCGCCGCGGCGTGCGGCATGCGGTCGTGACGATGTGCATCGGCGGCGGGATGGGTGCCGCCGCGCTGTTCGAGGTCGGCGCGTAACGACGCTCGAGCAAGGCTCACCGGCAGCCGAGCCGGCAGCCCGGTTCGGCTGCCATCCATTCGGGACCATTCGAGGCCGCGGCAACGACCGACGGCCCGGAGACTTGCAGCGGCAGGGCGAGCGCGTCGGCGCGGGCCCGGGCCGCTCGCAGAGAAGGAGACAAACCGATGAAACGTACTTTGCCAGGACTCGCGATGTCGGCGCTTGTGCTCGGCGCCGCGCTGTTCGCGTTCTCGCCGCGCCCGCTGCCGGCGTTCCCGGTCACCGCGATCCATGCGGACCGCCTGCAGATCAACGGGCTCGCCCGCGCCGGCACGCGCATCGTCGCGGTCGGCGAGCGCGGCGTGATCCTGTTGAGCGACGATGCGGGCGGCCGCTGGCGGCCGGCGTCGGTCACGCCGGACCAGGGATCGACGCTCACGCAGGTGAGCTTCGTCACGCCGACGCTCGGCATCGCCGTCGGCCACGACGGCCGGATCCTGCGCAGCGACGACGCGGGTGTGCACTGGCGCGAAGTTCATGGCGACAACGCGCATTCCGATCCGCTGCTGTCCGTGTGGGGAACCGCGAACGGCCCGCTGTTCGCGGCCGGCAGTTTCGGCCAGCTGCTGCGCTCGGACGATGCCGGGCTCACGTGGCAGCCGCTCAAGACGCCGGCGGGCGACCGCCACCTGAACGCGATCGTCGGCGACGGCCACGGCGACCTGCTGATCGCCGGCGAGAGCGGCACGCTGCTGCGCTCGACCGACAACGGCGCGAGCTGGGACAAGGTGCCGTCGCCGTACCAAGGCTCGCTGTTCGGCGCGCTGATGCTCGCGAACGGCGACTGGGTCGCATACGGCATGCGCGGCAACGTGTTGCGCAGCACCGATCGCGGCGCGACCTGGACGCACGTCGACAGCCACGTGCCGGTGTCGTATTTCGGCGCGACCCAGCTTGCCGATGGCGAACTCGTGCTGGTCGGGCAGGGCGGCGCGATCGTCGGGTCGCGCGACGGCGGCCTGACCTTCGACGTGCGCAAGCTCGGCGGCGTGCAGAGCCTCGCGGCCGTGCTCGACATGGGCCGCGGCGCGCTGCTGCTCGGCGGCGAGGCCGGCGTCGCGCCGCTCGCTGCGTCGCCGTCCTGATGCGCGGCGGCGGTGCCTGCCGCCGCCCGCATCGTCCGCATCGCCTGTTCCGTCCGTTCCGACACGAGAAATCCATGAACGACCTGTCACGCTCCACCGAAGCCGTTCCCGCGTCGCGCCTCGCCGCGTTCGTCGAGCGCTGCGCCGACACGATCATCCGGCAGCGCCGGCTGCTGATGCTGCTGTGCGTCGCGGTGACGCTCGCGCTCGGCCTGTCCGCGACGCGCCTGAAGCTCGATCCGGGCTTCAACAAGATGATCCCGATGCAGCACCCGTACATGCAGGTGTTCGAGCGCTACGCGGGCGCGTTCCCCGGCGCGAACACGATCCTCGTGAGCCTGCGCTGGAAGGGCGACGGCGACATCTACAACCAGACGTTCATGGATGCGCTGCGCCACGCGACCGACGACGTGTTCTTCATCCCCGGCGTGAACCGCTCGCGCGTGTTCTCGTTGTTCACGCCGAACGTGCACTACACCGAGGTGACGGAAGCCGGTTTTCGCGGCGACGTGGTCGTGCCCGGCCAGTTCTCGAGCGCGAACCCGGACGACCTCGCGAAGGTGCGCCGCAACGTCGCGCGCTCCGGGCAGATCGGCCGCCTGGTCGGCAACGACCTGAAGTCGGCGCTGATCCGCGCGGAGTTGCGCGAGACCGATCCGGCCACCGGCAAGCGGCTCGACTACAGCGCGGTGGCGCGCCAGCTCGAGGAAATCCGCGCGCGCTACGCGAAGCAGGGCATCGACGTGAACATCATCGGCTTCGCGAAGCTGGTCGGCGACGTCGAGGCCGGGATCGCCGGCGTGATGGCGTTCTTCGCGCTCGCGTTCCTCGTGACGGCCGCGTTGCTGTTCGCCTATACGCACTCGCTGAAGACGACCGTGCTCGCGCTCGTCGTCGCGCTGCTGCCGGTCGTCTGGCTGCTCGGCGCGCTGCCGCTGCTCGGGCTCGGCATCGATCCGATGTCGATCCTCGTGCCGTTCCTGATCTTCTCGATCGGCGTGTCGCACGCGGTGCAGATGACCAATGCGTGGAAGCAGGCGCTGGTGCGCGGCGCATCGTCGGCGGAGGCCGCGCGCGACGCGTTCCGCAAGCTGTTCGTGCCGGGCACGGTCGCGCTGCTGACCAACGCGCTCGGCTTCATGGTGATCATGCGGATCAAGATCGACATCGTGCGCGAGCTCGGCATCACCGCGTGCCTCGGCGTGCTGCTGATGATCGTCACCAACAAGGTGTTCCTGCCGATCCTGCTGTCGTACACGCGCCTCGAGCGCGGCACGCTCGAGCGGGCGCAGCGCACCGCGGCGGCCGGCGGCAGCCCGATGTGGTCGCGCTTCGCGCTGTTCGCGCGGCCGGCGCCGGCGCTCGGCGTGTTCGCCGTGGCGCTCGCGCTGCTCGCGTACGGCACGCTCGAGTCGCGCAGGCTCGAGATCGGCGACATCGGCACCGGCGCGCCGGAGCTGCGCGCGAACTCGCGCTACAACGTCGACAACGCGGCGATCACGCACCAGTACAACATCGGCGTCGACGTGCTGTCGGTGATCGTCGAGACGACCGGTTTCGACGACGCCTGCCTGCATTACCCGGTGATGAGCGCGATCGAGAAGTTCGAGATGAACATGCGCGGCGTGGCCGGCGTGCAGTCGGTGACGAGCGTCGCGTCGCAGGGCAAGGTGTTCATCGCCGCGTTCAACGAAGGCAATCCGCGCTGGGCCGCGCTGCCGCGCTCCAGCGACGGGCTCACGCAGGGTTCCAACGCGTTCGACCCCGACAACGGGATGAACACCGCGAACTGCAAGGCGATCCAGGTGCTGATCTACACGAAGAACCACGAAGGCACGACCATCGCGCACATCGTCGACGAGATCAAGCGCTACGCGGCCGAGAACCCGACGCCGAACGTCGCGTTCCGGCTCGCGGGCGGCAACGTCGGCGTGATGGCCGCGACCAACGAGGCGGTCGGCGACGCGGAGGTCGCGATGCTGCTGTCGATCTTCGGTGCGATCGCGCTGCTGTGCGCGGTCACGTTCCGCTCGTGGCGCGCGGTGCTGTGCATCATCGTGCCGCTCACGCTGGTGTCGATCCTGTGCAACGCGGTGATGGCGCGGCTCGGCATCGGGCTGAAGGTCGCGACGCTGCCGGTGATCACGCTCGGTGTCGGCGTCGGCGTCGACTACGGGATCTACCTGTACGAACGCCTGCAGCACGACCTGCGCCACGGCGCGACGCTGCCCGACGCATTCGCCGACGCGATGCGCCAGCGCGGCACCGCGGCGCTGTTCACGGCCGTCACGATGTTCATCGGCGTCGGCACGTGGGCGTTCTCCGCGCTGAAGTTCCAGGTCGACATGGGCGTGCTGCTCGCGTTCATGTTCCTCGTGAACCTGTTCGGCGCGGTGTTCCTGCTGCCCGCGCTGGCCGCGTGGCTCGGCGTCGAGCGTGCCGAGCGCCGCGTGGCGCAACAGCCGCAGCCGTCCGCGTCGTCTGCGTCGTCTGCGCCGGCACCCGCGCGCGAACCGACGCGCGCGCTCGAACCCGGCAATCCGGTGCGCTGAACGACGCAATCCCCGAACCCCCATTACCCCGGTGCGCGGCGGGCCGCCGCGCGTTCCCCAAAGAGGAGTCAACCCACATGTCCGCACGCCCTTACAAGATCGAAGCCCAGCCGCTCGCGCAGCGCTATGCGCGCGGCTGGCACTGCCTCGGCCTCGCCCGCGACTACAAGGACGGCAAGCCGCACACGCTGAACATCTTCGGCCGCAAGCTCGCCGCGTTCGCCGATTCGACCGGCAGGATCAACGTCGTCGACGCATACTGCCCGCACATGGGCGCCGACCTGAGCCTCGGCACGGTCGAAGGTGACAACCTCGTCTGCCCGTTCCACGGCTGGGCGTGGAACGGCGCAGGGCAGTGCGCGTCGATCCCGTACTGCAAGCGGATTCCGCCGAAGGCGCGCATCGGCGCGTGGCCGACCTGCGAGGAGAACAACCTGCTGTTCGTGTGGAACGACCCGGAAGGCAATGCGCCGCCGCCGGAAGTCGCGATTCCGCGCCTCGACGTGTGCTTCTCCGACGAATGGTCGAACTGGGTCGTCGACAAGATGGTGATCAACGCGAACTGCCGCGAGCTGGTCGACAACATCTCGGACGTCGCGCACTTCGCGACCGTGCACCATGCGCCGATCGACTATTTCGCGAACCTGTTCGAGGATCACAAGGCGACGCAGCTGATGGTCGGACGCAGCGAGAAGCTCGGCGGCGACAGCCTGACCGCGCTGTCGACGTATTTCGGGCCGGCCGTGCACATCACGCAGATGACGGGGCAGAGCGGCGGGCAGCCGATCCATTCGGTGCTGCTGAACTGCCACGTGCCGATCGACATGAACAGTTTCGAGCTGCGCTACGGCGTGATCGTGAAGAAGGTGGCCGGCCTGAGCGACGCGCAGAACCTGGAGATCGCGAATGCGTACGTGAAGGAAGCGCAGCGCGCGTTCTACGAGGACGTCGACATCTGGCACAGCAAGACGCGGATCGACAACCCGCTGCTGTGCGAAGGCGACGGGCCGCTGTACCAGATGCGCGACTGGTATTCGCAGTTCTATCTGGACGCGGCCGACGTGCGGCCGTCGAGCGTCGCACGCAAGACGTTCGAGATGAAGATCCGCGACGGCGAGACGCCGCCGGCGCTGCATCACGTGTTCGAACCGCAGTAACGCAATAGCGCAGTCACGGCGCGGCGTGGCGAGCGGCGAGTGGCGGGAAAAATGGGGGGCGTATCGCTACGCCTCCCGATTGCCGCAAACGCCCGCCGGACAAGGCGGCGCATGCTGCCGCGCGCACGCGTCGCATCGAAAGGACTTGACGGATCGGCTTGCACCGCGTAGTGTCCGAGACCGAAGTCTTCAAGAAGCTCGATTGCTCATCATTGGCCGCACGGCGTGCGGCAGTCGTTGGTCTCTCCCTCTTTGATTCTTTCTGTGCCCGTCACGGGCGCATGTTCATTTCATTCGTATTAAGGAAGTATTTGTGGATACCGGTACCGTCAAGTGGTTCAACGAAACCAAGGGCTTTGGTTTCATCTCCCCGGACAACGGCGGCGACGATCTGTTCGCCCATTTCTCTGAAATCCGCGGCACGGGTTTCAAGACCCTGGCCGAAGGCCAGAAGGTCAGCTACGAAGTGAAGCGTGGCCCGAAGGGTCTGCAAGCGTCGAACATCACGCCGCAGTAAGCCGTATCGGCACCGGTCGCCAAGCGGCGGCCGCTGCCGGACGGATCTCGCGCGGAGGCCGGCCCGAGCCGGCGTCCAGCGCGTTCCGACGCACACGACCGATGCATCGCGGCATTCACGATGCATCGGTCGTGTGCTTCCCTCATCCATCGCACGTCCGTACGACGTGCGATCCAACGCCCTCGCGACGCGTTCGCCGTGTCGCCAGCGGCCCATGCTGCAACCCGAGTAGACCGTCGCCATGCCGCACGCGGCGCGGTCCCGACTTTGCGCGGTGCCGATCGCATCGCCGCCACTGACCGCCCGACCGCCGCAACGCGCCGGGCTCCGATTGCAAGGCGGGCCCGTCGCCCGTCTGAACGAATTGATACCCGGCATCCTGCCGGCCGCCGTCCCGTTGCGGGACACGGCGCCGGTGGCTCGCCGCGGCCGCGGTCACTCACTTGTCTGGAGGAATTGGTTTGGCAAAAGAAGAACTGCTGGAACTGGACGGAATCGTCGACGAAGTGCTGCCGGACAGCAAATACCGTGTCACGCTGGAAAACGGCGTCGTGGTCGGCGCGTATGCGTCGGGCCGCATGCGCAAGAACCACATCCGCATTCTCGCGGGTGACCGTGTGACGCTGGAACTGTCGGTGTACGACCTGACGAAGGGGCGTATCAACTTCCGTCACAAGGACGCGAATTCGCCGCGTCCGCCGCGCACCGGGCAACCGCGTCGCTAAGCAGTAGCGATCGGGCGGCGCAACGCCGTACCGATCGAAACCCGTCCGGCCCGGCCATGCGGCCGGGCACAGCGGATGGACGGCGCAGTTCGCGCCGTTCGCCGGTCTGGTTCGCGGATTCGACATCGGCGAGCCATCTCCGACGAGCGCCGGCCCAAAGCGCGCGCTCCGCTCCCATCCAGTTGTACGCATCCACGTGCCGCACCGCGCGTTTCAATTTCGAAACGTGCCGATGCGTCGGCACAGCGGCGTGCTCGGTCCGCTCGTGACGGTGACGCCACCACGTGGTCGCCGGGCGCGCGTGATGGCGGTAATCAACATGGGCCGATGCATGAGAGACGCAGGCCTGTATCAACGCTGCAACACATTCATTCGCCCAACGGGCCCATCTCCGTATTTTTCGGTTTCAACGCGCCTTGCGCACCCGACCGGCATTGGTGGCATGCCACTTGCAGCGGGGATGTGCCTGCGGGCGCATGATTTCATGGAAACCGCCGTGGGTGACCGTAACGTGGCGCACGGCGTCTTCGGGGGAAGGCCCGTCGCGTGATCTACGGTTCGGTCGTGCGTTTCTCCGTCGTGACAAGACGTATTCGAGTTCGCCTTTCCTCGCCGGCCGGCGACGGGCGTGATCGAACTTCACGACGGGAAACGTTACAAGAACAACCGGTCGGCGTCTGGGGCCCAGAGTCATGACATTCACGTTCACGCTGGTCGATCTCGCCGGCTCGATTGCGCTGGTGCTGCTCGGGACGCAGATGCTTCAGACCGGCATGCAGCGCGCGTTCGGCGCTGGCCTGCGGTCGCTGCTGGAACGGGCGCTTTTCGGGCGACTCCCTGCCTTCTTCGGCGGCATGGGCGTAACAGCGGTGCTGCAGAGCAGTACGACGACCGCGGTCATGACGAGCGAGCTCGCCGCGCAGGGGCGCGTTGGCCTTGTCCCGGCACTGGCCGTCGTGCTCGGCGCGAACGTGGGTACGACGTTGCTCGTGCAGGTGCTTTCGTTCGAAGTCGGCGCCGTGTCGCCCGCCCTGATCCTCGTTGGCGTGCTGATGTTCCGCAAGGTATCGAATACATGCGCTCATGAACTGGGGCGCACGCTCATCGGCCTGGGTCTGTTGCTGCTCGCACTGCATCATCTGCAGGAGTTGATGACGGACTACGAGGATGCACCGAATCTTCGGATGCTGCTGAGCGACGCATCCACGATACCGCTGATCGACGTCCTGCTGGCGGCCGGCCTGGCCTGGGCCGCCGATTCGAACGTCGCGATCGTGCTCCTGATCATGTCGCTGTGCGCGCAAAACGTCATTCCCCCCGATACGGCTTTCGCACTGGTGCTGGGTGCCAACCTGGGCGTGGCCATCCGCCCGGTGCTGGAGGAGACCGCGACACACGATCCTGCCTCCCGATGCGTGCCGGTCGGCATGCTGCTCATTCTGTCGGCCGGCGTGGTGATTGCGCTTGTCGCACTGACGCCGATCGGCTGCGTCATGGTCAGGATCGAACCGGACAACGGGCGGGTGGTGGCCGATTTCCATACGCTGTTCAACCTGTCGCTGGCCGGCCTGTTCCTGCCGCTGCTGGTCCCGTACGCCGACCTGCTGACCCGACTGCTTCCTTCGCTCGTGAAGGTCTCGGCCGCGTCCCGATCGCAGTACGCCGATCCGCTCGCGGAACAGGCGCCCGGGATCACGCTCGGCATGGAAGCCCGTGATGTGCTTCCCGTCGTCGACGCGGGATACGGGATACGTTCACGAGCCGGTGCCGCATCGATCGCCCGTGCCGGAGCGTCGGTCACGGAAGTCCGTACCCACGACGACGTTCTCGACAACGTCAGGATTGCGCCCCGGACACCGCTGACGCGCCCCGATGCCGGACAACTTGCCGGCTACGAGGGACGGCACCGGCATGCAGGCGACGACCGGCTACAGGAGGACACGCGGCATTGCATCGAAATCAGGAAATCCGCCGGCCATACGATCGAGCACCTTGGCGCCGACGGCAACGTGCAGACGTACTACCCGGCGAAGTCGCTGTGGCTCACCCTGCAGGACATCCAGGTCGTCAGGCGCCTGGAGCCGGCCGGCGGGACAACGCATTCGACGCTTTCGACCTATGTCCAGGGGACGGCGAGTCTGGACGACTGCTGTCTGTCGATCATGGGTGACGTGCAGAACAGCACGCGCACGATACACATCACCTTCGCGGCTCGCGAGATCGGCCAGCCTGAACGGCACGGCCTTCGCGAATTGCAGGACGAACTGGGCATCACCCATTCGGACGAACCGCTTGGCACGGCACGGCTCGGCTACAACGAGTCCGATGACGAGATGCAGGAACCGGCTCAGTGGTGGGCATGGTGCGATGTGCCGGCGAGCAGCATGCAGGCGCTTGCCGACGGCGTCGAGGCGGGGCAGGTCACAGCCGTCAAGGCCGGGCTGTGCCTGCGGGACGTCTACACGTCGATCCCGCCCGGTGCCGTGCTGACGGGGGGATTGCGCGTGTTCCTGAGGCCCGGCGAGGATGGCAACGCATTGAAGGCGGCGCCGATCGCCAGCGGATACGTCGTGTATCTCGCCATCGATCTCCCGAAGGTCAGTCTGCCGGGAGATGGCCGGTCAGCGCGGATGCCGCTGCGCACGGACGACGGGAATCCCGTCGTGGCGCTGACGGAAAGGCTCGACAAGGTGTCCACCGGCTTGAAGTGGCTCGCTGCGCTGGTCGCGATCCTGGTTGTCGTGCTTCTGAGCAAGGGGCGGTGACAACAAGGAAGCCGGGGGCTGCCGATCGCGTGGCGGCCGATTCGGTTACCGGCTCCAAATCACCGCATCAGGCGTGCGCAATGTTCGAGCGGCCGCGTCTCGCAGGAAATCTTCGACGAACGGCTCGCATCATGTCGATTGCCTCGCGTGCTGTACGCTGACTGTCGCCCCGGTCGCCCCGGTCGCCCCGGTCGCCCCGGTCGCCCCGGTCGCCCCGGTCGCCCCGGTCGCCACCGCCAGCTGCATTGCCGCGCGGGCAAACATCTCCGCGCGCAAGCCCGCCGTGCCGCCATGCACGACCGCGAACAGCGTGCCGAGCACCGCGATCCCGAACGTCGTGCCGGTCATCAGCGACCCGATCGATGAAATTCGCTCGTTTTGTCGTTCTTGGCACAATGAGGCCACTGTCTGCAATGCTGGATTTCCATGATCGAATCCGGCCGCCGCCGTACTATTTAGGGTTACGGAGGATTCTATTCGGCCGGGGATTTCGATTTAGGACTGGTACTGGCATCCAATTTGTTTCAAAGTGTAATTATCGCCTTAATCTCAAAACTAAAATAATGGGCATTTATTTTCGCGTTGACGAGTTGAGTTTGGAAAAATAGAATTTTTCGTCGATCTGGATGGTTTAGGTCTTGTCTCTGACCGCGATTCTCTTGCGTGGAACGGCTTAAATGACGATGGCGAATCATTCCGCCTTCGTGGATTTGTCTGATAAACCTTATTTGAGTTTATGGTTTTCAAGATTCGATCGAATTTTTGGATCCATTTTTAATGAATCGGTCGTGTTCACACTTTGAAACGATGGAAATAAACCAATGGATGGAAGAAAAGAGTCTCCGGCGGCAACAGCATCGAATATCTACTTCGGTCCTTCGCGTCCATATCGTTCATGGCGGACGCGACCCGCTTGTGTCGGTCGCGGACAAAGACATGGCTGCGCGATACCTTGAACGGGCTCGGGCTGACCGACGGCATCAAGCTGACGCTATTCGACGACGGGGACCATTGCTGCACGCAATACGTGACGGAAATCCGGCGTGCGGCTGCCGCCGAGTTTCTCGACGCCTACACGCAGCGAACCGCCGCGCGATGCCAGCCGGACCGTCGTTTGCCGACCGCGTAATCGGTCGTCGCATACCACCGTGCAACATTCGGTTTCTTCACTATGGAACGCATCACGCTTACGCCTCGGCGGGTCGGGTACGGTTTCGTTTGCGTGTGCCTCCTGACCACAGGTTGCACCCAGTCGCCGGAAACGTATCACGGCTATATCGAAGGGCAGTTTTCCTATTTGTCGGCGCCGTACTCGGGGAACCTGAAGACATTGCGTGCCGCGCGTGGTGACCGTGTCGACGCGGGCGCGGGCGTCTTCGAGATCGATGCGCCCGACCTGGAACAGGCGATCAAGCGCCAGTATCACCAGTGGCAATCGTCGCGGAACGTGCTCGGCGACCTGGAACAAGGCAAGCGTTCATCGGAAATCGATGCGGTGAAGGCACAGCTCGAACAGGCGCGGGCGAGCGCGGTTTTTTCGACGCAAAGGCTCGCCCGTGCCGAAGCCGACTACGAAATACGCGCGATTTCACTCGATCGACTCGAAAGCGAGCGCGCGGCGGCGCGGGTGGACCAAGCACGAGTACGCGAACTTGCCAGTCAGCTGAAGACGGCGCGGTTGCCGGCACGAGACGGTCAGCTGCGTTCGCAACGACAGAGCACCGACGCGCTTCAGGCCGAATACGAACGGCTGCGGACGCAGTACCGGCAACTGTCCGTGCAGGCACCTGGAAAGGGTGTCGTCGTCGATACGTTCTTCACGCCGGGCGAGTGGGTCGTCGCGGGCAAACCGGTGGTCAAGATTCTCGTCGATCGCAATACGAAGGTGCGCTTCTTCGTGCCCGAGGTCGCGCTGCCTCATCTGCGCGTCGGTCATGTCGTGAAGCTCGCATGCGACGGGTGCGCACGCGGCTATTCGGCAACGATCACACATATCGCATCGGACGCGGAATATACGCCGCCCGTCATCTACAGCAACGACGCGCGTTCGAAACTGGTGTTTCTTGTCGAGGCGCGAACCGACACCGCCGATGCACGCGGACTGCATCCGGGCTTGCCGGTCGAGGTGACGCGATGAACCACGCACCGCCGTTGATCGAGGTGCATCGGCTGAACAAGCATTTCGGCGCGCGGCACGTCGTCAAGAACCTGAGCCTGCAGGTCGGCCGTGGCGAGATATTCGGCTTTCTCGGTCCGAACGGGAGCGGCAAGACGACCTCGTTGCGCATGATGTGCGGACTACTGACGCCGGACTCCGGCAGCGGGACCTGCCTCGGATTCGACATCCTGACGCAGCGCCAGGAGATCAAGCGGCGGGTCGGCTACATGACGCAGCGCTTTTCGTACTGGGAGGACCTGACGGTGCGGGAGAACCTCGACTTCGTCGCGCGACTGTATGCGATCGACGCGCGAAAGGAACGTGTCGCACGGATCCTCGCCGAAATGGGACTGGAATCGCGAGCGAACCAACTGGCCGGTTCATTGTCGGGCGGCTGGAAGCAGCGCGTGGCGCTTGCGGCTGCGCTGTTGCAGTCGCCTGAGCTGTTGCTGCTCGACGAGCCGACAGCCGGCGTCGACCCGGGCGTGCGCAGGGAATTCTGGGAGGAACTGCACCGTCTGGCGGCCCGCGGCATTTCGGTGCTCGTCAGCACGCACTATATGGACGAGGCCGAGCGTTGCCACAAGCTCGCCTACATCTCGTACGGGACGCTGCTGGCGCACGGCGAGGCCGGCGAGCTCGTACGGCGGCATGCGCTCCATACGTGGTCGCTGTCCGGGGGAGATCTCGTGCGATTGAACGACCGGCTGAAGGGGCGGCCGGGCGTCGAGCAGGTGATTGCGTTCGGGCGTGCGCTGCACGTTTCGGGGCGTGACGAGGCCGTGCTTGGCGCGACGCTCGAAATGGTCGGCGGCGATGGCGTCGAGATCCAGAGAGTCGCAACGAATCTGGAACACGTTTTCCTGCACTTGATGAAGGACGGATCCGGGGAGCCACGCTGACATGACCGGATTTTCGGTTTCCCGCTGGTGGAGCATGGTGACGAAGGAATTCCTGCAGATCCGCCGCGATCGCGTGACGCTCGGGATGATCGCCGTGTTGCCGATCGTGCAGCTGGCGCTGTTCGGTTTCGCGATCAACAGCGATCCAAGGCATCTTCCGACGATCGTGCTTGCCGACGACGCAAGCGAATTCTCGCGGTCGCTCGTCGCCGGCATGCGCAATACAGGCTATTTCGATATCCAGGGTGGCCTGTCTTCCGAGCGCGCGGCACGTGACGCATTGCAAAAGGGAACCGTGCAGTTCGTGGTCAGCGTGCCGCACGACTTCTCGCGGCGGCTGGTGCGCGACGAGCAGCCGGAAATTCTGGTCGAGGCGGATGCCACGGATCCCGCGGCAACGGGAAATGCGATCGCCGCGTTCAACACGATGACGCGTACGGTGCTGAACAAGGATCTGACGGGAGCGCTGGCGCCAGCCGCGCCGCCGCAAGCATTCTCTGCCCGTGTGCACAAGATCTACAATCCGGCCGGCATTACGCAGTACAACATCATTCCGGGCCTGATGGGCGTCATCCTGTCGATGACGATGGTCATGATGACGAGTCTCGCCATCACGCGTGAACGTGAGCGCGGAACGATCGAGAACATCCTCGCGTCACCGGCAACGTCCATCGAGGTGATCTGCGGAAAGATCGTTCCGTACATCGTGATCGGCATCCTGCAGTGCACGATCATCCTGCTGGCGGCGCGGTTCGTATTCAGCGTGCCGTTCGAAGGCAATCCGGTGACGGTCTACTGCCTCGCGTCGTTGTTGATCCTCGCGAACCTGATGGTCGGCATCGCCATCTCGTCGGTCGCGCGAAATCAGTTGCAGGCGATGCAGATGACTTTCTTCTATTTTCTGCCAAGCGTCCTGCTCTCCGGATTCATGTTCCCGTTTGCCGGCATGCCGGGCTGGGCACGGATGATCGGCAACGGATTGCCGCTGACCTATTTCAACAGGGCTATTCGCGGCGTCCTCCTGAAGGGCAGCGGATGGAATGAAGTTTGGCCCGATGCCGCGACGATGGTCGCTTTCACGCTGGTTGCAATGACCGTCGGCCTGCTCGCGTACAGAACCACGCTCGATTGAACGACGATGGCACAACGAACACATCATGGCCGCCGCGCTTGCCGCGCAATTGCGCTCCTGCCGATCGCGGTCGCCACCGTCCTGGGGCAAGGGTGCCGTCATCCCGCGTTCGTCTCTCGTTCCGCGAGCGATCTGGCATTGCCTTCCACCTTCATGGGAATGAGCGCCGGATCGGCCCAACGCGACGGCGCTTCTGTGCCGGCCGAACACGATCCGCGCTGGTGGCGGCGCTTTGGCTCGCCGGCGCTCGATACACTCGTCGAGCAGGCGATGCAGGATAGTCCGTCCGTGCGGAGTGCGGAGTCGCGGCTGGTCGAAGCCACGAAGTATCTCGAGGGCCAGCGCGGAGCAAGTCGCTATCCGCAGGTCGATTTCGGCGCGTCGGCAAAAAAGGAGCAGTTGAATACCGCTGCGGCCGGCCTGCCGATGATTCCGAACCCGTCGCCATTCATGTTGTACAACACGAACGTGAGCGTTCGATACGACTTCGATCTCTTCGGTGCGCAGCGCCATCGGATCGCCGCGAAACGATACGAAGCGGCGCTGAGAAAGCATCAGGCAGACGCGGCACGCCTGACGCTGGCCGGCAATATCGCGGCCGCGGCGGTCCGGGAAGGGCGGCTGCGCGACGAAATCGAATTGAACGAAGGCGTGTTGCAGAACCGGCAGGCCGTCCGGCAGACGCAGCACGATCGCTATGCAATCGGCAGCGTGGCTTATCGGGAAACGATCGACGGCGATTCGGACGTCGATCGAATCGAGGCGGAACTGGCGACCTTGCGCGCGCAACTGCAGCAGGTCCGGTTTCAACTCGCGGTCTATGCGGGTGTTCCATCGCCCGAATCGCTGCCGCGGTTTCGTCTGGACGATTTGCAGTTGCCACGGGACCTGCCGTCGACGGTTCCGTCGGAGTTCGTGCGTCAACGTCCCGACATCCTCGCAGCGGAGGCGAGCCTGCACATTGCCGGTGAACTGGCCGGTGTTGCCACGGCCAATCTTTACCCGCGGATCGAACTGGGCGCGAGCATCGGGTCGTCGCCGCTGGTGCTCGGCCAGTTGTTCGCGGGCGGCACGACGATCTGGAATATCGGTGCCCAGCTAAGCGCACCGGTTTTTCACGGTGGAGAATTGCGTGCGGCGCGGGATGCGGCGTATGCCGCATACGATGCGACGTTTGAAGACTACCGGAAGGTCGTGCTCAGCGGATTGCAGAGCGTTGCCGATGCGATGACCGAAATCGATCGCGATACGACGGCGCTGCAGGCCCGTAGCGCCGTCGCTCGCCGCCAGCAGACCGTTCTCGAGATGACGCGGCGTCAGTTCGAGAACGGCAGCTCGGATCGGCTTCGCGTGCTACGTGCCGAGTATGCGTACGATCTGACGCGGCTGGAGATGATTCGCCTGCGCGCGGCCAGGATGGCCAGTACGGTTTCGTTTTTTGCCGCCGTCGGTGGCGACGCTTATCCTGCTCGTTGACGGCAGGCATCCGGGCGGAAGACGGAGCCGCGATCGCCGCGGCTCCGGCCGGAGACTGACCTGCGATGCGTCCATGACATGGAAGGCAGCGCAGATCCCCGTTATGCCGCCACCGCCCGTGCCCGCGCCATCGTCAGCGCCGCATCCTCGATCATGTCCTCCTGCCCGCCGACGAGCCGCTGCCGGCCGAGTTCGACGAGGATGTCGCGCGCCGGAATCCCGTACTTCGCTTCCGCGCGCTTCGCGAACAGCAGGAACGACGAGTAGACGCCCGCGTAACCGAGCGTCAGCGCATCGCGGTCGAGGCGGATCGGCGCGTCCATGATCGGCACGACGAGATCCTCGGCGACGTCGGAAATCGCGAACACGTCGACGCCGGTCTCGATTCCCATCCGGTCACACACCGCGACGAACACTTCCATCGGCGTATTGCCGGCGCCCGCGCCGAGGCCGGCGGCAGCCGCGTCGATCCGGTTCGCGCCGGCGGCGACCGCCGCGACCGAGTTCGCGACGCCCATCGCGAGGTTGTGGTGGCCGTGGAAGCCGAGTTCCGTCTCTGGCTTCAGCGCGGCGCGCACCTGGCCGATCCGCGCGGTCACGTCGTCGGGCAGCATGTGGCCGGCCGAATCGGTGATGTAGATGCAGTTCGCGCCGTACGACTCCATCAGCTTCGCCTGCACGACGAGCTGCTCGGGCGACGACATGTGCGCCATCATCAGGAATCCGACGGTATCGAGGCCGAGCGTGCGCGCGAGGCCGATATGCTGTTCCGACACGTCGGCTTCGGTGCAGTGCGTCGCGACGCGGATCGTGCCGACGCCGAGCTCGTGCGCCACGCGCAGGTGCTCGACGGTGCCGATGCCGGGCAGCAGCAGCGCCGACACCTTCGCCTGCTTCAGCTCCGGAATCACGGCGCTCAGGTACGCCTCGTCGGTATGCGCGGGAAAACCGTAGTTAACCGAAGCGCCGCCGAGCCCGTCGCCGTGCGTGACCTCGATCAGCGGCACGCCGGCCGCATCGAGCCCGCGCGCGATGTTGCGCATCTGGTCGAGCGTGATCTGGTGACGCTTCGGGTGCATCCCGTCGCGCAACGACATGTCGTGGACGGTGATCTTCTTGCCTGCAAGTGACATCGTGTGACTCCTCGACTCAAGCGGTGGCGGCCGTCGCGGCCAGCATCTGTTCGGCGAAACGCTCGGCCGTGGCGGCCGCGGCGGCGGTCATGATGTCGAGATTGCCCGCGTATTTCGGCAGGTAATCGCCGAGCCCCTCGACTTCCATGAACACCGACACGCGGTTGCCGTCGAACACCGGGCCGTTCTTCAGCGTGTAGCCGGGCACGTAGCGCTGCACTTCCTTGACCATCGCATGCACCGACGCGGTGATCGCGTCGACGTCGGGCGGGCCGTCGGTGAGGCAGTGGATCGTGTCGCGCATGATGAGCGGCGGCTCGGCCGGGTTGATCACGATGATCGCCTTGCCCTTGCGGGCGCCGCCGACCTGTTCGATCGCGCCGGACGTCGTGCGCGTGAATTCGTCGATGTTCTTGCGCGTGCCGGGGCCGACCGAGCGCGACGACACCGTCGCGACGATCTCGCCGTACGCGACCGGCTGCACGCGCGACACCGCGTACACCATCGGGATCGTCGCCTGGCCGCCGCAGGTCACCATGTTCACGTTCATCTGCGCGCTGCCGAGATGCGCGTCGAGGTTGACCGGCGGCACGCAGTACGGCCCGATCGCGGCTGGCGTCAGGTCGATCATCTTCACGCCAAGCGCGGTGAGCTTGTCGGAGTTGTCGCGGTGCACGTAGGCCGACGTCGCGTCGAACGCAATGCGGATCTCGTCGTCGGCGACGTGCGGCAGCAGCCCGTCGACACCTTTGTCGGTGGTCTTCAGCCCGAATTCGCGGGCCCGCGCGAGGCCGTCGGACGCAGGGTCGACGCCGACCATCCACACCGGTTCGAGCACCGGCGAGCGGCGCAGCTTGTAAAGCAGGTCGGTGCCGATGTTGCCGGGCCCGATCAGTGCGCATTTGATTTTCTTCATCAGGATTCTTCCTCTTCCTTTAGATAAAGCGGACGTCGCAACCGCCGATGCCCGAGATGTGCATCGACAGCGCGTCGCCGGCCGTGACCGGAATCAGTTTCGCGAGCGAGCCGGACAGCACGATCTCGCCGGCGAGCAGCGGCACGTCGTATTCGGCGAGCGTGTTCGCGAGCCACGCGACCGCGTCGGCGGGATGGCCGAGCGCCGCATCGCCGCGGCCTTGCGCGACGGTCTCGCCGTTCTTCTCGATGGTCATCTCGCACGCGGCGAGATCGAGCGTGCGCGGATCGACGCGCGCATCGCCGAGCACGTACACGCCGCACGACGCGTTGTCGGCGACGGTGTCCTCGATGCGGATCGCCCAGTCGCGAATGCGCGAATCGACGATCTCGAAGCAGGGCGCAACCGCGGCCGTCGCGGCGATCACGTCGGTGCGGTCGATCCCGGGGCCGCGCAGGTCGCGCGCGAGGATGAACGCGATCTCGCCTTCGGCGCGCGGCGCGATCAGCGACTCGGTTGCGATCGCCTCGCCGGCCGCGTAGTGCATGCCGGACAGCAGGATGCCGAAATCGGGCTGGCGCACGTTCAGCATGTCCTGCACGGCCTGGCTCGTCACGCCGATCTTCTTGCCGACCACCGATTCGCCGCATTCGACGCGGCGTTCGATGAAGCGTTGCTGGATCCGGTACGCATCGTCGAGGGACAGCCGGCGCGGCCGCCCCGACAGCGGCGCGACCGGCGCGCGGGAGTGCCACGCGGCATACAGCTCGTCGCCGAGCGTCGCATGCAAGCGGTTGGACATGGTAGGGCCCTCGAATGGAAAAGGCCGCCGTCCCGGGCGGCGTCGGGCGCCGGAGCGAGGCTCCGGCGCGGGCGGCGATTTGCTTAGTTACCCGAACTGCGGATCGCGTCCGGCGAGAAGTACGCTTCGCTGAACTGCGGGCTGCTGTCGAGCTTCGGCATCGGCCCTTCGTTGGTCAGGCGGTCGGCCATGTAGGCGCCGGATATCAGGTCGTGGAAGAACACGAGACCCGGGTAGAACGTCTTCGCGTCATATGCGTACAGCGTCGTCGCGACGTTGGTGCGCCACAGCTGGCCGCGTGCGTCGTAGTTGTCGGCGAGCAGCGTCATCCACGAATCCTCGTCGATGTACAGCACGCGCTTCGCGTACTGGTGACGATAGCCGCTCTTCAGCGTCGCTTGCAGCACCCACACGCGATGCAGCTCGTAGCGGATGTACGAAGGGTTTTCATGTCCCTTGGTCAGCAGGTCCGCATACTTGACCGAGCTGTCCATCGCCTTGTAGTTGTCGTACGGCACGTAGACTTCGCGCTTGCCGACGATCTTCCAGTCGTAGCGGTCGCCGGGGCCGTTGTACAGGCGGTCGTCGTCGACGGTGCGGAAGCCGCCCGGGCCCTGCGGCTGGTCATAGCCGTATTCGGGCGCCTGGCGCACGCGCCGCGTGCCCGGGTTGTACATCCACGTGCGCGACGAGTTGTCCGCGCCGGCCTTGTCCCAGTTCGTGAAGCCGACGATCAGCGAGCCGCGGTCGGACAGCGGCAGCTCCGTCGCGTTGCGATAGAACGTGCGGTTGTTGAGGTCGCTCTTCACGTCGTACTTGCCGACGTTGCGCGGCGAGTAGATGTCGTAGCGAACCTTGCCCCACGCGATGTTGCCGTCGGAGTACACGACCGCCTGGTCGTAGGTCGCCTGCTCGGTGCCGATCGCCGACGAGAAGCGCTGGTTCCACAGCAGCTCGGCGGCCGTCTTCGGGATCGGGTACGGCACCTGCGGCGGCGCGTTGGTCAGCCCGTTCGCGTCGGACGTCATCGTGGAATCGGGCGCATACGTACGGATGTCCTTGTAGACGGAATCCGCGTAGCGGAAGTCGCGGTGGCTCGGGTAGACGTTGATCTTGAACGTGGCCGGATAGCGCTTGAACATCGCCTTCTGGCCGTCGGTCAGGTGCTCCGCGTACTGCGCCATGTTCTCGGCGGTGATCGTCGCGACCGGCTTCTCGTTCGCGAACGGATCGGGGTAGCGGCTGCCGCGCTTGTACTGCACGTCGGGCGGCGTGCCGAGCCACTTGCCCGACCACTCCGGCACGCTGTTGTCCTTGCTCGCGGCGCGCACCGCGCCCATCGGCGTGAGCGGGCCGTCGAGCGCCTTCAGGTCGTCCGGCGTGACCTTCGGGAACGAGGCCGTCGCGACGAGCGCGCACGCGGCCATCACCGATGCGCGCAGGAGGGGGAGACGAGTTCGTTTCATGACAAATCCTCTTCTTGCTGGGTGACGAGCGGCCGGGCCGCTCAGAAGTGGTAGGTCGCCGTGGCGAGCACGTAGTCGCGATCCGCGAGCGGACGCGTGACCGGGTTGGGCGAGCCGAGGAACTTGGCGTAGACGAGCGCCAGCTGCAGGTTGCTCAGGCGCGTGAACGTCACGCCGGCCGTCACGCGGTGATCGCCCTGGCCCGTCAACGAGCCGAGCGCGCCGGCGAGCGGCGACGTGCCGGTCAGGTCGTGCGTGTAGGTCAGCGGCACGTCGAGATCCCAGCCGTTGAACACGTTCTTGTAGCTGAGCGTCCACGCGATCTCCATCGCGAGCGCGTTGCGCGAGTTGACGAGCGTGGTCGAGCCGTCGAGCGCGGAGATGCCGCCGACATGCACGTACGTCAGTTCGCCGATCAGCGACTGCGAGTTCGCGAGGAAGCTCGGCCCGATCGAATAGATGCCCGACAGGTTGGTCTGCAGCACGTTCGCGCGCGTCGACTGCGCGCCGGTCGGCGTGTTGACGAGCACGGCCGCGCCCTGGCGATACGACACTTCGCCCGCGACGTTCACCGGGCCGACCTGCGTCGAGAAGCTCGCGCCGGTCAGCTTGATGTTGCTGAAATATTTTTGCTGGTACTGCAGCGTCGGGAAGTACGTCGTGACGACGCTCGGGTTCATGTCGTTGTAATGCAGGTGGTACACGCCGAGCTCGGTGTCGCCCAGCACCCGCACGCGTGCGCCGATACCCCACTGGTTGCGGGCGCTCGGCTTGTCGTCGGCCCCGCGCGGAATGATCATCCCGCCCGGGCCGATAATGAACTGCGCGCCCGGGCCGACCACGTCCGAATAGCTCCAGTACGTGCCGGGCGCGGTCAGGCGGTTCTGCTGGAACGAGAACTGGTAGTAGCCGAGCAGGCTGAAGTTCGGCGTGATCTGCCATTGCGTCGAGATCTGCGGCACCGGCAGCAGGATGTCCTTCACCTGAGCGCCCGCGACATAGGACTTGGTGGCATCGGCCGGGCCTTGCGCGCCTGCGATGTTCGGGAAGAACAGGCTTTCGCCCCACGCGACCACCTGGTCGCCGACCTTCACGTTCAGGCTCGTCGGGCCGATCTTGAAGGTGTTGTAGGCGTAGGCGGCGAGCAGCGTCGTGTGGCCGCCCGACCAGTAGCGGGCGTCGCCGGTGAAGTTGTTGTACTGGCCCGTGTGGTTGACCGTGCCGGGCGCGTCGTTGTAGTTCGGGTGGCGGTACGCCTGATCGTAGAACGTGCTCGCGCGGACGAACACGCCCCAGTCGTCGTGCTTCAGGTTCACTTCGCCGAGCAGGCTGACCTGGTTCTCGATCAGCTTGTTCTTCGCGAAGTTGCGGTCGCCGTCGTCGCCGTTGATGTTCGCCGGCGTCAGCAGATTGCCGCTCGGCGCACGCGTGCGCATGCCGAGGCCGTAACTCAGCGTGAACGTGTAGTCCAGCGTCGTGTCGGCGCCAAGCTCGATCGTGCTGCCGGCGTGCGCGTCGGGAACGACGCAAGTCAGCAGCGCGGCGGCCAGCGTCGACAGCGCGGCGGTGGCCCGCTTGTCGGTACGGCGCGAAATCCGTTGATGCATGGTGTCTCCTCTGGGGGTATCGACGACGGTCGACTGTGGTTGTCGTGAGAGGCAGAGTAGGGAGATCGCGATAGCAGGGAATCGTCAAAATGAACTAGATGACTTCCCTAGGACTGGAAACGATCGGCGCACGCATCTGGCGGCGCATGCGTCAGCGCGCCTGCATCTGCGCCGCGGCCAGGAACGCGGGCCGTTCGCCCCCGCCGTCGAGCCGCAGGTTCGCGCCCGACGTGTACGACGCGTCTGGCGACGCGAGGAACAGGCACGCCGACGCGACGTCGTCGGGTGTCGCGAGCCGTCCGGCCGGAATCGTCGCGCGGATCGCGTCGAGCGCCGCATCGTCGCCGTAGTGGCCTTCGGTCGCGGATTCGGTTTGCACGAGGCTCGGGCTGATCGCGCACACGCGCACGCGCGGCGCCCACTCGACCGCGAGCGACGTGACCGCGTTGACGAGCCCCGCCTTCGCGGCGCCGTACGCGGCGGTGCCGGGCGACGGCCGCGACGCGCTGACGCTCGCGATGAACAGCATCACGCCGCCGAGCGGTTGCGGCTGCATGATCGCGTTCACACGCTGCGCGAGTTGCAGCGGCGCGATCAGGTTCAGCCGCACGATCGATTCGGTGAAGCGCGGCGATGCGTCGGCCGCGAGCACGAACGGCGAGCCGCCCGCATTGTTGACGAGCACGTCGAGGGCGCCCGTCGAGGCGCGGACCGTCGCGAGCATCGCGTCGACCTGCTCGATGTCGCGCAGGTCGGCCGCGATGAAGGTGGCCGTGCGTCCGCCGGCGGACGGCGGCGTGTCGGGCGCGCTGCGCCCGCACACGAACGCGCGCGCGCCCGCCGCGAGAAACCGCTCGGCGATGCGCCGCCCGATGCCCTTGGTGCCGCCCGTCACGAGCACCGTCTTGCCGCTGTAGTCGAATCCGTTCATCGTCTGCCTCCGTTTCGGTGGCCCGATGATAGGAACAAGCGCGCGCGGATTCGTAGTCTGAAAGGATGATGCCGGCCGGCGCCGGCGGCGCAATCATCGTGGCAGGCATCCATCGACCGACGAAGGAGACAACCCGCGATGACGACCCCCACGACGCCGCCGGCCGGCATCTTCACCGACGTACCGGGCGGCCTGCGCCTGCATCATTTCGAGGCGGGCGCAGGCCGCCCGGTGGTGTTCATCCACGGCAGCGGCCCGGGCGCGAGTGGTTTCAGCAACTTCAAACACAACTACCCGGCGTTCGCGGCGGCCGGCCACCGCGCGATCGTCGTCGACCTGCCGGGCTACGGGCAGTCGTCGAAACCGTCCGACGTCGCCTACACGCTCGATTTCTTCGTCGGCGCGCTGCACGCGCAGCTGTCCGCGCTCGGCATCGGGCCGGCCGTGCTGCTCGGCAACTCGCTCGGCGGCGCGATCGCGCTGAAATACGCGCTCGATTACCCGGACGAAGTCGACGGGCTGATCATGATGGCGCCGGGCGGCGTCGAGGATCGCGACACCTATTTCCGGATGGAAGGGATCCAGCGGATGGTGAAGCTCTTCACCAATCGCCAGATGAATGACGACACGATGCGCGAGCTGCTGACGCTGCTGGTGCACGATCCGGAGATCGTCACCGACGCGCTCGTCGCCGAGCGGATGAAGGTGTGCGTCGAGCAGCCGACCGAAGTGTTGTCGACGATGAGCGTGCCGAACCTGACGGGCGCGCTCGCCGACCTGCGCTGTCCGGTGCTCGGTTTCTGGGGCACGGACGACCGCTTCAATCCGGTCGGCGGCGCGCTGACGTTCCTCGAGCGCTGCCGCGACGCGCGCTTCGTGCTGCTGAACCGCTGCGGCCACTGGGTCATGGTGGAGCATGCGGCCTATTTCAATCGGGAATGCATCGATTTCCTGGCTGCGCCGACGGCGCGATGATGCGCGATGGTTTTGATGGCCGGCCCGTTCGTGGCCGGTTCGCCTAAATACAAGGAGACGCAATGAAACTCATCGAAGACCTGTTCGACCTGCGCGGCAAGGTGGCCGCGATCACCGGCGGCGCGCGCGGCATCGGCGCGGAAACGGCGCGCACGCTGGCCGCGGCCGGAGCGAGCGTCGCGATCCTCGACGTGCTGTCGCAGCCCGCCGAAGCGCTCGTCGAGGAGATTCGCGCGCAGGGCGGCCAGGCCGCGTTCTGGTCGCTCGACGTCACGCAGGAGGCCGACGTCGAGCGCGTGTTCGGCGAGATCGTCGCGCGCTTCGGGCGCCTCGACGTGCTCGTGAACAACGCGGGCATCGAAGGGCACAACGTGCCGACCCACGAACTCACGCTCGCACAGTGGCAGCGCGTGCAGGACGTGAACGTCAACGGCGTGTTCCTGTGCACGCGCGCGGCGATTCCGCGCTTGGAAGCGGCCGGCGGCGGCTCGATCGTGAACCTGTCGTCGATGTACGGGATCGTCGGCGGCCCCGACGTGCCCGCGTATCACGCATCGAAGGCCGCGGTGCGGATGATGGCGAAGGTCGATGCGATGCTGTACGCGGCGAAGAACATTCGTGCGAACTCCGTGCATCCGGGCTACATCCGCACACCGATGCTCGAGGAAGCGTTCCGCCAGATGGGCCAGGATCCCGACAACGTGTTCGGCTATCTGCAGACCCACGTGCCGATGGCGAAGATCGGCAGCCCGCGCGACATCGCGGCCGGTATCCTGTATCTCGTGTCGCCGGCCGGGCGCTACGTCACGGGCGCGGAGCTGGTGATCGACGGCGGATACACCGCGCGCTGACGCGTCGCGGCGGTCGGAACAAGAGAGGAGGCAGGCAGTTGAAAGCGCTCGTGGCAGTGAAGCGCGTGGTCGACGCGAACGTGAAGGTCGGCGTGAAGTCCGACCGCACCGGCGTCGACATCGCGAACGTGAAGATGTCGATGAACCCGTTCGATGAAATCGCGGTGGAAGAGGCCGTGCGGCTGAAGGAGGCCGGCGTCGTGACGGAGGTGGTGGCCGTGTCGGTCGGTGTCGCGCAGGCGCAGGAAACGCTGCGCACGGCGCTCGCGATCGGCGCGGATCGCGCGATCCTCGTCGAAGCTGGCGACGCGGTCGAGCCGCTCGGTGTCGCGAAGATCCTGAAGGCGCTGGTCGACAAGGAACAGCCGCAGCTCGTGATTCTCGGCAAGCAGGCGATCGACGACGATTCGAACCAGACCGGCCAGATGCTGGCTGCGCTGGCAGGCCTGCCGCAAGCGACGTTCGCGTCGAAGGTGACGATCGCCGACGGTAAGGCAACCGTGGCACGTGAAGTCGATGGCGGCGCGGAAACGCTGTCGCTTCAACTGCCTGCAGTTGTTACCACGGACCTGCGCCTGAACGAGCCGCGCTACGTGACGCTGCCGAACATCATGAAGGCGAAGAAGAAGCCGCTGGAAACGGTGAAGCCAGAAGACCTCGGCGTGGATGTCACGCCGCGTTTGAAGACGCTGAAGGTGGCCGAGCCGCCGAAGCGCGCGGCCGGCGTGAAGGTGCCGGACGTGAAGACGCTGGTCGACAAGCTGAAGACCGAAGCCAAGGTGCTGTAACAGGGAGCGGACGGACATGACGATTCTGGTAATCGCCGAGCACGATGCGGCATCGGCTGGCGGCGCGTCGCCGATCAAGGCCGCGACGTTGAATGCGGTGGCGGCCGCGCAGGACATTGGCGGCGACATTCACGTGCTGGTCGCAGGCCACAACGTGCAAGCAGCGGCCGATGCAGCAGCAAAAATCGCAGGCGTTTCGAAAGTGCTGCTCGCCGACGCGCCGCAACTCGCGGACGGTCTCGCCGAGAACGTCGAAGCGACGGTGCTGACCGTCGCGTCGAACTACTCGCACATCTTCGCGCCGGCCACCGCCTACGGCAAGAACATCGCGCCGCGCATCGCCGCGAAGCTGGACGTCGCGCAGATCTCCGACATCACGGCGGTGGTATCGGCCGACACGTTCGAGCGTCCGATCTATGCGGGCAACGCGATCGCGACGGTGCAGTCGGGCGACCCGATCAAGGTGATCACGGTGCGGACGACGGGCTTCGATCCGGTGGCGGCCGAAGGCGGCAGCGCAGCGGTCGAGAAGATCGAAGCGGCAGCAGATGCGGGTGTGTCGCAGTTCATCGGCCGGGAGGTGACGAAACTCGATCGCCCCGAACTCACCAGCGCGAACATCGTCGTGTCGGGTGGCCGCGGCCTGGGCAGTGGCGAGAACTACATGAAGGTTCTCGAACCGTTGGCCGACAAGCTGAGCGCCGCACTCGGCGCGTCGCGCGCGGCAGTGGACGCCGGCTACGTGCCGAACGACTACCAGGTCGGCCAGACCGGCAAGATCGTCGCGCCGCAGCTGTACATCGCCGTCGGTATTTCAGGTGCGATCCAGCATCTGGCCGGCATGAAGGATTCGAAGGTGATCGTCGCGATCAACAAGGATCCGGAAGCGCCGATCTTCGGCGTGGCCGACTACGGCCTCGTCGGCGACCTGTTCACGCTCGTGCCCGAAGCGACCGCGGTGCTCTGAGCGATGCCGCTGTTCGAATTCGACGGCATGCGCCCGCGCGTCGCTTCGTCCGCGTACGTTCATCCGAGCGCGGTCGTGATCGGCGACGTGACGATCGGCGCGGGCTGCTACATCGGCCCGCATGCGAGCCTGCGCGGCGACTTCGGCGCGATCGTCGTCGGCGACGGCAGCAACGTGCAGGACGGCTGCGTACTGCACGTCGGCATCCGCGAGACGTGCCGGCTCGGCGCGAACAGCCACATCGGCCACGGCGCGATCGTGCACGGCGCGACGCTCGAGCCGGACACGATGATCGGGATGAACGCGGTCGTGATGGACGGCGCGACGATCGGCGCGACCACGATCGTCGCGGCCTGCGCGTTCGTGAAGGCCGGTTACGACGTGCCGCGCGGCGTGCTGCTCGCGGGCGTGCCGGGTCGTGTGGTCCGGCGGCTGAGCGACGCGGAGATCGACGCGAAGGCGAACGGCACGCGGATCTATCAGCAGCTGGCGGTGGATTGCCTGAGGACGCTCCGGCAGATCGACGACGCGTAAGCGATGCGCGTTGTCGTTCGGGCGGCGGAGGCTTGCCGGCGGCAAGACCATCGTGCATCAGCGTGAATACCGCAAATCCGTGGGCGCCGAGTGCCGCGCCGAAAGCGCGATGCCACGGTTTTATCGGGGTTTGTGCGGATGGCGATTCGCCGTCGTGCATGCCGGTCGCGACGTTCGCGCGGGATCGATTGCCTGATGCGGCGCCGTTGTCTTAAGATCGGCGTCAGACCATCCCACCGCCTCCGGCGCCGAATGAAAACGACCCTACGCCTGCGCGTCGCCATTATCGCTTCGGCCTTCGCCGTCTATCACGTATTCATGCACATTCAGTGGGTCGCCAGCGGTTGCATCGAATTTCGCGGCAGCCGGCATTGCAGCTTCGAGAACAGTGAAAATTTCGAAGGCATGATGGACTTCGACCTGCTGCTGACCTGCGCGTGGGTCGCGGGCGCGATGATGGCGTGGTTCGCGGTCGCGCGGTCGTCGAAGAAACCAGGTTGACGTCAGGATGACACCGCCGAGGACTGCGGATGCGTCGCGTGCGGCGGCGCGTTTTTCGCCGTCAATGCCCGACGGCTGCCATCATTCGCGTCGAATAGCGTTCGTCTGTCGCCGCACCGACCGGTGCGGGCTCGTCCAGCGCTGCCAGTTCGTCGGGCGAGAGATCGATGTCCGATGCGACAACGTGTTTCTCAAGATATGCGATACGCCGGGTACCCGGAATGGGCACCATGTTGCGGCTCCACGTTCACGCGATGACGATTTGCGCAGGCGTGACACCATTCGACGCTGCGATTGCGGAGACTCAGCCGACCAGCCGATGGCGGCACGCGCGACCCAGGCGCATACAGACGGATTCAGGCAATGCGTCCTATTGCCGTCTTTCAATCCGCCTTGCAAGCCGTTTCCTATCGACTAACATTTTCCGGTAGCGCCTGTTTGTCGGTTTGTCGGTCAGTCCCACTGAAACGGGAGATAAAAATGCCAGAAGAAATCGACCCGCGCCGGCGTGGCTTTGCGCGCATGGCAGCCGGTGCGCTTGTTGCAGCGCAGTTCGAGATGCTGCAATCCGCTCACGCACAAAATGCACCGTCGGCAACACCGCCGCTGCCACCGATCAAGCCTGGAAGCCATTCGTCGTTCACGACGATCAAGCAGATCAAGGCCGGGTTGCTCAATGTCGGCTATGCGGAAGCGGGCCCGGCCGATGGCCCGCCGGTCATGCTGCTGCACGGCTGGCCATACGACATCCACAGCTTCGTCGACGTCGCCCCGGCGCTCGGCGCGCAGGGGTATCGGGTGATCGTCCCGTACCTGCGGGGCTACGGCTCGACCACCTTCCTGTCGGACCAGACGATGCGTAACGCGCAGCCGACGGCCGTTGCACTCGACATCATCGCGCTGATGGATGCGCTGGACATCCGGACGGCCCTGTTCGGTGCATTCGACTGGGGCGCGCGAACCGCCGATATCATTGCCGTGCTGTGGCCGGAGCGTTGCAAGGGGCTGGTATCGGTGAGCGGCTATCTGATCGGCAGTCAGAGCGCGGGAAAAATGCCGCTGCCGCCCGCCGGCGAGTTCCAGTGGTGGTATCAGTTCTATTTCGCGACCGACCGCGGCCGCGACGGCTACGAGAAGTACACCGAAGATTTCGTCAAGTTCATCTGGAAGCAGGCGTCGCCGAAATGGAACTTCGACGACGCGACCTTCGCGCGAAGCGCGCCGGCTTTCCGAAACCCGGATCACGTCGCCATTACGATCCACAATTACCGGTGGCGGCAGGGGCTTGCGGTGGGCGAGGCGAAGTACGACGAATACGAGCAGCGGCTTGCATCCGCGCCGCCGATCACGGTTCCGAGCATCACGATGGAAGGCGACGCGAACGGGGCGTTTCACGTGCCGCCGGCCGTCTATCGGGCGAAGTTCACCGGCAAGTACGAGCATCGCACGATCACCGGCGGTATCGGCCACAATCTGCCGCAGGAGGCGCCGCAGGCATTCGCCCAGGCGGTGGTCGACGTCGGGCGGTTCTGACCGGCAGGCTGCGCGGCGGTTCGTCCCGCCACTGCGTCATTGCGTGCGCACCGGCTCCGGCCGGTCGCGCAGGATCGCGAGCGACAGCGCCGCCAGCCCGCAGCTGGCGATGAGCATCAGCAACGCGCCCTTGCCGGCATGCACCATCACCCAGCCGCCAAGCGACGGAAACCCGAACGCGCCGATGAAATACGACGCGACGAACCAGGTCAGCACGCCATGCCGTTGCGCGTCCGGGCAATCGTTGACCGCCTGCGCCTGGATCACCGGATACATGAGGCCGTAGCCGGCGCCCAGCAGGACGGCCGCGACGGACTGCAGCGATGCGTGCGCGGCAGCGCCGAACATCGCGAGCGCGCCGAGCAGCATCAACATGAGCAGGCCCTTGGTCGCCGTTTCGGGGCGCGCCATCCTGACCCATCTCCCGAGCAGCCAGCGCGCGCTCACCACCGTCATCGTATAAACGCTGAAGAATGTGCCGGGCCGCGCCTGCGTGCCCTGCATGAGCGACATCTGGAACGTCATCAGGCCGGAGAACACGCAGGTGCCGAGCGCGATCATCGCGATCGGCGCGGCGGCCCGCGTGCGCGAGATCGTGCGCAGTTCGCGCACCCACCGGCCGCCGGCGATGGGGGCGGACGGACGCGGGCTCAGGCGGCCGAATGCTTCCAGCATCAGCGACGCGAGCGCGCACAGCGCGCCGACCGCGTAAAGCGTGTCGTCGATCGACCAGTGGAGCATGCGCATCGCATAGGCGGCAAACGCCGGGGACGCGCCGATTCCGGTCATCTGGAACGTCGCCGATCGAAAGAACCAGGTGCCGCGCTCCGCACCGCTGGTACGCTCGGCCAGCGACATCGGCGCGGCCAGGTGAAACGCGCCCCAGCCGAAGCCGACCAGGAAGCCGGACGGCAGGTCCGCATAGGCCGCGCGCCCGACGAGCGCGAAGCCGACGATGCCGGCGCCGATGCACAGTGACGACAGCGCGGCGATCCGTGTGGTGCCGATCTGCTGCGAGAACCAGCCGACGAACGACAAGCCGGCGAACGTGCCGACCGTCGCCGCGGCCAGTGCCGCGCCAGTATCGAGATCGCTGCCGCCGATCGCGCGAAAGCGCATCGACAGCAGGAAGGTTGCACCGTAGCCGCCCGCGGTGAGCAGGGTGCCGACGAGAAACAGCAACGCACTTTGAACGCGCATGACAGCCATCCGGGGCGACGGCGACGGTCGGGGTGAATCGTCGATTGCGAGACAGTATGAACCAGGACCGATGCGGGATGCCCGCATTCGTGATGCTGTGTGCGTGCCGTTGGCTTTTGTCCGACATGGCTCGAACACGCTCGTCCGAGCGCGCCGTTGCGCATCGAAACGCCTGCATCGGCGAGGCTGCACGACGAGGTTGAATGTGTCGGGCCGGCATCGTTGCGCGCCGCGCGGCGCCTGTTTTTTTTCAACGCACGAGGCACCCGCGCGCACTTTGATTTCCCCTGTCCGCTGCACTAGATTCGAAACATTACGTGCCAGCGACTGCGCGAGGTGAAGCCATGACGCCGTGGGAGATCCAGGGAACCGAACTGATGAACTGCAATTGCTCATACGGTTGCCCCTGCCAGTTCAATTCGTTGCCGACGCACGGCAACTGCGAAGCGATGGGTGCGATTTCGATCGACAGCGGCCACTACGGCGACGTGGTGCTCGACGGTGTCCGGATCGCGGTCGTGTTCCAGTGGCCCGGGCCGATTCACGAAGGCCACGGCCGGTGCCAGCCGATCGTCGACGAGCGTGCGAGTCCCGCGCAGTGCGAAGCCGTGCTGAAGATCATGACCGGTCAGGATACCGATCCGTTCGCGACGATGTTTTCCGTGTTCGCATCGACGCTCGAGCAGGCCTACGAGCCGATCTTCGCGAAGATCGATTTCGACGTCGATGTCGATGCGCGGCGCGGCCGGATCAGCATCGACGGCGTGCTCGACATCGTCGGCGAGCCGATCCGCAATCCGGTGACGGGCGCCGAACATCGCGTGCGGATCGACCTGCCGCACGGCTTCGAATACGAGCTGGCCGAGATCGGATCCGGCACCGGCCGGTCGCACGGCCACATCCAGCTGGATCTCGAGCGGAGCTACGCGCAGTTCGCACGGCTGCACCTGAACAACCACGGGCTGATCCGGCATCGCGTCGCGGCATGATCCCCGTCGGCGAGCTTCTCGGACGCGAGCGCGTCGTCACGCTGCTCGGCATGACCGCGCTCGTCGGCGCGTGCTGGGCCTACCTGTGGACGGGGGCCGGCACCGGCATGTCGGCGCTGGACATGACGGCGGTCGCGCTGTTCCCGCATCGGCTGGCCGACGGCATGGGCGCCATGGATCCGTCGCTGGCGACCGTGATCCTGATGTGGTGGGTGATGATGATCGCGATGATGACGCCCGGCGCGGCGCCGGTCGTGCTGCTGTACCGGCGCGTGCTGCGGCATCACGATCGGGGCGGTGCGGGGTCGGCATTCATGTCGACGTGCCTGTTGGCCGGCTATCTGGCCGTATGGCTCGCGTTCTCGGTCGGCGCGGCCGTGCTGCAGATGCTGCTGCAGCCCGCCGGCCTGATCTCCGGGATGATGCTGTGGTCGAAGAGCGCCGTGCTGTCCGCGATCGTCCTCGCGCTGGCCGGCGTCTATCAGTTCACGCCGCTGAAACAGGCCTGCCTGCGGCAATGCCGGTCGCCGGTGCGGTTTCTCGCGACATACTGGCGCCCGGGCATCACGGGCAGCTTCCTGCTCGGCGCGCGCCACGGCGCGTATTGCGTGGGCTGCTGTTGGCTGCTGATGGCGCTGCTGTTCGTCGGCGGCGTGATGAACGTCGTGTGGATCGTCGCGTTGTCGCTGTTCGTGCTGGTCGAAAAGGTGCTGCCGGGCGGCGAGCGGGTCGGCCGGGCGCTAGGTGTCGTGCTGATCGGGTGGGCGGTCGCGACGTTGCTGGTGTAGGGGGTGCGTTCCATGCGTTACCCGCTGCAGCCGGGAGTCGGTTGATGAAGATTCGAAATATTGCCGTCGCCGTCCTCTGCGCGATGAACGTCGTCGCGACACCGGCGTATTCAGCCGGCAGCATGTCCGACATGAACATGGACATGGGCGACTCGAAGACGTCGGCGTCGGATGCCGCGCTGACCGACGCCGAAGTGAAACGGATCGATGCCGAGCACGGCATGGTGACGCTGAAGCACGGCGCGCTCCAGAACGTCGGGATGGCGCCGATGACGATGGCATTCAAGGCCGGCGACCCGGCGATGATCGCGTCGCTGCACGTGGGCGACAAGGTCAAGGTCCGGGTCGAGCGCGTGAACGGTGCGCTGACGATCGTGAAGCTCGAGAAGCAGCGGTGAGGTTCGCCGCGCGTGATGGCAGGCGAGACGGGCCAAACCCGAACGCTTCGATCTGCATGCGGCACATCGTGCTCGGGAACGATCGCAGGTACGGCGCGTGAGGGGGCGCGTCCGGCGAGCATTCCGGGGAACGGTAGTCCTGTCAATCATGGCGTTGCGGGGGCAGGGCATAGGCTTCGCCAAGGTAGTGCCACTGCACCTGCTCAGCGGCCAGCCAGTCGAATGACGGTGTGCCGAAGCGTGCCCCGATTTGATAGCGCTCCGCAATGTTACGGCGGACGGGGATCAGCTCGGCTTTGGAGGCAGAGGGTGGGCCATACAGCGCGAGCCAATAGCCATCGCGTGGTACTGGATTGTCGTCCGTGACAACCATCGTGCTACGTTCTCGTGCCGCCACGGCATACCCGTCCGGAATGAATTCCCGGCCTTGTTGCGCCGCACTCTTTTGCGGCTTGGGGGGCGGTGTCACGGCCTTTGCGCCGTCGATCAGCGTCTGTGCTTTACCATCCCATTTCGGCAACGGGGCGGGTGGCAGCGGGAGCACCTTGTCGAGATTCGGCAGCTTCAGGCGACCCTGATAGAACTCGAGCGCATCCCCGAGCTTGCTGTAACGTTCCGCACGCGCTTTGTCGATATGCCCGACCAGGTTGGTTCCATCGGTAAGGTCCATTCCGTCGAATTCGGTGAAAAGCTTATTTGCGCATTCAGCGGAACCTAGCTTGACCCCTTGATGAAGAACATGAAGCGCACGCAGCTTCGCTTCAGCAGTTTGCGGTCTCGCGTAGACGTGTCCTAACTCTTTCGCAGCAGTTCCATATCCCTGCGCGAGGGCACATTCCAGCATTTGCGTCGCGATAGGCAAATTTCCCCAGAATTCACCGCCGGGGTCGTCATATGCAGCATCCGTCTTTGTTCCAATGAAAGTTTGCGCGGATGGACTACCCATATCAGCCGCGCGCTGGAAGAAGGCATAGGCACTGGTGGCATCACCACCTTTAATCAGCCCGTTCTGATGGTAGATCCCCATCATGTCGTAGGCGTCAGGCACGCCCAGTTTCATCGCTTTTTCTACCCAGCGGATAGCAGTTTCGGGATCATGGGTTGGTACACCCTGACGATCGCTCAATATCAGTGAGGCGATATTCAGCATGGCCTTCCAGTGATTGCGCTCGGCAGCCTGCGAGTAGAGTTGGTAAATCTTCGGGTAATCACGCTTATCGTAGTCAATGGTCGAATCATCAAGCGCCAGCGCCTGCTGAAACCACAATTCAGCCTGGGGGTCGACAAGCGGTACGTGTTGGGCCTGATACACGCACGCGAAGGACTTGCGACGAGGACTGAATAACGGCAGTTTCTCGTAACGGGGCAGGTCGGACATGGAGGCACTCAGCTGGCTGCTCTGGGCTGTAAAAGGGCTGGCTTGCGAATTGGCGGCCGGCAAGCAGAGGCTGGCGAATAGAAATCGCAGAGCGAGGGTGATCAGTTTCGCGTTGGATCGATTCATCTCAAGTAAGGGCCGATGTGTCTGACGTCGATGGAATGGTCGCGAAAGCGCCAGTTTCCGCCGCGAGGTACGCGGAAACCGCATGCGTGACGATGTTCCGGAAAGCCGCAGCGTCGATCGATGTGCTGAGCACTAATACCGTTTGTCACCGGAATCTCCGCCGGCTTCCGCAAAATTCAACTCGACGCCATTCCCGGCCGGATCGGTGAAAAAGATCTGCAGCTGGCTCGTGACCGGCACGTGCCGGCGCGTGTACCGGACCTGCGCGTCGCCAAGACGCCGCTCCATGTCCGCGGCATTCGCGCATGCAAACGCCACATGGTCGAACGTATTGACGACGTGCGCCGGCCGCGCCTCGCCGGGCCGCGCTTCCGACAGGTGGAGGATCGCCTGCGCCCCCGCGTAGAGCCAGTAGCCGCTGCTCTGGAACGGCGGTCGATACCCGGGTTCGAGGCCCACGACGTTCACGTAGAAGTCGCGCAGCGTATCGAGCGTGGCCCGTTCCGCGCGCAGGTTGTAATGATCGAATCCGATGACTGGCATGGCGGGTTGTCCGGTTCGCGCAAGCGGCGCATGGCACAGCATCGCGCAGCGCGGGGCATCCTGTCACCCCCGCACGCCTTTGACCGCCGCGGCCGGACGCGCGAGCCCGCGCGCCGGCAACGGCGTCGACATCACGATCGACGTGCGCGTTTCGCCATACAGGTTGATGCGCTCGATCAGCTGTTCGAGATGCGCCATGCTGACGGCGACGAACCGCATCACGTAGGAATCCGCGCCGGTCACGTGATGGCACTCGACCACTTCGGGAATGGTCTCCAGCAGCTTCAGGAATTTCGCCTTCGCCGGCTGCGGCACCGTGATGCCGATCAGCGCGCTCACCGGGTAGCCGGCCGCGGCCGGATTGACCCGCGCCGTGTAGCCGTCGATCACGCCGGCCGATTCGAGGCGCTTCACGCGTTCCGTGACCGCCGGCACCGACAGGTGAACCTGGCGTGCCAGCTCCGTGTAGCTGATGCGGCCGTTGGCCTGCAGCAGCGCGAGTATTTTCCAGTCGAGTTCGTCCATCGCGGCGGAGTTTTTAAAGTGAAGCGGCTATTTTTCCTTAAAAACCGCCTTCAGCGGCGACCGGAGTTTCCCTACGATGACGGTTCAACGCATTGCATGTCGCGAGGAACCGGCCATGCTGTTCATCAAGTCCGTCGTAATGGGATTGTCGATCGCGGTGCCGGTCGGCCCGATCGGCATGCTGTGCATCCAGCGCAGCCTGAGCCGCGGCTTTCACGCGGGGTTCGCGACGGGCATCGGCGCCGCGTGCGCCGATGCGATCTACGGGCTGCTCGGCGCGCTGGGCGTCGCCGGCATCGTCACCGCGTTCCCGATGCTGACCGTCGCGCTGAAAATCGGCGGCGGCGCGTTCCTCGTGTGGCTGGCGTGGTCGATCGCGCGGCAGGCGCCGGCGGCGTCGACCGCATCGGCGGCGGTTCGAGACCTGCCGCGCACGACCGTGCTGCGCGATTTCCTGACGACTTTCGGCCTCACGCTGTCGAACCCGATGACGATCCTGTCGTTCGTCGGGATCTTCGCGGCGCTCGGCCCGCTGGCGGGCACGCATGAAGGCGCGATGGGGGCGACCGTGGCGCTGATGGTCGCCGGCGTGTTCCTGGGTTCCGCGACGTGGTGGCTGTGCCTGAGCAGCGCGACCGCCGCGTTGCGCACGAAGATGTCGCTGACGTTCATGCACGGGCTGTCGCGCATGTCGGCCGTCGTGATCGCGGCGTTCGGCGCGATCCAGTTGATCGCGGGAGTGCGGGGCGTCGCAGGGGCCTGACGCGTAGCGCGGTGCGAGGGAACGCGATCGCTCGCACGCGGCCGACGACATCCGGCACCCGTACACCCGTCGGCATCGTCACCCGCGAACCTGGGCGCCGATGCACCGGCCACCTCGCTCAGAACGTATAGCTGACCTTGCCGAACGCCGTGCGGCCGAGCGTGTTGTAGCCGTACGCGGTCATGTACTGACGGTCGAACAGGTTCGACAGCGTGGCGGACACCGTCAGGTGCGCGTTGATCCTGTACGACGCGCGCAGGTTCACGCTCAGGTACGACGGCAGGTACGTCGTGTTGGCCGGATCGTCGAACGTCGTGCCGCCGTAGCTCAGCGACGCGCCCGTGCTCAGCGCGTGCAGATGGAATTCGTCCCACGTGTGGTCGACGTTCACGCTGACGGTCTGGCGCGGCCGGCGGTTGAGCCAGCTGTCGTTGGTCTCGTCCTGCGGATTCAGGATCCCGATCGCGACGCTGACCGGCGTATAGCGGCCGATCGTGCCCTTGTACGACAGGTCGATGCCGCGGATATGCGCACGGCCGATGTTGATCGGCGAGAACGTCGCGGGGTTGTACGCGATCAGGTTGCTGACGCGCGTGTCGTAGATCGCGGCGCTGAACGTGCCGTACGCGGTGTTCGCGTCGAGCGCGGCCTCGACCGAATCGCTGCGTTCCGGGCTCAGGTCCGGATTGCCGTAGCCCGGGTAGTACAGGTCGTTGAACGACGGCAGGCGGAACGCATTGCCGTAGGACACGCGCGCCGTATAGACCGGCGTGATGGCCCACGACAGCGCGGCGTTGCCGGTGTTCACGGCCTTCCCGGCGATGATCTCGTGGCGGCCCGCGACGAACATCGTCACGCTGCCGAGCGTCGCCGACTGATGCAGCGAGAACGCGGAATCGTTGCGCGTCGGCACGCCGTCCGGCACGTCGACCGGCAGGAACGCCTGTTCGCGCGTGAAGTCGTACGCCACCTTCGTCTCGCCCGACAGCGGCAGGCCGAACAGGTGGAAGCCGTGCGCCTGATGGGTCAGCGACGTCGACGAGCTGATGCGCTGCGAGTTGATCTGGTCGGTCGGGATGGCCGGGTCGCTCGCGTACAGGAACTGGCGATCATTCGCATAACCGAACGACTGGTCGAACTGCGTGTCGGGCGTGACGTCGAGATGGAACGCGAGGCCGGTCGTCAGCTGATGATCGAGCTCGCGGTTCGCGAAGCCGGCGTTGTCATAGGACAGGTCGGAGCGGTGGTACAGCGCGAACGTCGAGATCGACCAGTTGTCGCGCGCATAGCCGAGGCGCGCATCGAGGTCCTGCGCGTGATACGGATTGCGGCCGTCTTCGTGGTAGGGCAACACGGGCCGCGTTGCGTCGATGCCCGCCGTGTTGTAGTCGTGCAGGCCGAGCGTGTAGGTGAGGCCACCCAGCGCGGCGAGCGGCCCTGTCGACGGAATGGTGCCCGACGTGCGCAACTGCGTGTCGAAGGTCTTGTTCGAGCCGCCGCCGAACGACACGGTGGTCTGGTTCGGCTGGCCGGCGGCGCGGCGCGTGAACAGCTGCACGACGCCGCCCATCGCGTTCGCGCCGAACGACGCGGCGGCCGGCCCCGAGATCACCTCGACGCGCTCGAACGCTTCGGTCGGCAGGTCGGCCCACGGCGCGATGCCGGTGGTCGGCGAGCCGATCCGGATGCCGTCGATGAACACCGCGACCTGGCTGGCCGACGAGCCGCGGATGCTGACCGACGCCGACGAACCCGGGCCGCCGTTCTGCGAGACGGTCACGCCCGGCAGCGTCGCGAGCGCCTGCGTGATGCTCGGGTCGCTCGGCGACAGCCGGTCGAGATCGGCGCGCGTGAGCACCTGCGTCGTCGCATAGCGCTGGTCGAACGACTCGGGCAGATGCCGCGTGTCGGTCACGCTGATCGTCGGCAGGTCGGCGCCTTCGGCGGGTTGGGGCGGCTGCGCGGGCGGCATGTCGCCGGCGGCGTGGGCGATCGGGGAGAGCAGCGCCGTGGCGGCGGACGTGGCGAGAAGGTGGCGAAGATTCATGAGGCAGCGAGGGTGATCGTGTTGCAGGTACGGCGCGCGTAAGCGGGGGGCAGCGAGTACCGCCTGGTTATCGTTGGTCTATCGCGGGACCGGGCAGTATGGGCGGCATTCACGCGTGTCGTCATGACGCGTGCCGCACGACACGGCGCGGCACACGCGTGCGGACACGCGGCGCAGACTGGCCGCGCAACGGCACGACGCTTCCGGCGTGGAAGCGGAGGCGGAAAGATCGGACATCTGAAGGGTCCTGAGGTCGGGCCGTCCATGCAACGGGGCGACCGCCAAAGGCGGTGCTGGCGCATCGGGACACCCCGCCCGGTGCGGCTGCTTGGACCTCGGGTCGATGGCAGGTCTCCTGGCTCGCGGGTCGCTATTCGCACCGGCCTTCCCGGTTTCCCAGTGGCATGAGGTGGTGCGGATTCGCCGCTCACAGTTGCGGGGGCAGCCGCAGATTCGAGGCACGGCCTCTCCTGCGTTCCCTTTTGATCCCGTTCCCGGGAACCATCAGCGCGCAAGCGTAATGGCGAGCGCGCCGGTGCGTCAATTATCGAAGTGCGCAGGGATGCGAAAAAACGTCAGTGCTCGCCGGATGCTTTCGAAATCATTTCAATTCGAGCCTTCGCACCGCGTTTCATGTCTGACGAAACGCACCGCCAGCGACGCTGCAATCGCGCCGGAACCGGCTCGGCGCGATGCCCGTCCATCGCACGAACGCCCGCCGAAACGCTTCTTCGCCACCGAACCCGAGATGCGCGGCGATCCGCGCGACCGGCCAGTCCGACTCGCGCAGGCAGCGCCGCGCGACGTCGGCGAGGCACTGTTCGCGTAATGCGTGATAGCCGCTGCCTTCGGCCGCCAGCCGCCGCCGCAACGTCGCTTCGCTGACGCCGAGCCATGTCGCCAGCGCCGCGAGCGCGGGCAGCGCCTGTTCGCGCGCGAGCGCCGCATCGAGAAAGCCGCGCACCTGCTGCGCCCATGACACGACGGCCGGCGCGGCATCGATCAGCCGAAACGGAAAATCGACGAGAAACGCGGCCAGCTCGCCCGGCTGGCGGATCACGCGCGCATCGAGCCGCACCGCGTCGAACGCGAAGCCGTAGGTCTTGCGGCCGACGTCGACCGGCGCGTTGAACAGCCCGAGCAGCGGCATCGCGTCTTCGCGGCGCGGATGGCCGAGCCAGACTTCGTCCGGCCGCAGCGGCTGCCCGATCAGCCAGCCGAACAGTTGCAGATAGCAGAACAGCCCCGTCAGGTCGACGAGGCACGCGGCGGGGCTGCGCGTGCGCCGCAGCGAATCCATCCGGAACGTCGCGCGTCCGTCGCGCACCGCGAGCGACAGCGCGCCGGCGCGCGGCGTCAGCATCTCGCAGAACTCGGCGGCGCAGCGGATCGCGTCGGCGAGCGTCGCGCAACTGAGGAGGCACCGGCACATCAGGTCGACTTCCTGCTTGCGCATCGGCGGATGGCCGTCGCCGCGCGCGACCTGCGCCTCGAGCCGCTCGATCGCGTCGCGGTACAGCGCGACGAAGCCGGGTGTCGTCGTCGACGCAGCAGCAACGGCCGTCGGCGCAGGCCGTTGCGCCGGCGGCACGCCGCTGCGCGCCAGTTCGTCGAGCAGACGGGCACCGAGGCCCGGTAGCACGCGGCCGCGTGCCGGCAATGCACGCTGTTTCATATGTCTCCCGGTTTGAGCGTCCTGACAGGGGCCGGTGAGCGTGCCGGTAGGGGTTCGTCGGCCGCCGCCACGCAAGAATGCTACTCACGCCGGCCGCTTCCGGCCTCGCCGGAACGGCGTAGGCGGCCGGCATCGCATCCCGCCACGAACCACCCGAGACGACCCGCGAATGATTCAGATCGTAGACGAAATCACGCTCGCGCCCGAGCGCATTCCCGATGTGCTGGCGCTGCTGCGCGACCGCTATTTGCCGGGCCACGCGGCACGCGGACTGACGGCGGCCGGCCGCTGGGTGTCGCCGCCCGTCGCGGTGCCGGGGCAGCCGAGCACGCTGTGGCTGACGTGGCAGGTCGCCGATGCGCCGTCGTACTACCGGATGCGCGCGTTGACCGACGGCGACGTGGTCGCGTTCTGGATGGCCGTCGACGCACTGTGCGACGCCCGCCGCCGCCACGTGATGACGGATGCCGATGCGCCGCTGCCGGCCCTGACGGAGGTCGACCATGCGGCATGACACGGCTCAGATTTTCGTTTCGGCGACCGGCGATGCCGGCGCATTCGAGCACGCGTTGCGCGAAGCCGCGCAGGCGTTGCCGGGCGCGACCCGCGTGGCGCTCGCGCGCAATCTCGACGGCTGCTGGGGCGCGGGCGACTACACGCTCGACGTGCTGCGCGACGAACGGGCGACCGGCCACGCGCCGGATTTCGCCGCGCTGGCCGGCCTGCCGGGCGTCGTGCGGATCGACGGCGCGGCGTGTCATGCGATCGGCGGCGGCCTGTGCGAACCGGCGCTGCACGACGGCATATGGCGCACGCTGATGCTGCGCGTGCGGCCCACGGCCGCCGAAGCGCAGGTGCGCGATCTCGAGCGCGAACTGCTGCGCATGCCGGCATTCATGCCCGGCATCCGCAACTGGCGACTGAACCGGATCGTGACGCCGGGCATGTGGACCCACGTCTGGCAACAGGAATTCGCGCACGTCGGCGATCTGCTCGGCGAATACCTGTTGCATCCGTATCACTGGGGCTGGGTCGACCGTCGCTTCGATGCCGAAAGCCCCGACTGGACGGTCGAGGCGATCTCGCACGCGTTCTGTCCGCTCGCGTCGAGCCTGCTGGCCGACACGGCGGCGTGACGCGCGACGCGCACGCGACCCGCCGCAATGCAAACCACAACACCGGAGACACCACCATGCGAGCCTTGCTGATCGACCGCGTCGGCCATTCCGACGCGCTGCGACTGGCCGACGTTCCCGCCCCGAAGCCGGGCCCCGGCGACGTGCTGATCCGCGTCGCGTACGCGGGCGTCAATCCCGCCGACTGGAAATGCCGCGAAGGCTATCTCGGCGCGTTCATGCAAATGACGTTTCCATTCGTGATCGGGTTCGACGCGGCCGGTGTGGTGGCGGCGGTCGGCGACGGCGTCGAAGGTGTCGCGCCCGGGATGCGCGTGTTCGCGCAGACCGACGTCGGCGCGGGGCGCTGGGGCGCGTATGCGGAATACGTCGCGGTGCGGCACGACTCGGTCGTGCGCCTGCCCGACGCGGTCGGCTTCGCGGAAGCGGCCGCCACGCCGACGCCCGCGCTGGCCGCATGGGCGGGCCTGTTCGACGACGGCGGGCTGCGGGCCGGGCAGACCGTGCTGGTGCACGGCGGCGCGGGCGCGGTCGGCACCTTCGCGATCCAGCTTGCCGCGCAGGCCGGCGCACGCGTCGCGGCGACGTGCTCGGCACGCAACCGCGCGAGCGTCGAAGCGCTCGGCGCGGCGGCGAGCATCGACTATCGCGCGCAGGACATCGCGACGGCCGTGCGGGCGTGGGCGCCCTGCGGCGTCGATCTCGTGCTCGATGCGGTCGGCGGCGACACGCTGCCCGCCGCACTCGACCTGCTGGCGCCGGCCGGCACGCTCGTGACTATCATGACGCTCGCGCCCGGCGATGCGCAGCGGCTGGCCGCGACGGGCGCGGAGGCCGCGCGGCGCGGGCTGCGCACCGCGATGACCTACAGCCGGATGCCGAGCGGCGCCACGCTTTCATCGATCGCCGAGCGGCTCGGCACGCGCACGCTGCGCGTGCCGCGCTTCGACAGTTTTCCGCTCGAACAGGCGGCGCGCGCGCTCGACCTCGTTCAAACGGGCGACGCGAAAACCAAGTTCGTGCTGCACGTTGCGGATATCGCGGGCTGACGCATAACGACCCCGACACACCATCATCTACACCGGAGACATCATGACCGACCACCGAACCGCGACCCTCGCGGGCAAATGCGCGCTCGTGACGGGCGCGAGCCGCGGCATCGGCCGCGCGATCGCGCAGCGCCTCGCAGCCGAAGGCGCGACCGTCGTCGTGACGGCGCGCAGCCTCACGCACTCGGCGACGACCGCCGGCACGCTCGCTGAAACGGTCGCGCTGATCGAACAGGCCGGCGGCCGCGCGATCGCACTCGCGGCCGACCTGTCGAAGCCGGCCGAGCGCGATGCGCTCGTCGCGCGCGCGGCCGAGGCGGCCGGCGGCCTCGACATCCTCGTGAACAACGCGGGCGTGGCCGACTATGCGTGCGTCGACGCGATGCCGATGACGATGTTCGACGCGACGATCGAACACTACCTGCGCATCCCGTTCGCACTGAGCCAGGCCGCGATTCCGCTGATGCGCGCGCGCGGCGCCGGCTGGATCGTGAACGTCGGCTCGGTCACCGCGCTCGCGCCGCTGCGGCCGTTCGACGACTTCGCGCGCGCGGGGGGCGCGACCATCTATGCGGCGGTCAAGGCCGCGCTGTCGCGCTTCACGCAGGGGCTCGCGGCCGAACTCGAAGCCGACGGCATCGCGGTGAACCTGGTCGCGCCGAGCACCGCGATCCGCACGCCGGGCGCGGCCCGCTATATCCCCGAAGGCTATCCGACCGAGGACGTCGCGTATCTGGCGGAAACCGCGCTCGCGCTGTGCAGCCTGCCGGCGCGTGAGCGCACGGGCCTCGTCACGCACAGCCTGCATTTCCCGCTGTCGCAGGGGCTCGCGGTGCGCTCGCTCGACGGCCGCACGCCATTGCCGCCGCCCGAGATTCCGGCGTACGCGCATCCCCATATCGACCCGGCAGGACTGTGACATGACGAACCCGATTCGCTTCGACGGCGGCACCGCCGTGATCACCGGCGCGGCCAGCGGCATCGGCAGCGGGCTCGCGCGCCACGCGGCCGCGCTCGGGATGCGCGTGGTGCTGGCCGACCTCGACCCGGCGAAGCTCGACGCGTTCGCCGCGACGCTCGACACCGACGTGCTGTGCGTGCCGACCGACGTCAGCCGCCCGGAAGCCGTCGACGCGCTGGCCGACGCCGCCTGGCGGCGCTTCGGCGGCGTCGACCTGCTGTTCAACAACGCGGGTGTGATGGCGACCGGCTTCAGCTGGGAAATCACGCCGGAACGGTTCGAGCGCAGCGTCGCGATCAACGTGCACGGCGTGATGAACGGGATCCGCAGCTTCGTGCCACGCATGCTCGAGCGCAACGTGCCGGCGCGCGTCGTCAATACCGCGTCGGTCGGCGGGTTCCTGCCGAGCCCGCTGATGTCGCCTTACTCGGCGACGAAATTCGCGGTGGTCGCGCTGACCGAATCGCTGTACGGCGAACTGAAGATGCTCGGCGCGCCGGTCGGCGTGTCGCTGCTCGCGCCGGGCCCGGTGCAGACGGGCATCTTCAACGACCCGTTCGGCGCCGCGCACGACCGGCCCGAAGTACAGGGCTTCGTCGATACGATGCGCGCGATGCTGAACGCGCACGGGCTCACGCCCGACGTGTTCGCGGCGCGCGCGTTCGACGGCATTCGCGACGGGCGCTACTGGCTGATTCCGCAGCCGGAGACGCTCGACGGCGCGCTGCAGCGGCGCACCGCGGACATCCTCGCCGCGCGCGATCCGTCGCTGCCGTCGTTGTGATGGCGTGACGCGGGCCGGCCGACCGACGCGGCCGGCTCACGCAAAGTGACCCGCGTTACATATGCATGCCGCCGTGCGTGCGGCCGCTCGGGTCGCCGCCGCGATCGGGCGGCGTATTGTTCTGATCGATCTTCGCGAGCACGAAGCCGGCATGCGGCAGCGCGGCGGGCGAACGGTGGGCTGCCTGCGCGACCGAGGCGTGCGGTGCGTGCAGCAGCGTGGCGGGAAAACCGGATGACGTCACGCCCGGTTGAGCGAACGCCGAAAGGGATGCTGCAGCGAGGGCGGCGGCGACGATCGCGTGCGTGTTCATGGTGACTCCTTCTTCACGACTGACTGCGGGACAACGCATTCAGTCTAGGGCGCGAAACTTAACGCGGCGTGAAGGAGCGGCGGCGCGCGGATGACAGGATGTTCATGCGGTCATCCGCGCGCCGCGACGCATTACGCGGAGGCGGATACCAGCGCGCAGAAGTTCTCGAGATCGACGTTGCCGCCGCTGATCACGATGCCGACGCGCTTGCCTTGCAGTTCGTCCTTCATCCGGCGCGCGGCCGCGAACGACAGGCAGCCGGTCGGCTCGACGACAATCTTCATACGGGTCGCGAAGAAGCGCATGCAGTCGACCAGCTCCGCGTCGGTCGCCGTCAGGATGTCGTCGACGTCGCGCCGCAGGATCGGGAACGTCAGGTTGCCGAGGTGCTGCGTCTGCGCTCCGTCGGCGATCGTGCGCGGCGTGTCGATATGGACGATCGACCCGGACCGGAACGATTGCTGGCCGTCGTTGCCGGCTTCCGGCTCGACGCCGTACAGCTTCGCGTGCGGCGACAGCGCGCGCGTCGCGAGCGCCGTGCCCGACAGCAGGCCGCCGCCGCCGAGCGGCGTGAACACCGCGTCGAGCGGCCCGACTTCGTCGAACAGCTCCTTCGCCGCCGTGCCCTGGCCCGCGATCACGTCTGCGTGGTCGTAGGGCGGCACCAGCGTGAGCCCGTGCTTTTCCGCGAGTTCGCGGCCGATCTGCTCGCGGTCCTCGGTATAGCGGTCGTAGGTCACGACGTTGCCGCCGTAGCCGCGCGTCGCGGCCATCTTCGCGGCCGGCGCGTCCTGCGGCATCACGATCGTCGCCGGGATGCCGAGGATGCGCGCCGACAGCGCGATCGCCTGCGCATGGTTGCCGGACGAGAACGCGACGCCGCCGTGGCGCCGCTGCGTCGCGTCGAAGCGCGACAACGCGTTGAACGCGCCGCGGAACTTGAACGCGCCCATGCGCTGCAGGTTCTCGCACTTGAAGAACACCTGTGCGCCGAGCGCTTCGTCGATCGTGCGCGACGTCATCACGGGCGTGCGGTGCGCGTGGCCGTCGAGCCGCGCCGCGGCGGCCGCGACGTCGTCGTAGGTGGGGAGGGTCGGAGTGTTCATGAGTCGCTCGTCGGAAGAGTCAGTCAACAGGTAAGCGGGGCGCGCTGCGGGCGCGCATCATTTCGCATCGTTGTATACAGTGGCGCGCGACACGCCGAGGTGCTGCGCGACGATTTCCATCGCGCGGCGCACCTCGAGGAAGCCGTCCGCCTTCAGCGCCTGCATCAGCTCGCGGCGCTGGTCGGTCTTCAGCTCGCGCGGCGTGGTCGCGAGGCGCGTCGCGAACGCGTCGATACGCTGCCGGATCGCGTCCGCGCCGGCCGGGTCGAGCGTTTCGGCGACCGGCGCGCCTTCGGTGCTGCAGAACTGGTTCAGCATCCCCTGGAAGCCGCGGAACAGCGTGACGTCCGCGTTCAGGCACAGCGCGGCCACATAGCGGCCGCCCGAGTCCTTGATGCCGATCGACGTGCTTTTCGCGGTGCGGCCGTCGGCGAAGCGGTTCGCGTAGTTCGCGAGCACCTGCGGGAAGTCGTCGTCCGCGACGCGGGCGAGCCCGAGTTCGGTCGCCGGATCGCCGATCGCGCGGCCCGACAGGTTGTTGTGGATCGCGAGGATCGCGTGCTCCGGCGTGCGCAGGTCGTGCACGACGACTTCGGTGAACGGCGCGAACATCGCGCCGAGCCCTTCGGCGATGCGCAGCACCTGCTCGATCAGCGACGCCTGTTCCGACTGCGGCCTGGGGCGGGGCGTGTTCATGCGCTGGCCTCGAGCACGGGCGCGCCGGTCGTTTCCGGCCGCGTGATGTCGGCCAGCAGCGGGCGGGCGATCCGCACGTAGTCGGACGCGTCGAGCACGACCGAGCGGTCGAGGCGGCCCGCGTTGAACGCGATTTCGTCGTTGAGTTCGATAAGGGCAGGGTCGACGACGAGCGCCACGTTCGCGTCGAACACGAACGGCGGCACGGCGCCCATCACGCAGCGCGTGACCGCGGCGGCGAGTTCGGGCGGCGCGAGCGTCGCCTTGCGGCGGCCGACCGCGTCGGCGACCTTGCGGAAGTCGATCTTCAGGTGGCCGGGGATCACCGCGAGCGCGGTGGCGTCGCCGCCGTCCTTGAACGTGCAGAGCATCGCCTTCGCGCCCTGTTCGGGACGCGTGCCGCGAAGCGCGGCGATCGCGTCGGATTTGCCTTCGGCCGGGTGATCGAGCACGCGGAACCGCGCGCCGGAGGTGTTCAGCAGTTCGCACAGCGCGTCGAAGACGGGGTAGTCGCTCATGGGGTTCCAGGCAGGAGGGCGCGCATCGCGGTACGCGGGGACGGCGCCTGTCGGTTCGCCGTCGATGGATTGTCCAAGTATAGACGTTTTGTCATGTCGGTGGCAAAAGCGCGAAACATGAATCGCCGAGCCTGTCCTCCCACCAACTGCCGAAAGGCCGTTTCATATCGCGGAATGTGCGCCGAATTCCGGCCGCGTCATCTTCCCGCCGCTTGAAAACCTGTTTTGCATCGCAAAACGCGTTGCTTATCTCATTGAAAAACAAGCAGAATTTATATCTTATGTCTTATATAAGAGTTGCTCGACAGTGCGTCGCGCGGCGTTACCATTGAGTCCATGCAGTTCGCTTCGTCACACGGAGCGGGCACGCTGAACCCTTTACTCAAATGCGCTTCGTTCCCAGGAGATTGACATGTCCCAATATCAAGACGACATCAAGGCAGTGGCTGGCTTGAAGGAAAACCACGGCAGCGCGTGGAATGCCATCAGCCCCGAGTATGCGGCCCGCATGCGTGCCCAGAACAAGTTCAAGACGGGGCTCGACATCGCGAAGTACACCGCGAAGATCATGCGCGCCGACATGGCCGCGTACGACGCCGACCCGGCCAAGTACACGCAGTCGCTGGGTTGCTGGCACGGCTTCATCGGCCAGCAGAAGATGATTTCCATCAAGAAGCACTTCAACAGCACCGAACGCCGTTACCTGTACCTGTCGGGCTGGATGGTCGCCGCGCTGCGCTCGGAGTTCGGCCCGCTGCCGGACCAGTCGATGCACGAAAAGACCTCGGTCAGCGCGCTGATCCGCGAGCTGTACACGTTCCTGCGCCAGGCCGATGCACGTGAACTCGGCGGCCTGTTCCGCGAGCTCGATGCTGCGAAGGACGCCGCTGCCAAGGCCGCGATCCAGGAAAAGATCGACAACCACGTGACGCACGTCGTGCCGATCATCGCCGACATCGACGCCGGTTTCGGCAACGCGGAAGCGACCTACCTGCTGGCCAAGCAGTTCATCGAAGCGGGCGCGTGCTGCATCCAGATCGAGAACCAGGTGTCCGACGAGAAGCAGTGCGGCCACCAGGACGGCAAGGTCACGGTGCCGCACGAGGACTTCCTCGCGAAGATCCGCGCGATCCGCTACGCGTTCCTGGAACTGGGCGTGGACGACGGCATCATCGTCGCCCGTACCGACTCGCTCGGCGCCGGCCTGACCAAGCAGATCGCCGTGACCAACGCGCCGGGCGACCTGGGCGACCAGTACAACGCGTTCCTCGACTGCGAGGAACTGTCGGCCGACCAGCTGGGCAACGGTGACGTCGTCATCAAGCGCGACGGCAAGCTGCTGCGTCCGAAGCGCCTGCCGAGCAACCTGTTCCAGTTCCGCGCCGGCACGGGCGAAGCACGCTGCGTGCTCGACTGCATCACGTCGCTGCAGAACGGCGCCGACCTGCTGTGGATCGAAACCGAAAAGCCGCACATCGCGCAGATCGGCGGCATGGTCAGCGAAATCCGCAAGGTCATCCCGAACGCGAAGCTGGTGTACAACAACAGCCCGTCGTTCAACTGGACGCTGAACTTCCGTCAGCAGGCATATGACGCGCTGAAGGCCGCGGGCAAGGACGTGTCGGCCTACGACCGCGCGCAGCTGATGAGCGTCGAGTACGACGAGACCGAACTGGCCAAGCTCGCCGACGAGAAGATCCGCACGTTCCAGGCCGATGCCTCGCGTGAAGCCGGCATCTTCCATCACCTGATCACGCTGCCGACGTACCACACGGCCGCGCTGTCGACCGACAACCTCGCGAAGGAATACTTCGGCGACCAGGGCATGCTCGGTTACGTGGCCGGCGTGCAGCGCAAGGAAATCCGCCAGGGCATCGCGTGCGTCAAGCACCAGAACATGTCCGGCTCGGATATCGGCGACGACCACAAGGAATACTTCAGCGGCGAAGCAGCGCTGAAGGCGGCGGGCAAGGACAACACGATGAACCAGTTCTCGTAATCGTCATACCCGCGGCACGACGCCAACCCGTTCATGACGGGTTGGCGTTTTTTTTATACACGTTTTATCCGCGCACCGCCTTCACGACGTACTGGCTCGTCGGCACCACGTCGATCTTGTCGAAGTCGATGAAGCGTCCGCAGCTGTCCATCATCTCCGCGACGTTGCGCTGGAATTTCTCCTCGTCGCCGACCGCATCGAAGAACGCGTACGGATCGGTCATCGCCGCGGCCGGGAAGCACTCCTCGACGATCGCGTCGTAGCCGGGCGCAGCATGCGTGAGCGCGCGCACGACCACGTTCTGCACATACAGGAAGTTGTCCTGAGTATCGATCGCGACGCGCGTGTGATGGCCGTGCCAGACATCGAGCCACGCTTCGTGCGTGAGGCGCGGCGGGCGCTTCAGGAACGCGAGCTGCGAGAAGCCGCTGGTGCGCTCGCCGGGCCGCGCGGGAAAGCGCGTGTTCGGAATCGGCTGCGATTCGGTGACGAGATACGCGGCCATGTGCGGGACGACCGCGCGCACCGCGTCGTCGAACGGCTGGCGGAACATCGGGTTCGCACTGTCGATCCATACCGCGACGATGCCGTCGATGCCCGGGTGCGTGTTGGTCTGCTTGAGGCCGGCGGCCGGCGCGACGTCGGCGTCGGCGACGTTCACCTGCACGCCGTGCGCGCCGAGCGACAGCAGCTTGTCGGCGAGCTGCGCGCGCACGCTGCGGCTCCACGGCTCGGGCGCGACCTGCGCGTCGCGCCACAACACGTAAATGACTTTCTCCATTGCTCCGGCTCCAGGGGGAATGACGGGATCGGCGGCGCTGCCGCCGGGTTTCAGGAAGCGTTGACGGCCGAATCGGCCGGGCGCGTTGCGTCGTGCGCGTGCGGCGCGAAGCGGTTCGCGGTCAGCGTGAACGACGGCGGAATCGGCGACGTGACGGTTTCGAACAGGCGCTCGTGGCGTGTCGCGTGAATGCGCCACACGCCGTCGCGCTTCACGTACTGGTCGTCGTAGAACGCGGCGCCGTGCATCAGGTAGTTTTCCTCGAGATTGATCGCGTGATCCTCGAGAAACCACACGCCGCACGCGTGATCGGCGGACACCAGCGTGAGCTCGGGGTGATGGCCGTGATGCATCGTCAGGAAGGTCGGTTTGCCGATCAACGCACGCAGGCTCGACACGAATGCGTCGCGGCCGTCGTACGCATAGCGGCCGCCTTGCAGCCGCACCTCGCAATCCTCGGTCACGCATTGTTCGAGCAACGCCCAGTCGTGCGTGTCGATCGCGCGGAAATACCGGTACTTCAGCTGGCGGATCTGCTCGTACTCGTAGAGCGTGCGGGTCGTCTCGTCCATCGCCGTGTCTCCGTGGTGGTGTCGTCCGATGGTAGGAACGAAGCCGCCTGCGTCACATCGTCTGTTCGGACGAACGCCGCGACGGCCGCGACCGCCGCATTCACCGCCGTCGATACGAACCCTCGGTTTCATCCAAACAGGTGATGGCCGGCCATTCGTGCGGCTGTAACGTGGCGTCGACGCGGCTTCGATCCGCGCACACGAGACCAAGGAGACGGCATGACCCCGATCGAACGAATGGAAGTGCGCGTGCGCAGGCTCGAGGACGCCGACGCAATCCGCCAGCTGAAGGCCCGCTACTTCACGTGCTGCGACCGGAAGGATCCGCAAGGGATGCGCGACTGCTTCGCGCCCGGCACCGTGCACATCGACTATGGCCGGATCGGCACGTTCGAGCATCGCGACGCGCTCGTCGACGTATTCGAGCGGCTCGGTTGCCACCCGCACATCGTCGAGATGCACCACGGCGTGAATCCGCACATCACCGTGCTCGACGACACGCATGCGCGCGGCACGTGGGGCCTGCATTACCAGATGCTCGACACCGATGCGCGCACGCTCACGCAGCTGGGCGCGACCTACGACGACGAATACCGGAAGGTCGACGGCGAATGGAAGATCGCGGCCACGCGCTGCGTCGTCACGTCGACGCTGTCGGCCCGCTACGACGGCGATGCGCCGGGCGTGCTGTTCGCCGGCGCGCAGCCGCCTGCCGCATAACGAAACGACGCGCGCTCCCCGCGCCGGTCGAGAACATTCCCCCAGGAGACATCGAACATGACACAGAACCACGAGGCGCCGGTCGCCGTCGTGACGGGCGCGTCGCGCGGCGCAGGCAAGGGCATCGCGCGCGCGCTCGGTGCGGCCGGCATGACCGTCTACGTGACGGGCCGCTCGCAGAACGAAGGCGATGCGCCGCTGCCCGGCACGATCCACGAGACCGCGCGCGAGATCGACGCGCTCGGCGGCCGCGGGATCGCGGTCGCGTGCGACCACGCGGACGACGCGCAGGTGAAGGCGCTGTTCGAGCGTGTCGAACGGGAAAGCGGGCGGCTCGACATCCTCGTCAACAACGCGACGTATCTGCACGACCAGCTGATCCTGCCGGGCCCGTTCTGGGAGAAGTCGCTCGACCTCGTGAACATCCTCGACGTCGGGCTGCGTTCGGCCTATGTCGCGAGCTGGCATGCCGCGCCGCTGATGGCGAAGCGCCGCAGCGGGCTGATCGCGTTCACGTCGTCGTTCGGCGCGAGCTGCTACATGCACGGCGCCGCGTACGGCGCGCAGAAATCCGGTGTCGACAAGTTCGCGAAGGACATGGCGGTCGACCTGAAGCCGTTCGACGTCGCGGCCGTGTCGATCTGGATGGGGCCGCTGCGCACCGAGCGCACGACGCGCGTGTGGGACGAGCATCCGGACCTGTACAAGGAATTCTCGCTCGTCGCCGAAAGCCCGGAATTCACCGGCCGCGTGATTCACGCGATCCACGCCGATCCGCAGCGCATGGCGCTGTCGGGGCAGGTGCTGGTCGGCGCGGAAGCCGCGCTGCAATACGGCATTGCCGATCTCGACGGCAAGCAGCCGCCGTCGTATCGCGAACTGCTCGGTGGCCCTGTGCAGGCGCATCCGGCAATCGTCGCTTAAGGAGCGCGCATGGGCATCCTCAAGGGCAAGGTCGCGCTCGTGACGGGCGCGGGGCAGGGCGTCGGGCAAGGTGTCGCGCACGCGCTCGCGGCCGAAGGCGCGCAGGTGGCCGTGGTCGGCCGCACACGCGACAAGCTGGCCGCGACGTGCGATGCGATTCGCGCACGCGGCGGGGTCGCGGAGCCGTTCGTGTGCGACGTGATGGACGCCGCGCAGATCGTGCAGTGCGTCGATGCGGTGGTCGAGCGGTTTCGCGGCGTGCAGATCCTGATCAACAACGCGCAGGTCGTACCGCTCGGCCGCCTGCTCGACGTGACCGACGCGGATTTTCTCGCGGGCCTCGAATCGGGGCCGATCGCCACCCTGCGGATGATGCGCGCGTGTCATCCGCATCTGAAGGGCGATGGCGTGATCGTCAATTTCGCATCGTCGGCCGCGGTGCGCTGGGACACGTCGGGTTACGGCGCCTATGCGGCAACCAAGGAAGCGATTCGTGCGCTCACGCGTGCGGCGGCATGCGAATGGGGCGCCGACGGCATCCGCGTGAACGCGGTCGCGCCGCATGCGCTGTCGCCGGGGCTGAAGGGCTGGGTCGACGCGAACCCGGACGAGGCCGCCGCGTTCTTCCGCACGATCCCGCTCGGCCGCGTCGGCGACTGCGAGCAGGACATCGGGCGCGCGATCGTGTTTCTCGCGAGCCGCGATGCGGCCTACCTGACGGGCGCGACGCTGCCGCTCGACGGCGGGCAGGCGTACTGGGGCTGACGGCTGGCGCGGGATCGCCGCGTCGTCGTCAGCTCGTGATCGGCCGCGCACCGGCGTGCAGCCGGGCGTGGCGGCCAGCAAACGGAACCGGAACCGGAACTGAAATCGAAACGCATCGAAGAGAGAACGACATGAGTCGACTGGAAGGAAAGGTAGCGATCGTCACGGGCGGCGCGCGCGGAATGGGCGCGGCGACGTGCAGGCTGTTCGTCGGAGAGGGCGCGCGCGTCGTGATCGCCGACGTGCTCGACGCGGAAGGCGAGGCGCTCGCGCGCGAGCTCGGCGACGCCGCGCGCTTCATGCGGCTCGACGTGGCCGACGAAGCAAACTGGCAACGCGTGGCCGACGCGACCGTCGAGCAGTTCGGCCGCATCGACGTGCTCGTCAACAACGCGGCGGTGCTGATGTTCGGCGCGATCACCGAGTTGTCGAAGCGCGATTTCGAGCGTGCGGTGTCGATCAATCTGGTCGGCACGTTCGTCGGCATCCATACGATCGCGCCGCGCATGATCGCGCAAAAGCGCGGGTCGATCGTCAACATTTCGTCGGTGGACGGACTGCGCGGCGTGAATGCGCTGGCCGCCTACGTCTCGAGCAAATGGGGCGTGCGCGGGCTGACGAAGGTGGCGGCGCTCGAACTCGGCCACCAGGGCGTGCGCGTGAATTCGATCCATCCCGGTGGCGTGAACACCGCGATGTCGAACCCGACCGGCGCACCGCTCGACGAAGTCAACAAGCACTACACGCACGTGCCGCTGCAGCGCGTCGGTTTGCCTGAAGAAATCGCGCGCGCGACGCTGTTTCTCGCAAGCGACGAAGCGTCGTACTGCAACGGCGCCGAACTGTCGGTCGACGGCGGGATGGCGGCGGGCGCGTATTACCCCGGATTGCCCGGCGCGCCGTTTTGAGCGGTAGCGTACACAACGCGTGCGCGACGGATGTTTGTGTACGCAACCTAATTCAGGGTTTGCCTGAGTAGCGAAAACGTGAATTCGGACGGCGACGGTTCGGGTGCGTCGCATGCGAACCTGTCGCGCCGATTTTGCGTTATTGCGAAACCCTTGCCGGACGGACGTTCCAGCCGTTTCGTCCCCAAAGCGCACACGGCGGCGCAAAAAAAGGACCTGCCGGCAAGCGGCGTGCCGGCGCGTCGACACAGTTGTTTCTTGTTGCAACGCAACGCCAGCCCAATAACGGCGATGGTATGCTGGCCGATATGGAGTTGTACGGCAGGTTGCTTGCATGGCGAAACTCGCGTTCGCACACTCATACGAGACATCACATTCTCTCGCCCGCATCGCGGCATCGACACGCGCTCCGCTCGCGCGTCCCGCCTTGCGCGTCGCTTCAACCTGCGCTCCGACCGCATTCCCCATCTCGCGGGCTCGCCCCGCATCCCCCATCCCTGCCCAATAATCTGGAGACATTCCCATGTCGCAAAACTCTTTGGCCGAAGCGACGCACGGCCCGCTGATCGCTCCCCCGGCATACGTCAAACATCGCAAGCTGATCGACTGGGTGTCGCGGATCGCGGCGCTGACGGAGCCCGAGCGTGTCGTCTGGTGCGACGGCTCGCAGGAAGAGAACGACGCGCTGTGCCAGGCGATGGTCGACCAGGGCACGCTCACGCGCCTGAACCCGGCGAAGCGCCCGAACTCGTATCTCGCGCAGTCCGATCCGTCCGACGTCGCGCGCGTCGAGGACCGCACCTTCATCTGCACCGAATCGCCCCACGACGTCGGCCCGACCAACAACTGGATCGCGCCGGAAGAAATGCGCGAGACGCTGAACGGCCTGTTCCGCGGCGCGATGCGCGGCCGCACGCTGTACGTCGTGCCGTTCTCGATGGGCCCGCTCGGTTCACCGATCGCGCACGTCGGCGTCGAGCTGTCCGACAGCCCGTACGTGGCCGTGAACATGCGGATCATGACGCGCATGGGCCGCGAGGTGTATGACGTGCTCGGCGAGGACGGCGAATTCGTGCCCTGCGTGCACAGCGTCGGGCATCCGCTCGAAGCGGGCCAGAATGACGTGCCGTGGCCGTGCAACCCGGTCAAGTACATCGTGCATTTCCCCGATACGCGTGAAATCTGGAGCTTCGGCTCCGGCTACGGCGGCAACGCGCTGCTCGGCAAGAAGTGCTTCGCGCTGCGCATCGCGTCGACGATGGGCCGCGACCAGGGCTGGCTCGCCGAACACATGCTGATCCTCGGCGTGACGTCGCCGGCCGGCAAGAAGTATCACGTCGCGGCCGCGTTCCCGTCCGCGTGCGGCAAGACCAACTTCGCGATGCTGATCCCGCCGCAGGGCTTCGACGGCTGGAAGGTCACGACGATCGGCGACGACATCGCGTGGCTGAAGCCCGGCCGCGACGGGCGCCTGTATGCGATCAACCCGGAAGCCGGCTTCTTCGGCGTCGCGCCGGGCACCGGCGTGAAGACCAACCCGAATGCGATCTCGACGCTGAAGGAGAACGTGATCTTCACTAACGTCGCGCTGACGGAAGACGGCGACGTGTGGTGGGAAGGCCTGACCGACACGCCGCCCGCGAAGTTGACCGACTGGCAGGGCAACCCGTGGACGCCGGAGATCGGCAAGGAAACGGGCCGCAAGGCCGCGCATCCGAACTCGCGCTTCACGGCGCCGGCGTCGCAATGCCCGTCGATCGACGCGGACTGGGAGAACCCGGCCGGCGTGCCGATCGACGCGTTCATCTTCGGCGGCCGTCGTTCGACGACCGTGCCGCTCGTGACCGAGGCGCGCGACTGGGTCGAAGGCGTGTACATGGCCGCGACGATGGGCTCCGAGACGACCGCCGCCGCGGCCGGCCAGCAGGGTGTGGTGCGCCGCGACCCGTTCGCGATGCTGCCGTTCTGCGGCTACAACATGAGCGATTATTTCGCGCACTGGCTGAAGCTCGGCAAGCAGCTCGAAGGCGCGGGCGCGACGCTGCCGAAGATCTACTGCGTGAACTGGTTCCGCAAGGACGCGAACGGCAAGTTCGTGTGGCCGGGCTTCGGCGAGAACATGCGCGTGCTGAAGTGGATGCTCGATCGCCTCGAAGGCAACGGCGGCGGCGGCGAACATGCGTTCGGCGTGTCGCCGGCGTATGACGACCTGCACTGGAACGGGCTCGACTTCACGCGCGAGCAGTTCGAGGCGGTCACGTCGATGAACGCAGCCGAATGGCGCGAGGAACTGAAGCTGCATGCGGCGCTGTTCGACACGCTGAAGCTGCGTCTGCCCGCGGAGCTGACCGAGACGATGAAGAAGATCGAACAGCGTATCGGCGGCTGACGATGCGAGTCGAAGTCACGCAGTAACGACGTAACGCCGTTGCGGCACGAACGTCCTGCCGCCGGCATGCATCGCCGGTGGCGGGACGTTTTCGTTTCTGCTTCGTTTCAGCGTTGCGCGTGCAACGCCGGCCGTGCGCTTACGCGCCGCACTGCGCGACCACTTCGTTCACCGCGCGCTGCACGTCGCCGCGCCGGTAGCGCAGCAGCGCGATATCGGCCGGGTCCGGCTCGTACGCCACGACGTTGCCGCGCCCCGTATAGATCGCGATGTCCGGCAGCAGCGGATGCTCCTGGTCGAGCGACGGCACCGGCTGCGGATTGCCGGCCGCGCGAAAGAACGCCGCGAAGTAGTCGGCGAAGCTCAGGTTCTCGTCGCCGACGAGATACGCCTTGCCGGATTCGCCGCGCTGCAGCGCGCCCCAGATCGCTTCCGACAGTGATTGCGTCGAGATGAAGTTGCTGCCGCCGGCCGGTCCGTACACCGGCAGCCCCGCAAGTTTGCCCTGCGCGTAGCCCGTGTACGCGGCGAACATCTCGTTGCGCAGCCCCGGCACCGAGCCGACCACGAACGGCGCATTCACGCTGCACACCGCGAACGACGGCGACGCGAGCGCGCGCACGCGTTCGTCGGCGAGGTGGCGCGAGCGCACGTACGGCACCGTGTCGACGAGCGCCGGCGCGACCTGCGGATAGAAGCTGCCGACCAGCACCGCGCGCTTCACGCCCGCGTCGCGCGCGAGCGCGAAGAAGCGCGGCACCGCGTCGACGTTCGCGCGTTCCCAGTGCGCGGCTTCGTCGGTGCCGGGCGGCAGGTGGCGAATGTCGTTGCCGGCCGCGAACACGACCGCGTCGAACGGCGCGAGATCGTCGCGCGTGAAGTTGCCGGCGACGTAGTCGCGCAGCAGCACGTCGAATTGCGCGAGCGCGCTGCCCGGCGCGGGCGGCTTGCGCGCGGCGAGCGTCACGTCGTTGCCTTGCGCGCGCAGATGCAATGCGGCGTGGCCGCCGATGAGGCCGGTACCGCCGATGATCAGGATTTTCATGGTGTCTCCGGTGGCGGCGCCGCTGCGCCGCTTGAATTGAACCGACGATTGAACGGACGAATCCGTGCGGAACGTCGCTCAGAAATTGAAGCCGTTGCCGGTGACGACCGGCATGTTGGTCCAGAATCCGTTCGGATCGCGATACCAGCCGGCCGCCGCCAGTGCGCCGCCGTCGACATGCAGCGTCGTGCCGGTGACCCATGCGGCGAGCGGGCTCGCGAGGAACAGCGCGGCGCCCGCGATGTCGCCGGCCACACCGAAGCGCCCGAGCGGAATCCAGCGCGGGACGTGCGCGCGATGTTCGGCCGCGACCATCGCGCTGACCGGCACCTGCGGCGTCTCGGTGGTCTCCGGCGCGATCTGGTTCACGCGGATGCCGGCCGGCCCGAGTTCGAGCGCGAGGCTTTTCGTGAAGCCGGTCAGCGCGGCCTTGAACGACGCGTACACGGTGCAGTTCGGAATCGCGCGAAAGCCCTCGATCGACGACACGCCGACGATGCTGCTGCCCGCGCCGCGCTTGCGCAGCAACGGCAGCATCGCGCGCGTGACGACGAACACCTGGCGCAGGTTCACGTCGAACAGCCGCGCGATGTCGTCGTCGGTATGGTCGTCGAACGGTTTCGCGATCTGCAGGAAATCGCCGACGTTGTTGACGAGCACGTCGAGGCCGCCGAAGCGGGCGTCGATCGTCCGCGCGAACGCGTTGACCTCGTCGCGGCGCGTGACGTCCACGGTGCCGACCAGCGCGTCGACGCCCGCGGCTTCGAGTGCCTGACGCACGTCCTGCGCGCGGGCGGGATCGACCTCGGCCACCACGACCCGCGCGCCCGCCGCGCCGAACGCTTGCGCGCACGCGCGGCCGATGCCCGCGCCGCCGCCGGTGACCAGCACGGTCTTGCCGGAAAAGGAAATCATCGGAACGCTACTCCTTCGAACGGAAAAGCCACGCGCCGCATCACAGCGACGCAACCAGTTGTGCGTTGTCGATCCGCAGCTCCGCGCCGTTCACGAAGCGCGATTCGTCGGATGCGAGGAACAGCACGAGATTCGCGACGTCCTGCGGATCGCACATGCGTGCCATCGGATCGTTGCCGATGCCGAGCTCGGCCGGATCGAGGCCGGGCATCAGCGCCTGCGTCATCGGTGTCCAGATGCCGTCCGGATGGATCGAGTTGCAGCGGATCCGGTAGCCGCTGCGCTTGCAGTGGACGGCGACGCTGCGCGCGAGCGCCGTCACCGCGCCTTTCGAGCCGGTGTACGCGCACATCATCGGCAGGCCGCCGAGCGCGGCGACCGACGACATCATCACGATCGAGCCCGGCGTGTCGTTGTGCTTCATCGCGCCGATCGCATACTTGCAGCCGAGAAAGTAGCCGTCCGCGTTGACGCGCAGCACGCGTCGCCAGGTGTCGAGGCTCGTGTCCTCGATCGAGCCGACCGGGCAGATCGCCGCGTTGTTGACCAGCACGTCGAGGCGGCCGAAGCGCTCGAGCGTCGACGCGATCGCGTGCCGCCAGCCGTCTTCGTCGGCGATGTCCTGATGGACGAACAGCGCGGTGTCGCCGATCTCGCGCGCGAGTGCGCGGCCCGCATCCTCGTCGATGTCGGTGAGCACCACGCGCGCGCCTTCGGCGGCGAGCAGCAGCGCATCCGCGCGGCCGACCCCGCTCGCCGCGCCGGTGATCAGCGCGACCTTGTTTGCGACTCGATTCATGTTCGGTCGATTTCCTGTGACGTTGAAAGAAGGCGGGCGCTCATGCGGCACCCGGCGCACGGCCGGCCTTGACCGCGTCGAGCGCGGCCGCGCCGTAGATCTGCGCGATGGTGGCGTCGACGCGCGGGTTGGCGCGCAGCTCGTGGCCGCCGTCGACCGCGAAGCTCTGGCCGGTGACCCAGCCCGACTCGGGGCCCGCAAGATAGCGCACCGCGTGCGCGATCGCTTCCGGCTCGCCGAGTGAGCCGAGCGGAATCTGGTCGAGGAAGCTGTCGACGAGCGCCCGGTTGTCGAACATCGGCGCGGTGGCCTCCGAGCGCGTGAGGCCCGGCCGCACCGCGTTCACGCGGATCCTCGCGCCGGCCAGTTCCTCGGCGGCCCCGCGCACCAGCGCTTCGAGCGCGGCCTTCGCGGTGCAGTACGCGGTCAGCCAGCGGAAATTGATCTGCGCGGCCGTCGACGAGATGCAGACGATCGTGCCGCCGCCGCTGTCGGCGAGCCTCGGCGCGGCGTGGCGGATCGCGGCGAACGCGCTGTTCAGGTTCAGTTCGATTTCCGCGCGGAAGCTGTCGGCGTCGTGCATCAGCAGCGGCCGGAACCCGGCGCCGCCGACGGTCGGCACGACGATGTCGAGCCGGCCGTCGAGCGCCCACGCGGTATCCAGCGCCGTCTGCAGGTCGCCGTCGTCGCAGGCGTCGCCGGCATGGATCGCGACGCGGCTGCCGGGCAGCGTGTCGGTCAGGTGCCGCTGCGTGCGTTCGAGTGCATCGCGGCGGCGGCCCATCAGCACGACGGCCGCGCCATCGGCGGCAAGCGCACGCGCACAGGCCGCGCCGATGCCGCCGGCGCCGCCCGTGACGAGCGCGGTGCGGCCGGCGAGGGGAAGGGATGCGCGCATCGTTCAGCCCTCCAGCGGCAGGTCTTGCGACCAGTCGACGTGCAGCGTGCGCGCGGCGAAGCGCCACGTGCCGCCGTCGAACACGCAGCGGTCGCGATAGCGCAGCCCCCAGTCGAGCTTGCGCTTCACGCCGTCGCGCACGTACACGTGGCACGCGAGGCAGTAGGTCTCGACGTCGGCCTCACCGCCGTCGAGCGTGGCGAGCTGGTTGTGCACGTGATGCTGGGTGGTTTCGTAGCGCTCGATCACGCGCATGCCGGCGACGATCGCATCGCGGTCGTCGAAACGGAAACCGGGGCCGTCGAGCTGGGCGTCGGCGGTGAAGAGGGTGGCGAGGCGCGGCCAGTCGCGCCGGTCGACGGCCTGCGCGTAACGGCACGCGAGTTCGTACAGCGCGTGGCGGGGATTCGAATCGGTCATGCGGTACTCCCGTGAATGAACGGAAAGACTCGGTCGCGCCGCGAGCGCGGACGCGACGGCATTGCGACGTCGACCCGCAGGTTCGCATCCGGCCGCGCGATCCTCATCATCCATACGGAGCAGGGGCACGATCAGGGAAAACACCGGCGCGATGGCCGCGCATCGTCCGATGGTGCGATGCAGCGGTGAACGCGCGGCGCGTGCCCGAAGATTGCGCGCCCCGTGACTACGGGCTGCGGTACGCGGTTTTCCGATCGCGGCGCCGCCGCCACCGCTCGGCGATGCTGCGGCGCCGCACGTCGCGTCAGCGCCGCTTCGCGTTTGCCCCTAGTCGAAATGGACGATGGCCGGCGGGCCGGCGCTGGCTACCGTGCAGTCATCCGGTGCGGTTGCCTGTTTGCCTGAGGCCAGTGCGCCGGACACGAACCGCGATAGCGGCCAACCGGAGGGGACACGATCATGAGACTGACGACTCGCAAGCTGTGCGTATTGGCGATGGGTGCGTTCGCGGCGATGGTGATCGCGCGATATGGCGCTGATCAGGTCCCGGCGCCGCCGTATGCGGCCGGCATCCTGCAATGCCGCTCGCTCGATCCGAACGGCCTGCCGACCGGTTGCGTGCCGATCGATCCTTCGCGCTTCGGTTTCGCCGCACTGCGCGGCATGTGACGACGGCGCGGCCGCGCGCCGCGCCGACTCGATGTCACGTTGACGCCGTCACGATGCGACGGCGACCGGGTGGACGGCGTTCGCGCAGCGCAGTGTCGCGGCGCGGCGCGCTCGCGGCAGTTCGTCCGGCGTGTGCATGCCCCCGGCTTGGCTCGCCGCTGCCGCTCGATTTCCCCGACGACGACGCGGCGTTCGCGTGCCTGCGATCGCTCGCATCGACGACGCGCCGGCCTGCCGGGCCGGCCGCGCAGCGCCCCGACCACCGCCTTTCACCGAATTCCTTCACGCAGACCCTTGCCTCCATGTCATCCGAATACTCCCTCACTCGCTCCCTGAACGTCCGCGACGTCCATCGCTGGGACGCCGAACACGACGTCGTGATCGTCGGCTTCGGGGCGGCCGGCGCGTGCGCGGCGATCGAAGCCGCGAGCGCCGGCGCCGACACGCTGATCGTCGAGCGCGCGTCGAGCTACGGCGGCACGAGCGCGCTGTCCGGCGGCGAAATGTACCTCGGCGGCAGCGGCGGCACGCCCGCGCAGCGGCAGGCCGGCTTCAGCGACGACACCGAGGACCTGTACCGCTACCTGATGCTCGCGGGCGGCCGCGACGCCGACGAGGCGAAGGTGCGCCTCTATGCGAACGAGAGCCTCGCGCATCACGACTGGCTGGTCGCGCAGGGCGTCACGTACAAGAACACGTTCATCGCCGAGCGGATCGTCGAGCCGGAAACCGACGACTGCCTGATCTGGTCGGGCAGCGAGGAGGCCTGGCCGTTCAGCGAGAGCGCGAAGCCGTGTCCGCGCGGCCACACGCCGCAATGGCCGGGCTGGGGCGGCGGGCAGATGCTGATGCGCGTGCTGGCCGAGCGCGTGCAGGCGCTCGGCGTGTCGACGCGCTACGACACGCGCGCACAGGCGCTGATCGTCGACGATGCCGGCGCGGTGCGCGGCGTCGTGCTGCGCGCGTATGGTGAAACGGCGTTCGTGCGGGCGCGTCGCGCGGTGATCCTGTGCGCGGGCGGCTTCGCGATGAACCGCGACATGGTGCGCCGGCATGCGCCGCAGTTCCTGCGCTCGGCCGAACCGATCGGCAGCCCCGGCGACGACGGCTCGGGCATCCTGCTTGGCCAGAGCGCCGGCGGCGCCGCGATCCACATGGATCAGGGTTTCGTCAGCCTGCCGTTCTACGCGCCCGAATCGCTGATCCGCGGGATCTTCGTGAACGCGCGCGGGCAGCGGTTCATCAACGAGGACGGCTATCACGGCCGCACGGGCCACCACGCGTTCCACCAGGCCGACGACCGGATCTACCTGCTGGTCGACCAGGCGACCTACCAGGAGCCGCCGGATATCGCGCGGATCGGCATCGCGGCGGCCGGCGAGACCTGGGACGAAGTCGAGCGCGACCTGCAGATGCCGGCCGGCACGCTGACGGCGACCGTCGACGTCTACAACCGTCACGCGGCCGAAGGCGTCGATCCGCTGTTCCACAAGGCGAAGAAATGGTTGCAGCCGCTGATCGAGCCGCCGTTCGTCGCGCTCGACTGCCGGATCGATTACGCGTTCTACCCGCATTTCACGCTGGGCGGCCTCGATACGCTGCCGACCGGGCAGGTGCTCGACGCGGCGCGCACGCCGGTGGCGGGCCTCTATGCGGCCGGCCGCACGACCTGCGGGCTGCCGCGCTGGGGCGCCGGGTACAGCTCGGGGCTGTCGCTGGCCGATGCGACGTTCTTCGGCCGGCAGGCAGGTCGTCATGCCGCAAGTGCGGCGAGCGACGCGTTGCACAGCGTCGCGTAGCGTCGCCTGCGCGGAGCAGGATCGCGGATCGCAGAACGCACACGGCAAAACACGACGCCCCGGGCAACCGCGTTGCACCGGGGCGTCGTCGTTTCAGCGAGGCGTCAGTCGTTCGTCAGCCGAGATCGAGCGCGTTCGTCAGGTCGCCCGGCGGCGTCGCGCCGCGCGACGCGAACGCCTTGTCGCGCGCGGCGACGCCGTCGAGCGGCGCGAGCCCGTGCACGCGGCTGATGAAGCGCAGGATCGAGTTCGTGTCGTACATCGTGTGGTCGACGTAACCCTTCTTCGCGAACGGCGAGATCACGAGCGCCGGAATCCGCGAGCCGGGGCCCCAGCGATCGCCGACCGGCGGCGCGACGTGATCCCACCAGCCGCCGTTCTCGTCGTGCGTCATCACGATCACCGTGTTCGCCCACTGCGGGCCGCGCCGGATGCGTTCGATCACGTGCGCGATGTGGCGATCGCCGGATTCGACGTCCGCATAACCCGCGTGCATGTTCAGGTTGCCCTGCGGCTTGTAGAACGCGACGGCGGGCAGGCGGCCCGCGTCGATGTCGGCGATGAAATGATTGGTCGACGGCTCGTCGCCGAGGCCCGCATCGCGCAGGTGCTTGCGGCGCGCGTCGGTGCCCGGCGCGTAGTTCACGAAGTAGTTGAACGGCTGATGGTGGTACTGGAAATCCGGCACCATGCCGGTGTCGCGGTGCTCGAGCGCGTACTGCCACGCGCCGCTGTACCACGCCCAGTCGACGTTCTTCTCCGACAGGCGGTCGCCGATCGTTGCATGGCCTTGCGGCGGGATCACGCGATGATCGGCCGGATCCGCATACGCGGCGTTGCCCGGATCGGCCGGCGGCACGTAGCTCGGCTGATACGGCGGCGCCATCGTGTTGACGCCGTAGCCATCGGGCGTCAGCGGGCCGTCGACCGCGAACTTCGGCGGGCCGTCGAGCGCGGACGCGGGCGAATCGGCGGCGAGCGTCAGGCGCGTGCCGGCCGGATCGTCGCCGTCGACCTTCGACAGCAGCTTCGCCGCATGCGGATGCTTGTGCGCATCCGGATACATCGGCGGCTGCGCGGAAATCAGGAACATGTGGTTCAGCCACGAACCGCCGAAGGCCGCCATGAAGAAGTTGTCGCACAGCGTGTATTGCCGTGCGAGGTTCCACAGCCGCAGCGTGTCGGCGGAATTGCGGTAATGGCCCATCACGAGGCCGCCGGAATCGGCCCACGCGGCGAACTGGTCGTTGCGGCCCGCGGCGATCTGCATCTGGTTCTGGTAGAAGCGGTGCCACAGGTCGCGCGTGATCACGCCGTTCGGCAGCGGCTTGCCCTGCGCGTCTGCGATCCGGAACGGCGCGTTCGGCAGCTTGTCGATGTCGCGCTCGGCGATCGCGTAGCGCTGGCCGCCGACTTCCTGCGCCTGCGGCACGAGCCCGCCCCAGATCTTCGGCAGCACCGGCAGCGGCGTCTTGCCGTCGCGATCGAGCTGCCGCGCGTGCTCGGGTTTCACCTCGCTCAGCGGATATTGCACGCCCGGGAAATCGCCGTACAGGTTCGCGAAGCTGCGGTTCTCCGCATAGATCACGACGATGTGGCGCACCTGCCGGCGCAGCGCGTCGTCGAGCCGCAGGTCGGCGGCCGAGCGCGGCGCGCTGCCCGGCGTGGTCTCGCAGCCGCCGAGCGCGACGCCCGCGCCGAGCGCGGCGAGGCCGCCGAGCATGCGGCGGCGGTCGGGATCGGCGGGAAGGTCGTCGGGGCGATCGGGGGTGTCGTTCACGTCGTGTGCTCCTCGGATGGGCGGTTGTCGTTCGATGCGCGGCAGCGTCGCACAGCCTGCCGGGACGCGCGGCGGGATGCAACGGCCGGCGTCCCGCCTGGGTGGGACGCCGGCTGTCACCAAAATGTCACGAACGCGACTATAACGCGGCCGGCGGCGTCGATGAAAGGCGTTTGTCGGACAATGCGCGACGTCCGCGCGCGAACTAGACTTGAATCACGGGCGGCGCGTTGCGGCGCGTTGCCCGCGCGAACGGCGCCCGGCGGCGCCGTCGCGGTGTCATTCATGCGACGAAACGAGGCGACGATGGCGCGGATCCATTCCGTTTGCGCGTGGCCGGCGATGCCGCGCGCCGACCGGGCGCGCGTGCACGCGTAAGCGCGCGCGTCGACGCGCGCGGCCGGCCCGATGCCATGGACAGGAAATTCGATTACGCAGGATTGCTGATCGCGGCGGGCTTCTTCGTGCTGTTCGCCGCGCAGTTGCTGATGCTGCGTCCGGCGTCGACGCTGATCGCGTACAGCGACTTCCACCGGCTCGTCGCCGCGCGGCTCGTCGACGATCTCGAGATCGGACCGGCGACGATCACGGGCACGCTGACGATGCCGCAGGCCGGCACGCTGCTGCCGGCGTCCGAAGTCGCGGCCGTGAAGTCGGACGGCACGCCGCCGCGCTTCAGCACCAACCGCGTGACCGACCCGCAGCTGATCGACACGCTGACCGCCGCCGGCATCCGGTTTCACGGCGCGTCCGACACCGGCTGGATCGCGTCGCTCGCGTCGTGGCTGGTGCCGCTCGTCGCGTTCGTGTTCATCTGGAACCTGATGCTGCGCAAGCGTGGCGGGCTGCAGGATTTCACCGGGATGGGCAAGAGCCGCGCACGCGTGTACGTGCAGCAGGAAACCGGCATCACGTTCGACGACATCGCGGGCATCGACGAAGCGAAGGCCGAACTGCAGCAGCTCGTCGCGTTCCTGCGCAACCCCGATCGCTACCAGCGGCTCGGCGGCAAGATCCCGAAGGGTGTGCTCGTCGTCGGCGCGCCCGGCACCGGCAAGACGCTGCTCGCGCGCGCGGTGGCCGGCGAGGCGGCCGTGCCGTTCTTCTCGATCAGCGGCTCGGCGTTCGTCGAGATGTTCGTCGGCGTCGGCGCGGCGCGCGTGCGCGACCTGTTCGAGCAGGCGCAGCAGAAGGCGCCGTGCATCGTGTTCGTCGACGAGCTCGACGCGCTCGGCAAGGTGCGCGGGGTCGGTCCGATGTCGGGCAACGACGAGCGCGAGCAGACGCTCAACCAGCTGCTCGTCGAGATGGACGGCTTCCAGGCCGGCTCCGGCGTGATCATCATGGCCGCGACCAACCGGCCGGAAATTCTCGATCCCGCGCTGCTGCGCCCGGGCCGCTTCGACCGTCACATCGCGATCGACCGGCCCGACGTGAACGGCCGCCGCCAGATTCTCGGCGTGCACGTGAAGCGCGTGAAGCTCGCGGCCGAGGTCGATCTCGGCGAACTCGCGTCGCGCACGCCGGGCTTCGTCGGCGCCGATCTCGCGAACGTCGTCAACGAGGCCGCGCTGCATGCGGCGGAACTCGGCAAGCCGGCGATCGGGATGGACGACTTCGACGAGGCGATCGACCGCGCGCTGACGGGCCTCGAGCGCAAGAGCCGCGTAATGAACGCGCAGGAGAAGCTGACGATCGCCTATCACGAGGCCGGTCATGCGCTCGTCGCGGAAAGCCGCGCGCATTGCGATCCGGTGAAGAAGGTGTCGATCATTCCGCGCGGCGTGGCCGCGCTCGGCTACACGCAACAGGTGCCGACGGAGGATCGCTACGTCCTGCGCCGCAGCGAGCTGCTCGATCGGATCGATGCACTGCTCGGCGGGCGCGTCGCGGAAGAACTCGTGTTCGGCGACGTGTCGACGGGCGCGCAGAACGATCTCGAACGCGCGACCGCGATGGCGCGCCACATGGTCATGCAGTACGGGATGAGCGAGAAGATCGGGCTCGTCAGCGTCGACGACGGCGAAACGCGCACCGGCATCCCGGGCGCATGGCATGCGGGCGAGGGCCGCTGCAGCGAGCACACCGCACGGATGATCGACGACGAGGTGCATACGCTGTTGACTGACGCGCATGCGCGCGTCGCGGCAACGCTCGGCGAACGCCGCGATGCGCTCGAACGGATCGCGCGACGGCTGCTCGAGCGCGAGGTGCTCGAACGCGACGCGTTGCAGGCGCTGATCGACGGGCGCGAGGCGCCGGTCGCCGAATCTTCCCTGACCGATCGCGGGCCATGCGCGAGTGCGAATGCGCCGGAGCAGGCGTCGGCGATCGAGCGCGATTTCGTCGCATACGGGCCGCCGCGCGAACCCGAACGCTGAAGCGCGGACCGCTCGCGCAGCCGGCGGGCGACCATGATCGCGCCGCGCGTGCGCTGCAATTCGTACTTGCCGGCACGGCGCCGCGCCGGCGTTTCCTTTCCCTTTATCGAGTCACGGAGTCGCCATGAGCGAGGCACACGTATCGGTGGATGTCGCGCAGCATGCGCGTTTCAGTTTCGAAGTCACGTTTGCCGGCACCGAACTTTCGCCGGTGCTCACCGACGAGCCGCCGCCGCTCGGTGCCGGCCGCGGCCCGAACCCCGTCCGGCTGCTGGCCGCGGCGGTCGCGAGCTGCCTCGCGGCGAGCCTGCTGTTCGCGCTCGAGAAACAGCGCGTCGATCCGCAGCCCGTCACCGCGCATATCGACGTCGACATGGTGCAGAACGACGCGGGCAGGGTGCGCGTCGGCGCGATGGCCGTGACGTTGTCGGTCGGCAAGGCATGGGCCGATCTCGCGGCGGCGACGCGCATGCTCGACCGGTTCGATGCGTATTGCGTGGTGACCGAGAGCATGCGCGAAGGCATTCCGATCGCGGTGGCGGTGCAGGACGTGAACGGTGCGGTGCTCGACCGCGAGACGACCGGCGTGTAAGCGAGCGGCAGGACCCGGCGCGTCAGGACACGGTCGCGGCGGCGACTTCCGCGGCCTCGGCGAGCGCCTCGAGAAAGCGCGTGCGCCACCAGTGCACGTCGGTCTTGCGCACGATCGCCATCAGCGCGTCGTGACGCTGGCGGCGTTCGTCGAGCGGCATCGTGAGCGCGCGCTGGATCGCCTGCGCGGTGCCCTGCGTGTCGTACGGATTGACGAGCAGCGCAGGCTTCAGCTGCTCGGCCGCGCCCGCGAAACGCGACAGCACGAGCACGCCCGGGTCGGCCTCGTCCTGCGCGGCGAGAAACTCCTTCGCGACCAGGTTCATCCCGTCGCGCAGCGGCGTGACGAGCGCGACGCGGCTCGCGCGGTAGAGGCCCGGCAAGCGCTTGCGCGCGACCGTGCGGTGGATGTAGCGCATCGGCATCCACTCGAGTTCGCCGTAATCGCCGTTGATCGCGCCGCACAGGCTGTCCATCTCGCGCCGCAGGTCGTCGTACGCGCCGAGATCCTCGCGGCTCGGCGCGGCGATCTGGATCAGCGTCGCGCGGTCGCGGTTCTCCGGATACTGTTCGAGCAGCTGACGGAACGCGTGCACGCGCTGCGGCAGCCCCTTCGTATAGTCGAGCCGGTCGACGCCGACTAGCAGCTGGCGGCGCGAATACTCGTCGCGCATCCGCTCGAACATGTCGATGCCGTCGCGATTCTCCGCGAGCGCCGTGAACTCGTCGACGTTGATGCCGATCGGGAACGCACCGGCCGACAGCGTGCGGCCGAACGCGCGCAGGCGGCCGTCCGGCAGCCGCGCGGCGCCGGCTTCCGCCTCGACGTAGTGCTCGAAGTGAAGCAGGTCCGATTCGGTCTGGAAGCCGACGAGATCGTAGGCGAACAGCGAGCGCATCAGCCACTCGTGCTCCGGGATCGCGGCCATGATCGGCGGCGGCGGCATCGGAATGTGCAGGAAGAAACCGATCGGGTTCGTGCAGCCCGTCGCGCGCAGCTCGGCGGCGAGCGGAATCAGCTGGTAGTCGTGGACCCAGACGATATCGTCGGGGCGCAGCAGCGTGCTCAGCTTGCGCGCGAACAGCTGGTTCACGCGCCGGTATCCGTCCGCGAAGCGGCGGTCGAACTGCGCGAGATCGAGGCGGTAGTGGAACACCGGCCACAGCACGTTGTTCGAGTAGCCGAGGTAGTACGCGTCGTAATCCTGCGGATCGAGATCGATCGTCGCGAGCTGGATGCCGCCGACGTTCTGGATCTGCACGTCTTCGCCGTGCGCGGGATGGTCGCCGTCGCCGCGCAGCCTGCCGCTCCACCCGAACCAGACGCCGCCCGATTCCTGCAGGCTGTCTTTCACGGCCACGGCAAGCCCGCCTGCCGCGGCCTTACGGGGATCTGCAATACGATTGGATACGACGACGAGTCGGCTCACCAGCTCTCCTGCGAATGGTTGGGGAAGGGTCGTGCGGCCAGGGCGTGAGGCGGACGCCGCCATCGACGCGTGGCGCGATGGGGCCGCGATACGAACGGACGGGAATCAGGGCGCGCGATTCGCCGTTCGAACGTGGAGTGCTTTTTTTAGGATACTCGTCATTCGGCTGATTTAAAAGTGCATGACCGGGATCAATGATCCTGCCTGTCGGTGCGATGCAGTGCGATGCGGTGCGATGCGCGGCGTTCCGCGCGCTCGACCGGCAGGACCGGAAATTGCACGGCCCCGCAGCGGCCGTGTGCGCAGCGGAAGGTGGAGGGCCGGAGAAGGGAGAGCGAAGGCGAGGCCGATTCGATCGTGTTCGGTCACGCCGGCGCGGTCGTTCGCGACGGTTTCGATCGACGCAGGCTGGCTGCGCCGATCGATCATGGCGGGCGTTGGCGACGCGCGGGACGCGTGGCGCGAACGCACCGGCGCGCGATCAGAACGTCGTGCGCAGGCCGGCCATCACGCTGCGGCCGCCTTCCGGCGCGAAGCCGCGCACGACCGAGGTCGCATAGCGGATCTCCTGGTTCGTCAGGTTGTCGCCGCGCAGGTACGCGAGCCAGTGCGTCGCGCCGACACGGAACTTGTACGTCAGCATCACGCCGAGCGACGTGTAGCCGTCCGTCGGAAAGTCGTTGTCGGGCACACGATGCTGCGACCACGCGTGCGTGACCTGCGCGCGTGCGCCGAACGGGCCGTAGCCGTAGTCGGCCGCGAGCGTCGCGCGCAGTGGCGCGATGCGCGGCAGCGGCTGGCCGGTGTCGACGTTGCGCGCATGCGTGTAGTCGGCGGTCAGTTCCAGGTCGACCGTATGGCCGCGCCGCGAGAACGCGCGCCATTTGCCGTCGAGTTCGACGCCATAGAACTCGGCGCGCACGCCGCGATAGATTGCTTCGTTGAGCGTATCACCGGCGCCGGGCGCGACCGGCTCGCCGTCGCCGTTCACGACGCGGCCCGTGTTGTACTCGGTCAGGTAGTTCGAGAAGCGGTTGTAGAACACACCGACGCTGCCGCGGTTCGGGCCGCTCGCGTAGCGCAGCGACAGGTCGGTCGACACGGCCTTTTCCTTCGATGCGTTCGGGTTGCCGATCAGGAACTGGCCGGTCGCATCGTGCGGGCCGTTCGAGTACAGCTCGTAGAAGGTCGGCGCGCGCTCCGTGTAGGCGACGTTCGCCGCGACCGACCACACGGGCGTCAGCGAGAACAGCGCGCCGGCCGAGACGCTGCCGGCATTGAAGTCGCGTGGTTGCGCACCTGCGAACTTCTCGACGCCGGCCGGATCGGGATCGACCTTCACGTGCTCGAAGCGCCCGCCGACGCTCAGCTTCAGCGCCGGGACGACCTGCCATTCCTCGAGACCGAACAGCGCGACGCTGTTCGTGCGCGTCGACGGCACGAGCGTTTCGTCGCCGAGTGCCGAGAACGTGTTCTGGCCGAACTGCACGCCGATCGCGCCTTCGAACGGGCCGATCCTGCGATGCCGCGCCTCGATGCGCGCCTCGTAGCCGCGGTTGCGGAAGGTGGTGGCGGTTTCGCCGTTGTCGACTTCCTTGTGGCGATAGTCGGTGTACGCGAAGTCGAACTTCAGCTTCGTGAACGGGCCGCTCAGGTTGCGTATCTCGGACGCGAACGCGAGCCGTTCCTGGCGCATCCGCAGGCGCACGTCGTCCTCGGCGACGGAGCCGTAGTTCGACTCGTAGCCGCTGTACGACAGGCCCGCGAAACCGTCGGCCCACGTGTACGACGCGCCGAGCGCGCCGCCATGCACGCGGCCGTCGCTGTTCGGCACGTTGCCGTACGGTTGCGGCGTATCGGGATCGTCGATCGCGCGTTGCTGGCTGCTGCGTGCGTAGCCGGGAATCCGCAGCTTGCTCGTTTCACGATCGAACGCGTCGACATGGAACGCGAAGCGGCCGTTGCCGCCTTCGACCTGCGCCGCGCCCGCGCGCACCGAGTTCGCGCCGCCGTAGCGCGCGTCGAGCGCGCCCGTCACGCCTTCGATCGCTTCGCGCGGAATCCGGTTGTCGATCGTGTTGACGACGCCGCCGACCGCGTTGCCGCCGTACAGCAGCGCGGCCGGACCGCGCACGATCTCGACGCGCTCGATCGACAGCGGATCCTGCGGCACCGCGTGGTCGTACGACAGCGACGACGCGTCGTAGGCGGCGACGCCGTTCTGCAGCAGCCGGATCCGGTCGCCGTCCATCCCGCGAATGATCGGGCGGCCGACCATCGGCCCGTAGGTGGTGGTCGACACGCCGGGCAGGCCGTTGAGCGTCTCGCCGAGCGAATCGGCCTGGCGGCGCGTCAGCGCATCGCCGGACAGTTGCGCGGTCGGCGCGATCAGCTCGGTGTCGCCGAGCGGGTTCGCGGTCACGAAGATCGGCGCGAGCGGTGTGGTCTGTGGCGGCGAAGACGGGGCGGGCGTCTCGGCCTGCGCGTGCGCGACGGCGGCGAACAGCATCAGCGAAACGGGCGAGAGCGGGCGAAGCGGTAGACGAGGGAGGTCGCGCATGGTCGGTGAATCGGTTGGTATCGGATCGAAAAGCGAGCCACGCGGGTCAAGACTGGATACGATATATTGTTGCATTTTCGGTGCGCTGTGACCCGGTTGGATTGGACTCGGCGTAGCCCGGCCACCCGGATGAGCGAGCTTCAGGTGGACGAGATCGCGAAATGATATGTTATATCATTTCGAATTCCAAGCGAAACGGCGGCATGCCGCAGGGTTTCCGACAAGCTGCGGAAACGGCGGCGAAAGCAGAGCCCGGCCGTCAAACCCGCGCCTCCGGCACCGGTGGCCCACGCAATAGGTCTCGCGATGAATCCGTCACCGTCGCGTGCGTTTCCCGCTCCGTTGATACGTATCAAGTCGTTCCGGTTTCGAGCCCGGATACTGGCCCGGTCATCGACCAGACAGGAGCGACGCATGACTCAAACCATGAAGGCGGCGGTGGTCCACGCGTTCGGCGAACCGTTGCGCATCGAGGAGGTGCCGGTCCCGACGCCGGGCCCGGGCCAGATCCTCGTCAACATCAAGGCTTCGGGCGTCTGCCATACCGACCTGCACGCAGCCGACGGCGACTGGCCCGTGAAGCCGACGCTGCCGTTCATTCCGGGCCACGAAGGCGTGGGCGTCGTCGCGGCGGTCGGGGCGGGCGTCACGCACGTGCGCGAGGGCGACCGCGTCGGCGTGCCCTGGCTCTATACGGCATGCGGTCACTGCGAGTACTGCCACACCGGCTGGGAAACCCTTTGCCACGGGCAGCAGAACACCGGCTATTCGGTCAACGGCAGCTATGCGGAATACGTGCTGGCCGATCCCGACTACGTCGGCCATCTGCCCGCGCAGGTCGCGTTCGACGAGATCGCGCCGATCCTGTGCGCGGGCGTGACCGTCTACAAGGGCATCCGCGTCACCGACACGCGCCCGGGCCAGTGGCTCGCGATTTCGGGCATCGGCGGGCTCGGCCACGTGGCCGTGCAGTACGCGCGCGCGATGGGCCTGCACGTCGCGGCGATCGACGTGTCTCCCGCCAAACTCGCACTCGCGCGCGAACTGGGCGCCGAGCTGACGATCGATGCATTGGCCGACGATCCGGCGAAGCTGATCCAGAAGGAGATCGGCGGCGCGCATGGCGTGCTGGTGACGGCCGTGTCGCGCAGCGCGTTCGCGCAGGCGCTCGGGATGGTGCGGCGCGGCGGCACGGTGGCGCTCAACGGCTTGCCGCCCGGCGATTTCCCGCTGCCGATCTTCTCGACGGTGCTGAACGGCATCACGGTGCGCGGCTCGATCGTCGGCACGCGGCGCGACCTGCAGGAATCGCTCGATTTCGCGGCGGACGGGCTGGTGCGCGCGCATATCCATCGCGATCGGCTCGGCAACATCAACGACATATTCGCGCGGCTGCGCGAAGGGAAAGTCGATGGTCGCATCGTGCTGACCGACATGCATTGACGCGCATTCGGGAGCGCTGCCGCGACGCAATGGACATTGCGGCAGCGCTATGCTCACCCGCGTCTGTCGGAGGGATGAAAGGGTGGCGGGAGGGGACGTGAGTGTCGGTCAGCGCGATCGGTTCGTGGATGACCGGGGCGCCGGGGCGTATGCGCCGGCTTGCGACGGCGGCTATCCGATCTTGTCGACCTCAGGCACGACCGCATTCGGCCGGCGTGCACCCCTTCATTCGCGCTGCGTGCGCTCATCGTCGGCGCGCAACGCCCGGCGAAGCTGTTCGGTCAGGAAGAGCCATACCGCCTGCTGGGCTGCGTTGCGCTTGGCACTCTCGTGCGACACCAGCCAGAGCGTCAGGTAATGCTTCTGCGCGTCGGGAAAAACGCGGGCGAGACCCGGTTCACGTTCCGCGAGCATGCACCACAGCGGCGCGACGCCGCCGCCGGACAAGACCGCACGCTTCAATGCATCCCATGAATTGACCTTGGTGCTGACGCGCGCGTCGTGCGGCGCGTATTCGCGCAGCCAGTCCGCGAACGGTTTCGGGACGTCGCCGCCCCAGCCGATCCAGGTGCCGGTCATTTCGCCGTCGTGCCGGTCCGCCGGCCCGTACACCGCGACTTCGACTTCGCCGAGTGCCACGCTGTCGAGTCTTGCGGGGGCTTCGTGCGATACGCAGATGCCGAGATCGGCGCTGCGCTCCGCGACGACCGCAAGCGGATCGCCGACGTTGCTCACGTCGAGATTGACGAACGGATTGCGATGATGAAACGCGACGATGTCGCCGATGAATGCATCGCCGAGCGAGGCGGAAACGGCGAGCCGCACCGTGCCTTCGACGCCGCCGTGCGGCCGCTGGCGGAGCGTGGCCAGCAGGCTCGCTTCCTCCTCCATGCGCGATGCGATCGACAGGACTGCGCGGCCGGCGGCTGTCAACTGGAAGCCGCCGTCGTCGAGCACGAAGAGTTGTGATCCCACCGATTTCTCCAGCACGTCCACTCGCCGGCTGACGGTGGTTCGGTCGACGCCCAGTGCTTTGCCGGCGGCAAGATACGAGCCCGAATTCGCGACGGCGAGGAAATACCGGAGGTCATCCCATTTCACCGCGGTATGTGTGTGTTTTCGCATGGTAGGGGTGCAAATAAACTCATTTTCTGGTTGTTGGGCGTTCTCTACACTTGGGTGCTGGAGGAACACGGTTTCGATCTCGACAAACAGGATCCCGTCCGGATCGTACGCTCGTTCGACGAGTCGAGCGGCGCCGCGAAGGCGCGGGAAATTGCCATCGTTGGCAAGTAAATAGACAGGAGACACGCATGACATCGGACTATTTCACCGGCAAATACCCGAAGGGCTGGTTCGCAGTCCTATTTTCTGATGAAATCAAGCCGGGCGAGATCAAATCGCTCAGCTACTTCGGCCAGGAGTACATCGCGTTTCGCGGCGAGAGCGGGCAGGTATCGATCCTCGATGCATTCTGTCCGCACCTCGGCGCGCATCTGGGCGACGGTCGCTGCCAGGGCGATACGATCGTCTGTCCGTTCCACGAATGGCGCTTCTCGCAGACTGGCGCCTGCGTCGACGTGCCCTACGCGAAACGCATTCCGATCAAGGCGAAGGAGGGCGCATTAGCCGCCCACCCGGTGCGCGAGATCAACCAGATCGTCCACATGTGGTTCGATCCGGCCGGCGGGCCGCCGAGCTGGGAACTGCCGGTCGATCCTGCCATGAACGGTGCCGACGGCTGGACGCGCTGGTACTTCAAGCGGTGGCGGGTGCGCACGCAGGGCAAGGAAATCATCGAGAACCTCGTCGATGCGCCGCATTTCACGTACGTTCACGGGTCGCCGATCGAGGATATCTCGGTGCACTTCGACGGTCATATCGCGTCGCAACGCTCGACGATCGGCGGGCATCCGACGCTCGGCAAGCAACTGACGACCGAGGCGACCTATTACGGTCCGGCCGTGATGCATGTATCGATGGAGGGAACGTACGCGAGCAAGCAGGTGAACATTCACACGCCCATCGATACCGAGCATGTGGACGTTTGCTACGGCATCAAGATCCAGCGCGATCCGACGCTGCCCGACACCGATGCGATCGCGCAGGAATACGCGCGATTCGCTCACGATGCATTCGATCAGGATGTCGTGTTGTGGCGCAGGAAGATCTATCGCGCGGCGCCGCTGTTGTGCGACGGCGACGGTCCGCTGTTCCAGCTGCGCGACTGGTACCGGCAGTTCTTCCAGGAATCGGTGCAGGGGGGCTGAGCGCGCGTCGATGCCCGCACGCTGCCGCGACGGTCGATATCGCGGCAGCGCTATGCTCACCCGCGCATCACGGCGCGAAGAACACGTCGGTGCGGTTCGTCAGGTTGCCTGCGTTGGTCTGGACGAAGAACGGATGGAAAGACGACGACGGCAGCACGTCGAGCCCCTGGTAATCGCCGATGAAGAAACCTTCCGCATTCGGCGCGAGCTTCATGTCGAACGGGCCGCCGACGCGCCGCTCGTCCGCGAACGTGGTGCCGCCGTCATGCGAGATCTTGCGCCAGAACCCGGTCGGCAGCGTCGTCGTGTTGCCGGCCTGCAGGTCGCGGAAGTCGTAGTAGGTGACCATTGCCGCGCCGGCATTGTCGACGCGCACCGACGGATTGAACGCGGGACGCCCGGTCGGCGTGTTCACTTGCAGCGGCGCGCTCCAGCTCGCGCCGCCGTCCTTCGACGTCGACAGCGCGATCTCGTCGTAGTTGCCGCCGTTGAAGCGGCTGTCCTGCCATACGACATAGAGCTGCCCCGACGCCGGATCGATCGCGGGTTCCGGAATGATGTCGCCGGTGCGTACCGGTTCGCCGGTGTTCGGATCGGTCACGCCGACCGTCTGCAGCCCGGCGATCACCTGCGGTTTCGTCCAGGTCGCGCCGTCGTCGGTCGACTTGACGAACGCGACCTTGCCGGCCGCCTTGTTGAACGGCGGCTGGATCAGGTCGAAGAAGTCGTAGAGCGTGCCGGTCTTCGGATCGACGACGATCTGGTTGCCGATCGTCTGCTGGCGCGACGGCACGTTGACGATCACCTTCGCACGGCTCCACGTCTTGCCGCCGTCGACCGTCTTCGAAAAGAACGTCGGCCCGCGGTATGCCTGCGTGTGCAGGTTCGCGTACGGGTTGCCGTTCGGCAGTTCGAGGCGGTCCCACACCGCGTAGGCCGTGCCGGCCTTCACCGGGTTCGCCGTCACCGATTCCTTGTCGTTGAAGAACTGCGTCGTCGGTTCGTCGTTCGCGATCAGCACGGCCGGGCTGCTCCATGTCTGTCCGCCGTCGGTCGACACCGAGGCCGCGACCGCGTTGCTGTTGTTCGACTGGTTGAACGAGATCGATACCGAATACGCGGTGCCGTCCGGACCGAACGATACCCACGGATCGGACGCGCGCTCGTACTTGAGCCCGCCCGGCGCGCAGGCGCTGAACGGCTGCGGCGTGCGCGCCCAGGTCGCGCCGCCGTCGAACGTATAGCCCGCGACGAGCCCGTGGGCGCCGCCGTTCGACCAGCGGTCCTGCTGCCACACGCCGATCATGTTGGTCGGGTTCGCCGGGTTGACCGACAGCCACGGTTCGACCTCGGCGTTCACGTAGTTCGTGCCGGGGCCGCCGATGGTACAGGCGGCGAACGGGCTCGGGCCGGACACGACCACGGGATCGGCATGCGCGACCGCGGCGGCGGCCATCGCCACGGCCATCGCGGCGGACAGGCGGGTGAGGCTGGGGACAAGCGAGTGGGACACGATCGTGCGTCGCATGGACTGCTCCTCGTTGACGTGCGGCGGCGATGGCGCGGCACGGCGGCACGACGCGCACCGGTACGCGCGGCAATGAATGCCGTGCCATGCGTCGGATCGTGTCGTTCAGGAAGCCGCCGCGGTCATCGCAATCCGCGTGTGCTGGATGCCGCCAGCACGTCGGTCAAGACACCTCTTCGTTTTCATTGCTTGTCGGGTGCGTCCAGGGTTGCGGACGCAACGGGAAGGCCAGGCCGTGCAGACGACGAATGCGTCGAAGTGGATTGCAATGTAGGCGATCGATATGCGGCGCGGCAGGCAATTTTTTGTAACAGTACGTAGCCGGAAAGCGTTGCCGAAGCAATGCCGCCGGAATGCCGCCGGAATGCAAAATTTGCCGCCTGAAAGTTCGGAAAACGAATTGAAAGCGCGAATCGAAAGCACGAATCGAAATCGCTATCGATTACGCGGATTCGTGCCGATGCGGCGCGCCGCCGGCACGGTTCAGCGCTCGGCCGGAAAGCGGTCCTGCAATGCGTGCAGCCAGCGCGCGACGACGTCGAGTTCGGCGTCGGAAAAGCCGTCGCACAGCTTGCCGTTCAGCTCGCGCAGCGCCACGCGCGCGCGCTTGAGCGCCGCGTGTCCTTCGTCGGTCAGGAACAGTCGCGTTGCGCGCCCGTCGTCCGAATCGGCGTGACGCGCAAGCAGGCCGGCCTTCGCCATCCGGTCGGCGAGCCCCGTCATCGCGGACGGCGCCAGTTGCAGCGCCGCACCGACTTCGCCGATCAGCGCGCCGTCCTGCCTCGCGAGGCAGAACAGCACGCCGGCCTGCGCGGCACTCGCGCGCGCATCGGTCTCGGCCTTGCGGTCGACCCAGCGCTGCACGCGCCGCTGGCCGATGGTCAACAGGAAAAACAGTCGTCGGTCTTCGCTCAAGCTCGGTTCCCGGCTGCAATGGAAAGGGACGGGCGACCCGCATCGCGCGGCGCATCGAGCGCCTGCGCGAGCCAGTCGGCGACCGCGGGCCACAGCACCGTGCCTGGCCGGCTGCGGAAGAAGCCCATGTGTCCGACCGGCCCGCTGCCCGCGGCGTGCGGATCGATCTGGCGGCGTTCGACGGCCGCCCGGGTCAGGTAGCTTACCAGCAGGTCGATCGCAGGCGGGTTCGCCCACGGATCGTCGTCGAAGCCGAGCACGAGGATCGGCAGTTGCTGCTTCGAGAAGCGCTCGGCCGCGCCGAGCGTCGGATCGTCGAAGAAGTAGCGCGGCAGCGTGGTCCAGCGGCTCCATTCGCGGAACACGCCGGCCGGGAGGTCCTCGCCGAGGCCGAGCCGCTTGCCGGGCACGTAGCCGAGCAGCGCGGACGCGAGCGGGCCGAGCACGCGCAGGATCAGCCGCACCTTCAGCCGCTCGGCCGCGCGGGCGATCAGCCGCGTGCTGCCCGCGTGCGCGGCGACGAGCACGGCCGCGCGCAGGTGCGCGGTGCCGGCCGACAGCCCGATCGCATGGCCGCCGACGCTATGCCCGACCGCCAGCAGCGGCAGCCCGCCGTGCTTAGCGCGCGCCCACGCGATCGCGGCGCCGACGTCGAGCTCGACCCAGTCGCGCATGCGGGCCTGCAGCGCGCTCAGCCGCGCGGGCCGCGACGCGCCGATGCCGCGATAGTTGTAGGTCAGCGCCGCGAAGCCGCGTTCGGTCAGGAAGCGCGCGAAGCCCGCGTAGAGCCGCTCCGGCACGGCGGTGGCCGGATGGATCAACACCAGCGCGCGCGGCGGCGCGTCCGGCGACCACAGCGTGCCGCGCAGCGTATAGCCGTCGGCGGCGGAAAACTCGATGGGTTCTGACGTCATGGCCGTCCTCGTTCCGGGTGGGTATTTCGTATGCGAAATATAGTTTGCGATGTATTTCGCGTGCGAAATATCTGTCGAGGGATCATTCGAACGGCGTTCCACGAAGCCCGGTGGACGGCGTCGCTGCGCGCCGATCATTCCATAAAACATTTGCATATTTGCATAGCAGAATATTGCGTTTGTCTCATGAAGCGGATCGCCGTATCTTCACCAGTTCCATCACGTCCGCCAGCCGTCGCGCCAGGCGGACCCAGGGGCGACGCCGTCGCGCGGCCGCCCGCCAACCTCCGGGGAGATCACGTTGTTGAGCCGAATCGTCACGGCGCTGCTGCTCGCGCTCGCCGCGCAGCCGGGCATCGCGAAAGACACCGTCACGCTGCGCGTCGGTGAACAGAACTACTTCAACATCCAGGCATCGATGGAGGCGTCCGGCGTGTTGAAGGACCTGCCTTACACGATCGAGTGGAAGCACTTCCAGGCCGCCGCGCCCGTCGCCGAAAGCCTGAACGGCAACGCGATCGACGTCGGCTTCCTCGGCGATTCCGCGCTGCTCACGCTGGCCGCGCGCGGCGCGCCGGTGAAAGTCGTCGCGGTGTCGCGGCAGAGCCTCGACGGCGTCGCGATCCTCGTGCCGAAGAACTCGCCGGTGCGCACCGTCGCCGACCTGCAGGGCAAGACGATTGCGGTCTGGCGCGGCGCATGGAGCCAGCAGCTCGTGCTGCGCGCGCTCGAACACGATGGCCTGCGCGCGGATTCCGTCAAGTACGCGTACCTGATGCCGATCGATGCGACCAACGCGCTCGCGAACGGCTCGGTCGACGCCGTGTCGCTGTGGGAGCCGTTCGTCAGCACGCTCGCGCTGCGCCAGGGCGCCCGTCCCGTGACGACCGCGCAGGGCCTGATGCCCGCGCTCAGCTTCGTCGCCGCGAACGAGCAGGCGGCTACGGCCAGGCGCGCGGAGATCACTGATTTCCTGAAGCGCGTGGTGGCGGCACGCCAGTGGGTCGACAGTCATCCGCGCGAGTACGCGGACCTGTGGGCGAAGCGCGCGAAGCTGGAGCCGGACGTCGCGTACCGCTGGCTCAACAACGCGCACCAGCGTGTGGGCCCGGTCGACGACACGGCCGCGAAGGATGCGCAGAACACCGCCGACTTCCTGCACAAGGCCGGCGTGATTCCGGTCGCATACGACACGGCGAAGCTGCTCGACCGCTCGTATGCGGGCGCGTTCGCGGCGCCCGCGCAGAAGACGGCCGCCGCGCAGTGAGCGTGCTGCAGCACGCAGCCATTTCCGATCGACGACAAGAAGGACCATCGACATGCCCGTCGACATCATCGGCATGATCACCGCGACGCCCGGTGCGGAGGTCGACGTACCGGGCGGGGCCGCCGTCCAGCCCGACTACGTGCGGCGCTTCGCGCGGGCGCACGAAGCCGCCGGCTTCGACCAGATACTGGTCGGCCATTTCAGCAACGCGGCGGACGGCTTCATCGTCGCGTCGTTCGCGGCCGCCGCGACCGAACATATTCGCATCCTGCTCGCGCACCGGCCGGGCGTGATCGTGCCATCGGCCGCCGCGCGGCAGATCGCGACGCTCGACGTGTTCAGCGGCGGCCGGCTCGCATTGAACGTCGTGTCGGGCGGCGACGATGCCGATCTTCAGCGCGACGGCGATTTCGTGCCGCACGACGCGCGCTACCGCCGCACCGGCGAATATCTCGACGTGCTGAAACGCATCTGGCTGGCCGACACGCCGGTCGATCACGACGGCGAGTTCTATCGGCTGCATGGTGCGTCGCCGGTCGTGAAAGGCGCGCAGCAGCCGCACGTGCCGATCTATTTCGGCGGTTCGTCGCCGGCCGCGCTGGCCGTGGCCGGGCAGCACGCGGATGTCTACATGACGTGGGGCGAGCCGCTCGCTGCCGTGCGCGAGCAGATCGCGCGCGTGCGGGCCGCGGCAGTGCCGTTCGGACGCGCGCCGCGCATCAGCGTGTCGTTCCGGCCGATCGTCGCGGACACCGAAGCCGCCGCGTGGGAGAAGGCCGAGGCGATCCGCGCGCGCGTGCGCGCGGCGCGGCTCGCGAACGGCCAGCCGATCGACGGCCATGCGCCGCAGAACGCCGGCTCGCAACGCCTGATGGCCGCGGCCGCGCAGGGCGACGTGCTCGACGAGCGATTGTGGATGGGCGTCGCGAACCTGACCGGCGCGCGCTGGAATTCGACCGCGCTCGTCGGCACGCCGGAACAGGTCGCGCGTGCGCTCGGTGCGTATTACAAGCTCGGCGTATCGACGTTCCTGATTCGCGGTTTCGATCCGCTCGACGATGCGCTGGATTACGGACGCAAGCTGATTCCTGCGATCCACGCGCACATCGCGGAACTCGACCACCATCGCGATCGCGCGGCGCTGACGGCGTAGGAAACGACGACCCGCCCAAGTCGGTTCGCCCCGGCCTCTTCTTTAAGGGATGCCGGGGCGATTTCATTTGCTGCGCGACCGATGCGCAGCTCGCTGTGCCGACGCAACGACGCGTCGGCACAGCGACACATCGACACATCGAATCAAAACGACGGCAATCCCGGCGGATTCGTCTCCGCGCGCGCGACCGCCTCGCTCTGCAACCCCCAGCGCGCCAGCGCCTGCCCGTAGCGGCCGTTGTCGATCAGCGCGTTCGTCGCGAGCGTCAACGCCGGCGCGAGCCCGCTGCCGCGGCGCGTCGCGATCGCGACGTCCGCATTCGCGGGCCAGCCCGCGTTGACGACGCCGACCCGCCGGATCTTGCCGTCGCGCGCGGCTTCGTACGCGAGCGACGCGTTCGGATTCAGCTCGGCATCGGCGCGGCCCGACAGCAGCGCGACGCGTGCTGCCGCATCGTCGTCGAAATAGAGCAGTTCGGTCGGCTTCAGCCCTTGCGCGACGTTGCGCCGGCTCCATTCGAGCAGGATGCGCTCCTGGCTCGTCCCCGCGCCCGTGATGACGCGCAGGCCGGCGACGTCCTTCGGTTCGGCGATCTTCGCGATCGGGCTCGCGGTGCGCACGTAGAAGCCGTGCAGCCCGAGCCGGTAGGTCGTGAAGTCGTATTTCTCCTTGCGTTTTTCGGTCACGCCGACGTTCGAGATCACCGCGTCGTACTTGCCCGACGTGAGCCCGAGCGGCCAGTCGGCCCATGCGATTGGCACCAGCACCAGCGTGCGGCCGAGCGCGTCGGCGACGAGCTGCGCATAGTCGGGATCGGCACCGACCACGGTGCGTGCGTCGGTCGCATAGGTCGATACCGGTGGCGCGTGCGGCGAGATCGCGACCGTGAAGGCCCCGTCGCGTACCCAGCGGTAGTTGCTTGCCGCGCGAATCGCCGCATCGTCGCGCGATGCGCGGATCCGGCCGGCCTGGCGCGGATCGAGGTCCGCCGTCGCGGCGGCGGCCTCGGCCGCGTGCCACCGGAGGCCAGCGGCGGCCGCCAGCGTGGCGGTGATGAACTGGCGTCGGTCGATCATCGTCGGTTGCCTCGCAGGTCGTGAGCGGCGTGCATCAGAGCACCCGTGACAGGAACGCGCGTGTGCGCGGATGGGCCGGCGCGTCGAGCACGACGGCGGGCGGCCCCGACTCGACGATGCGGCCGCGCTCCATGAACAGCACGTTGTCCGCGACTTCGCGCGCGAAGCCGATTTCGTGCGTGACGATCACGAGCGTGGTGCCCGAGCGTGCGAGCTCCTTGATCACGTCGAGCACTTCGTTGACCAGTTCGGGATCGAGCGCCGACGTCGGCTCGTCGAACAGCAGCACCTTCGGGCGCAACGCGAGCGCGCGCGCGATCGCGACGCGCTGCTGCTGGCCGCCGGACAGCTGGCGCGGGTACGCATCGGCTTTATCGGCGAGGCCGACGCGCGCGAGCAGCGTGCGCGCGGTGCGTTCGGCGGCCTCGCGCGTGACGCCGCCGACGGCGACCGGAGCCTCGATCAGGTTCTCGAGCACCGTCAGGTGCGGAAACAGGTTGAAGTTCTGGAACACCATGCCGACCGCCGTGCGGCGCTTCAGCACGTCGCGCTCCTTCAACTCGTGCAGCACGTCGCCGTCGCGCCGATAGCCGATCAGCTCGCCGTCGATGTCGATGAAGCCGTCGTCGACGCGCTCGAGATGGTTGATGGTGCGCAGCAGCGTCGACTTGCCCGAACCGGACGGCCCGACGATCACCGTCACGCTGCCGCGCGGTGCGACGAACGACACGTTGTCGAGCACGCGCTGCATGCCGAACTGCTTCGATACGTTGTGCACGGCGACTTCGCCGCCGGTGCGCGGCACCGGCGCGGCCGCGGCGTCATCGTGGGCCGCCGCGCCGGTTGCCGTTGCGTTGCGCGCCGCCGCATGCCGCCACAGCGCACTGACGCACGCCAGCACGAACGTCAGCGCCGACGGCGGCGGGTTGCGCAGCGCGCCGCGCGCATAGTGGCGCTCGACCTGCACCTGGATCGCGGACAGCACGGTCAGGATGATCAGGTACCAGACGGTCGCGACCATCAGCAGCGGAATCACTTCGAGATTGCGCCGATAGATCACCTGCACCGTGTAGAACAGCTCGGGCATCGCAAGCACGTAGACCATCGACGTGCCTTTCGCGAGCGAGATCAGGTCGTTGAACGCGGTCGGCAGGATCGCGCGCATCGCCTGCGGCAACACGATCCGCGTGGTCTGGCGGCCGCGCGGCAGGCCGAGCGCGGCGGCCGCTTCGAGCTGCCCCTGGTCGACCGCGAGAATGCCGCCGCGAATCACTTCCGCGGAAAACGCCGCGTGGTTCAGCGAGAGGCCGAGCACGGCCGCGAGGAACGGGCTGATCAGGTCGGTGGTCGGCGTGTCGAACCACACGATGTCGGTGAACGGCACGCCGAGCCGCACGTGTTCGTACAGGTAGCCGAGGTTGTTGAGGATCAGCAGCAGCACGATCAGCGGAATCGACCGGAACAGCCACACGAAGGTCCATGCGCTCGCCGCGAGCAGACGCGAGCGCGACAGCCGCGCCAGCGCGACGAACCCGCCGAGCGCGAAGCCGAACACCGCGCCGAGCAGCGTCAGCACCAGCGTGCGCGCGAGCCCGGACAGCACCGGCGGCGACAGGAACCACTCGGCGAACACCGGCCAGCCCCATTGCGGGTTGCCGAGGATCGAATACAGCACGAGTGCGATCAGCACGAGCGCGAGCACGGTGCCGATGGTGCGCGACCGGTGCCGGGCCGGCACGATCCGCAGGTGCGTGCCGGCGTCGCGGGCGCGGGAGGGGGAGAGCGGCGGCACTGCGCCGCCGAGATGGGTCGTGTCGCTCATGTCGGTGAGGGTCCTCGATCGAGTTGGCCGGAAGCGCCGCGCGAGGCGGCGCGTCGGCGTCATGCGTGCGCTTCGGCCGCGTCGTCCTGTTGCTGCACCGCGCCGGGCGCCGCGTGGCGGCTCGCCTTGCGCGGCAGGCCGAGATGGTCGCGCAGCGTGCTGCCCGGCAGGTCGCGGCTATAACGGCCGCGCGCCTCGAGTGCCGGAATCACGAGGTCGATGAAGTCGTCGACGCCCTGCGCCTGTACCGGGAAGCCGAGGATGAAGCCGTCGCCGGCACCGGCGTCGTGCCAGCGGATCAGCTCGTCGGCGACGTGCTCGGCCGTGCCGATGAAGTTCGGGCGCGGCGTCGCGACGGCGAGCGCAGTCTCGCGCAGCGTGAGGTGCTTGCGCTTCGCGTCGGCCTTGATCCGGTCGGTGGTCGAGCGGAAGCTGTTGCGGCCGATGTCGCCGAGTTCCGGGAACGGCGCATCGAGCGCGTACTGCGTGAAATCGTGGTGGTCGAAATAGCGGCCGAGATACGCGAGCGCTTCGTCGATCGTCAGCAGGTCGCGGATCGCCTGGTATTTGTCTTCCGCCTCGGCGGCCGTGCGGCCGACGATCGGCCCGATGCCCGGGAAGATCTTCACGTCGCCGGGCTGCCGCCCGTGCTCGACCGCGCTTTGCTTCACGCGCCGCGTGAACGCGGCCGTTTCGTCGAGCGACGGCGAGTGCGTGAACACGGCGTCCGCGTACTTGCCCGCGAGCCCGATGCCGGTGTCGGACGAGCCGGCCTGGAAGATCACCGGCTGCCCCTGCGGCGAGCGCTGGATGTTCAGCGGGCCGGCAACCTGGAAGAAGCGGCCGTGGTGATCGAGCGTGTGGAGCTTGTCGCGATCGAAGAAGCGACCGGTCGCGCGATCGCGCACGAACGCGTCGTCGTCCCAGCTATCCCACAGCCCCTGCACGACCTCGAGGTATTCGTCGGCGATCTCGTAGCGCAACTCGTGATCCGGATGCGCCTTGCCGAAATTCTTCGCGGTGCCTTCGAGCGGCGTCGTCACGACGTTCCAGCCCGCGCGCCCGCCGCTGATCGTGTCGAGCGACGCGAGTTGGCGCGCGACCGTGAACGGCTCGCTGTACGACGTCGAGATCGTGCCTGCGAGGCCGATCTTCTTCGTCGCGACCGCGAGCGCCGACAGCACGGTGAGCGGCTCGAAGCGGTTCAGGAAGTGCGGGATCGACTTCTCGTTGATGTAGAGGCCGTCCGCGACGAACGCGAACGCGATGCCGGCGGCTTCCGCCTTGCGCGCGATGCCGATCGCGAAGTCGAGGTTGATGCTCGCGTCCGGCGGGTTGCTCGGGTGCCGCCATGCGTTCATGTGGCTGCCTGCGCCTTGCAGCATCAGGCCGAAGGGAATCGATCGTCGGGTCGTCATGGGCGCGTCACGCGTTCTGGTCGGGGGAAAGGGAGCGAAGGGAGCGGTCGGCCGCGAGGGCCGCCTGCACGGGGGTGATCGACTGCGCGCCGCCGAGCCATTCGGCCGACGCGAGCCGTGCCGCGTAATCGGTCACCGGCGAGTCGATCACGAACGCGTCGACGTCGAGCCGCCGGCTCAGCGCGTCGAGCGCGCGGTGGATGCGCTCGGGCGTATCGGCCAGCACGGTCGGGCGCAACTCGTCGATCCGGTAGTCGGACGCGCCGCTTTGCCGCGCGAATTCGGCCGCGGCCTGCGCGCTCGGCAGGTTGAAGCTCTGGCCGCCGGCGAACTGCAGCTTGAAGATCTTCAGCGGCCCGATCAGTCGCTCGGCCTCCTCGCGGGTCGGTGCGGCGACCGCGTACAGCGCGACGAGCGCTCGCGTGCCGCCTGCGTCGCGGTAGGCGGCCAGCGAGCGTTCGAGGTTCGCGTCGTCGCCGTTGAAGTGCCCCGCGTAGCAGAAGCGCCAGCCGTGGCGGGCGGCGAGCGTGCCGCTGTCGGGCGAGCCGCCGAGCAGGATGCGCTCCGGCGCGTGCGGCGGCACCGGCATCGCGACCGCGCCGGCGAGCGGATGATCTTCGGCGACGCCCCAGCCCAGGAACGCATCGAGTTCGGCGAGCTGGCCCGCGAAGCCGGGCTTCTTCGCCTTGTCGTGAAACCACTGCAGCGCGCGCGTGGTCAGCGGCAGCCCGCCGGGCGCCTTGCCGACGCCGAGATCGACGCGGCCCGGCCCGAGCGCGGCGAGCAGCTTGAAGGTTTCGGCGACCTTGAACGGGCTGTAGTGCTGCAGCATCACGCCGCCCGAACCGATGCGAATGCGCGACGTGTGCGCGAGCAGGTGCGCGACGACGATCTCCGGCGCGGAGCTCGCGAAGCCGGGCGCGCCGTGATGCTCGGCGACCCAGAAGCGCTCGTAACCGAGCTGTTCGGCGCGCTGCGCGAGGGTCGTCGTGAAGCGCAGCGCGTCGGCGGCGGCCGCGCCGTCGGCGATCGGACTCTTGTCCAGCAATGAAAGCGAGTAAGCCATGGTGTTCGGCGTTCCTGCGAAGGCGTGAAGGGGCGGCGCTCAGCTCTTCGGCAAACCCGGCGGATTCGTGCGCGACTGGTCGATCGCTTCGGACGCGAGGTTCCAGCGGTCGAGGATCTGCTGATAGCGGCCGTTCTTGATCAACCCGTTCAGCGCGACCGTCAGCGGATCGGCGAGCCCGCTGCCGCGGCGCGTCGCGATCGCGATGTCGGCCGTGCGCGGCCAGCCGCCGCTGATCGCGCCGACGAGCCGTGTCTTGCCCTGCTGCGCGCTCTGGTAGGCGAGCACCGAGTTCACGCTGAACACGGCATCGGCGCGGCCCGACTGCACGGCGACGATCCGCATCGCCTGGTCGTCGTAGTACTGCACCTGCACCGGTTTCAGGCCGTGCGCGACGTTCTCGCGGTCCCACGCGAGCAGGATCTTTTCCTGGTTGGTGCCGGCGTCGGTCACGATGCGCAGCCCCGCGACGTCCTTCGGCTCGCGGATCGACTGGATCTTGCTGTCGTTGCGCACGTAGAAGCCGACCTGGTCCTTGCGGTAGGTCGAGAAATCGAATTTCTGCTTGCGCTCCTCGGTGACGGTGACGTTCGAGATCACGGCGTCGACCTTCCCCGATTCGAGCGCGAGCGGCCAGTCGGCCCACGCGAGCGGGACGATCTTCAGCTTGCGGCCGAGGCTGTCGGACACCAGCTGGCCGACGTCCGCGTCGAAGCCGATCACCGTGCGCGCGTCGGTCGCATACGTGCTGATCGGCGGCAGGCTCGGCGCGACGCCGATCGTCAGCGTGCCGGCTTCGGCGAACTTGAACGACGCGGGCACCGCGCGCTCGACGGCCGCATCGGCCGTGCCGCGCGGGCGGCCGCGCTGCTCGGGGCTCAGGTCGAAGGTCGCGGCGGCCGCGGCGATCGCGGTCACGCCGATCAGCGCGGCGGCCAGCGTGCGGAGCGCACGCGGCGTGAAGGGTACGGCTCGTTGCATGGATGCGTCCTAGTTGTGTTGTCGTCGGGAGCGAGGGAGCGGAATCGGATGGCGCGACGCGTTCAGCGCGGCAGCACCGCTTCGGGCAGCGGCGCCCACAGGTCGGCGAGCGTCGACGTGCGCGACGGATCGGCGAGATCCTTGCCGAAGCGCAGGTGGAAATACGCTTCGGGGTCGATCGACGAGTCGAACAGCCGCGTATAGCCGGTGCGGTCGTACAGCGCCCATGCTTCGGGCTGGCGAAAACCGGTGGTCAGGTACACGCGCCGATAGCCCTGCTGTGCGGCGCGCAGTTCGAGCGCGTCGACGATCAGGCGCGCGAGCCCCTGGCGGCGCAGGTCCGCGCGGGTCCAGATGCGTTTGAGTTCGGCGGTCTGCGCGTCGTAGCGCTTGAATGCGCCGCCGCCGATCGTCTCGCCGTCGCGCAGCAGCAGCACGAACGCGCCTTCGGGCGGCGCGAACAGCTCGGCCGGGTAGCGCGCGAGTTCGTCGCGTGCGGACGCACGGCTGTCGGGGCGGTACGCGTCGTAGCGCGTCGCGTATTCGTCGATCAGCGCGTCGATCAACGGCTGGGCGCGGACGTCAAGCGGCGTCGTGTCGATGATGCGGTCGTTCGTGGCCATGGGCATCGCGAAGGGCGCGCGATGCGGACGTTCCTGGCGGGGGCGGGGCACATCGCCCGGCCGGTCTGTTCCGTTATCGCGACGCGGTTGTCGTGATGACGGCGGCCGCGGTGCTTCCTGCGCTGCATCCGGCGTGCCGCCGCCGTTTCGAACACGTTAGCGGCGCGGCCGGCAAAGGCGAACGAAGCAATTTCGATAAGGATTTCGCGGGGAGCGTCAGAAGGCTTGCAGGGGGAGTGGGGTGGGGGATGAGCAGCGCATGTGTTGCAGCTCGTGCTCACGCATGCGCGATGCCGAATGACGCTCGACTATGCGGCTCGCACTTCGGCGAGCAGATCCGGATGACGATCCAGAATCCTGAGCAGCTTCACAAGGGCAAGTGGAGGGTTCGTCTTGCCGGTTTCGTAGCGGGAGAACGCATTGACGCCGCCACCGAATATCTCGGCCGCCTCGCGTTGATCCAGCATCAGCTTCTTGCGCACCTTCGCAATGAACCTCGGGTCGACGATGGTCGAATTCACTTGCTTGTTGAAGTCGCTGATCGCTTCACCGAGCCGGGTGGCCTCGTCGATATCCAGCACCGACTCGCCGCAGGCCGGACAGAAGTCGCCGGTGATATCGCGAACGACGGTCGAGCGACCCTTGTACGTGTAAGGGATGTCTCGTGTATCACGGACCAGTTTTGCGGCACCGCACGCAGGGCACTTCATTTTCATCGCTCCTTGAACGACACGATCAGCACATCGTCGATCACGGTCAGTTTCAGATATACGTCGCCATTCACGGTGCAACGCCGATAGACGTCCTGCCAGATCGTGTGGTCGGCGTAAGTCGTCATGCTCTTGTAGAAATCGACTGTATCCAGCGACATGACGACACCGATCGCCTCCGTTTCCGTGAAACCCAGTCGGCGAGCCCCGAACACCGCACTCGTCGTCAACCGGACGTTGCCGGTTCCGACGAGTGCCTTGACCCGCGACAGCTTGCAATGAGGCGTGTACTTTTCCATCCGCGATCATAACCAAAAGAGTTAATTTGTCAAGTTGGTTAATGGCGCACGCGTGCGGTCCGCCACCCTTGGCAGACTGCACGGAAAAGAGACGGATTGGTAACTGGCCTATCGGCCAACGCGCGGCGGCGTCGACGCCTCCGCCAGCTGAAACAGGCAATCGCCGCGCTGCACCTGCGCGGGCACGCGCTTGCACACGACTTCGCCGTCGCCCTTGAAGCGGTGCAGCACCGGTTCGCGCAGCGGCGTATCGGGGAAGTGCACCCACGCGGCCGGCTGGCCGGCCTTCACGTGGTCGCCGAGTTCGACGAGCGGTTCGTACAGCCCGCGTTCGTACGCGTAGACGAAGTGGCGATCGCCGTCGACGCGCAGGAAGCGCGTGACGGTCGGCGGCGCATCGGGCACAAGTGCGCCGTGCAGCAGGCCGATGTAGCCGAGATAGTGCAGCAGCCCGTGGCGGCCGAGCCGGATCAGCGACGGATCGGCCATCCCCGCACCGCCGAGTTCGGTCACGATCGAGATCGCGCCCTGCCGGCGCGCGGCCGAGGCCGAATGCACCGGGTTCGGCGTGTGCAGCAGCGCGTTCGGCAAGCCGAACGCAACGAGCAGCCCGTTGAGCTTTACCGCTTCGTCATCGTCGAGCGGGTCGATCGCGAGCATGTTGCCGCCCTGGTACAGCAGCGAGCTGCCGCCCGAATGCAGGTCGACCAGATACTGCGCGCGCGACAGCAGCGCATGCTCGATGTAGTGGGCGATCATCTGCGTCGGCGTGCCGGTCGGGTTGCCGGGAAAGCTGCGGTTCAGGTTGCCTTCGTCGAGCGGCGACACGCGCAGGCCCGCGTCGGCCGCGGGGAAATTGGCCATCGGCAGCAGGATCAGCTGCCCGGTGACGCTCTCCGGGTCGATCTCGCGCATCAGCTGCGACACGATGATCTGGCCTTCGTATTCGTCACCGTGGTTGCCGGCCATCACGAGCGCGACCGGGCCGTCGCCGTTGCGGATCGACGCGATCGGGATCGGCAGCCAGCCGTACGCGGAGCGATGCACGGAATGCGGCAGGCGCAGATAGCCCGCATGCTTGCCTTGCGCATCGAGATCGATTTCGCAGTGGATGGGATTTCGGTGTGAGGAGGAGGCGGTCATGGCGACATCGTTCGGAGAACGGGAATCCGCCATCTTATCGGGAAACGACCGCCGCGCGGCGCGTGGCGCGGCCGATGTCGAGCGCCGTCCGGCGGCCCGTGCGCGAACGCGCGGCAAGCGCAACCGGAGCAGCCGCGCGCGATGTTGCAGCGCTGAAACGCATGCCGGCGTGCGGGGCGGCCGCCTGCGCAAGCCGCGTGTTGCGTCAGCCCCTTGCGGCGACGGGGCCGGCGCGCGAGCGCGTCAGCGGCCCGATGTTTCAGCCTCGATACGGCCTTCTTCCCACAGCGTCCAGAAACGGCTGCCGGCGCGATACGGATTCGCGCGCCGCGCCGCGTGGTCGGTGACGCCCTGGCGAAACGCGCCGTACAGCGTCAGCGGCGGATTGGCGACGCACGCGGCTTCACGCGCCGCGGGCATGCGGCGCTCGGAAACGAGCCGCCGGATCAGCGAGGCACCGTCGATCACGTCCAGTTGATCGATCGTTTCCGCGCGGCTGAGGACTTCGACGGTATTCATGAGTGGCCTCCCTGACATCCTGTTTCCCGGTCAAGGAGCAATAAGAGTGCCAGCCATCAAATGCCGCGCGCCGTCGCGATCGTGCGGGCTTCTGCAGCGAACGCTACGCGCGGCGCGCGGCGATGTTACGGAACACGTCACGTGACACGGGCGGCCGCGGCGGAACATCTGCGCGCACGCGTCGAACCATGCAAGGCGTTTCCGGAATGAATCGCGGGAAGCGAACGGGCAAGCCGGACAGCGCGGCGGCCGCCGGCGGGAACGAGCGCGCGCTCAGCTCGCGGTCGCGGGCGCCACGCGGCTGCTTCCGGCCGAATAGAAGCGGTAGATCCCCTTGCCGGCCGACTTCGCGTCGTACAGCGCGCTGTCGGCCTGCCGGATCAGTTCGTCGGGCGAGCCGTGCCCGTCGTCGAGCGCGATGCCGATGCTGATCCCGAAGACGACGGTCTCGCCGATCGACAGCGTGTACGGCGCCGAGATCTGCCGGATGATCCGCGCGGCGAGGACCGAGCACGCCTGCATGGTGGTTGCGTCGAGCGCGACGATGAACTCGTCGCCGCCGACCCGCGCCGCCAGTTCGCCGGGCGGCAGCGTCTTGCCGAGCCGCTCGGCGACCTGCATGAGCACTTCGTCGCCGGCCTGGTGGCCGAAGCGGTCGTTGATCGCCTTGAAGCCGTCGAGGTCGAGATACATGACGGCGAGCGCGGGGCTCGGCACGTGCGGCACGTGCGGCCGGTGCGCGAGCATCCGTTTGAGTTGCGCATGCAACTCGTGGCGGTTCGGCAATCCCGTCAGCGCGTCGTGCCGCGCGAGGTGCCGGATATGCTGCTCGGTCTGGCGGCGCGCGGTGACGTCCTCGACGATGATCACCGCGTTGCCGTCCGGCACGCGGTGGCGCGTGAGTTCGAGCTGGCGGCCGTCGGCGAGCGCGATGTCGAGCGGCTCCGGTTCGTCGTGGTTCAGCCAGAGGTCGCATTGCACGGCGAGACTGGCGCCGTCGGGATCGGTGAGCGCGTTCGCGCCGAGCGCCGCGACGACGTCGGGCAGCGGCGTGTCCAGCATGATCTCGCGCGGCGAGCCGAACAGTTGCGCGGTGCGCCGGTTCGCGACGATCACGCGGCTTTCGCCGTCGATCATGCACAGGCCGTGCGGCATGTAGGTGAGAGCGGCGTCGAAGCGCGCGACGAGCTCGGCGTTGCGCTGGCGTGCGGCGATCAGCGCGACCAGCACGCGGTAATGGCGTTCGACGACCGTACGCATGGCCGCGAGATAGATCACGAGCGGCGGCAGCAGCAGCCATGCGCCGGGCCGCTGGACCAGCAGCGCGCCGACGCCGATCGGCACGACGCCGAGCGTGACCTGCGTCATCGCGAGCCACGGCAGCGCCGAATTGCGCGACGCGATCCCGCCGAACACGCCGCCCGCGACCATCACGGCCAGCGTGCCGAGCTCGACGTCGGGCGCATCCACGCAGCCCATCACGCCGAGGCCGAGCACGAAGCACGCGGCGAGCGACACGGGCGCATAGCGCCGGGCCCAGTATTCGGCGCGATCGTCGCCGGCGGCACGACGTAACGCATACGCACGTGCGATCGCGAGCCGCGCGGCGAGCAGGCCGACGTCGACGACGAGCCACACGAAACACCAGAGTTGTTGCAGCCGGATCAGCGCGATCGCCGCGACGAACGCGCTGGCGAGGCCGGACAGCGCCATCGGACGCACGTCCTCGAACAGCGTGACGAGCATCGACGGGCGCAGCGCGGCCGTCACGTAGTGATCGCCGCAGGGGGGCGTGGCGAGAAGGGCGTTCAGGAGGCGTGCCTTGACTGCCATGGCTATTTTGACCTCGACACGATGCGGTGCACCGCCGGCCGCCCCGCCCGGCACGGGATGGCCGGCGAACCGGATGCGCACGACATTAACATGAAACATCGGCCGCGCGTGCCGTGCGGGGACGTCGGCGCGTCGACGTCAACCGCGTCCGCGCGCGTCTTGCGGATTCGCCGATGCGCAGGCCGGATCGTTGCCGACGGAACGATCTCGGGCAGCCGCGCGCGGACCGGTTTCAGCCCGCGCCGCACGCGGGCCGCCGATGGCGCACGATCGGCCGGCAGCCATCGATGCGGCCGGCGCGACACCGCGCAGTCGCACGCGTGTGCCGCCCGCGACCGCGCGCCGCAGCTCGTCCGAATCCCGTTATAAGAAATCCAATAAGCAATTCATGCGAGAAATACTATAGGCGATATATCAAAAACAATGCCAGAATGCGCGCCGCTCCGAACGCCGCGACACCCGATCGCCGTCCGAGCCGCATCAGGAGGTTCCCCCCAATGAAAAACCACGGCCTGTCACGGCGGGGTTTTCTGAAAGCCAGCGTGCTGGCGGGCGTCGCGGTCTACGTCGCGCCCATCGGCAGCCGCGCGTTCGCGGCGCTCTTCGAAGAAAAACTCCTCACCCCCGTCAAATGGGATAGCGTCACCGGCATCCCCCAATTCCGCATCGACGGCATCGCGAAGGTCACGGGCTCGAAAGTATTCGCCCGCGACGTGCGCGCGGCCGACATGCCGCACTGGCCGCAGCAGCAGTCGCACGCGCTGATCCTGCGCGTCACGCAGGCCGACCGCACCTACGAGGGCTTCGACCTGTCGCTGCTCGGCGACGAGCTGAAGCCGGACCGCGTAGTCACGGCCGACGATCTCGCGCGCGACGGCGTCGCGTTCCCGACGTTCTACGGCGACGACATGCTGTTGCCCGCCGGCAAGACGCCCGCGTATCTCGGCCATGCGGTCGCGATCCTGATCTACCACGACTTCGCGCGCTTCCGCTTCGCGAAGAACGCGCTCAAGTTCCGCGACGACGTGATCCGCTACGGCGCGGTCACGGGCCCGCTCGAGCGCGATCCGTGGGGCACCTTCCGCTACGTGCGGGTGGGCGGCAAGACGGCCTACGACGACGATGTCTATTCGAGCCTGAAGGACGCGCCGATCTTTCCGAGCATGATGCGCAAGCACCTGCCGGTCTGGCCGGACGGCAAGGAGCACGGCAAGCTCGACGAGCAGGGGATGTTTCTCGCCGGCCAGATCGCCGCGGAACTCGACCATCCGTCGGCCGACTGGCTCGTGTTCGACCGCGAGTACAACACGCAGTCGGTCGATACCGCCGCGCTCGAACCCGACAACGCGAACTGCTGGTACGACGCTTCGACGCAGTCGCTGCACCTCGTCGTGCCGACCCAGTCGCCGCTCGAAGTGTCGGAAAACGCGGCCGCGATGGTCGCGAAATGCCGCTTCCCGGTGAAGAAGCTGTTCGTGCATCCGTGCTACACGGTCGGCTACGGTTCGAAGGATCACTTCAACGTGCCGTTCTACGGGCTCGTCTGCGCGCTGTACGCGGACGGCCGCCCCGTGCGGTTCGCGAACGACCGCTACGAGCAGTTCCAGACGTCGCTGAAGCGTCACGCGTTCAGGATGCATTACCGGATCGCGGTCGACCGCAACACGGGCCTGCTGCAATCGTTCAAGGGCGACTTCGAGGCGAACGGCGGCGGGCGCTCGAATTTCTCGCCGTCGGTGGCGATGGTCGGCGCGACGGCCGCGCAATCGATCTACTACTTCCCGAAGAGCGACCTCGCGGCGGTCGCGATCGCGTCGCGCGCGATCGATGCCGGCTCCGCCCGCGGCTACGGCACGCTGCAGAGCATGGCCGCGACCGAGATGGCCGTCGACGAGATCGCCGCGCAACTGAACCTCGATCCGATCGAGTTCCGCCTGCGCAACGCGCTGCGTTCGGGGATGAAGAACACCCAGGGCGCGATTCCCGCCGGCGCGTTGCGCGTCGACGAAGTGCTGGAACGCGCGAGGCAGCATCCGCTGTGGACGCGTCGCGCGGCGCGCAAGGCCGAATTCGAGGCCGCGAACCCGGGCAAGCGCTACGGTGTCGGCTTCGCGTGCGTGCAGAAGGACTTCGGCACGGGCGCCGAGGCATCGTTCGCGAAGGTCGAATTCGACGAGCACGGCAAGGTGTCGCTGCAACACACGGCTGCCGAGATCGGCACCGGGATGTCGACGTCGCAGGCCGTCGCGGTCGCGAAGTGGCTCGGCCGCCCGGCGACCGAGGTGCGCGTCGCGGTGACCGAATGGCCCGACCTGCCGGTCGAGACGAGCGGCGATCCGTACCTGATGTCGCAGGCCGACCAGGATCGGCTGAGCGCGAATCCGCGCTGGTCGCCGGGCTATGCGTCGCCGTCGAGCGCGACCAACTCCGCGTACTACTTCACGCACAGCACGCGCGAGGCCGCGCGCGCGGTGTTCCGCTACGGGCTGTGGCCGGCCGCGATGTCGATCTGGACGCGCGGCCTCGGCGGCGGCCAGGCCGCGCCGTACACGATCCGCATCGAGGACGCGCGCTGGGTCGACGGCAAGCTGAGCGCCGACGGCCTCGAGCCGCTGACGTTCGAGCAGCTCGCGAAGCAGGCGCATGCGCTCGGCCTGCCGACCGGCGCCGTCGTGCACGTGTTCAACCGCTGGCAATGGACCGACGCCGAGTTCGACGTGGGCGGCGCGGTCGAGCGTCTGCCGATCGACGGGCTGTCGCTGCGTGTCGGCGCGCCGAAGACGGGCGCCGACGGCCCGCTGCCAGGCACCGTCGCGCCGGCCGGCGCGACCGCGCTGCGCGGCACGCTGGCGCCGACCGCGAACGGCTATCGCGTGCTGGACCGCAAGCGCGTGTTCATCCCGCCGACGAGCCGCAACAACGCGGCCGTCACGTACTACACGGCGGTCGGCACGCTCGTCGAGCTGGCCGTGCACGAAGCGACCGGCAAGGTCGAGCTGCTCACGCATCACTCGATCATGGAGTGCGGCAACCAGATCTCGCCGCAGCTCGTGTCGGGCCAGCTGCAGGGCGGCCTCGCGATGGGCATCGGCCATGCGCTGCACGAGTACCTGCCGCTCTACGAAGACGGCCCGGGCAACGGCACGTGGAACTTCAACCGCTATCAGCTGCCGCGCGCGAGCGACGTCGCCGTGTGGTCGCAGACGGGCGACATCCTGCCGCCGCTGTCCGAGACCGATCCGCCGAAGGGTGTCGCCGAAGTGGTGATGATCCCTGTCGTCGGCGCGATCGTGAACGGCATCGCGCACGCGATCGGCCATCGTTTCACCGACTTGCCGGTGACCCCGCAAAAGATTCAGGAGGTGCTCGCATGACGACCGCCCAAACCGCCGCGTCGGCCGCGAGCGCCAGCGCGGCCGCGGTGCCGGCTGCATCGGCTGTATCCGCCGCCGCTCCGGCCGCCGTCGAGCGTCCGCTCGTGCGCTTTCAGCCGAAGCCGCTGTCGTTGAAGATCAACGGCAAGTCCGTCGGCCCGATGCAGGTGCCCGAGGGGCTGATGATGATCGAGTTCCTGCACGAGTACGCGGGCCTCACCGGTTCGCGGCTCGGCTGTGGGCAGGGCATCTGCCACGCATGCGTCGTGATCGTCGACAAGCCGGACGGCACCAGCGAGGAAATGCGCACCTGCATCACCGGCGCGCACTTCTTCCACGGCCGTTCGATCCGCACGATCGAAGGCCACGCGAAGCGCAACGAAGCCGGCGAAGTGGTGGAACTGTCGCCGATCCAGCAGAAGTTCCTCGAGCACTTCAGCTTCCAGTGCGGCTACTGCACGCCGGGTTTCGTCAACGCGGCGACGGTGCTGATCGAGCGGCTGACACGCGAGCCGGTCGCGAAGGCCGACGTCGAGCGCACGATCACCGACGCGCTGAACGCACACCTCTGCCGCTGCACGGGTTACGTCCGCTACTACCAGGCCGTGAAGGACGTGATCCTGACGACGCCGGGACTCGTGAAGGACGCCGCATGAAACGCACATTCGCCCATCGTGCCGCGCGGGCCGCAGGCCTGCCCGCGCTCGCGGCCGCCTGCGCGCTGCTGCTCGCCGCCTGCGGCGGCCACGACGCGCCTGTCTCGAACGCGGCTTCCGGCGCGCCCGGTGCCGACCCGGTCGCGCGTGGCCGCTATCTCGTCAAGGCCGCCGACTGCGCGGCGTGCCACACCGCGAAGGACGGCGCGCCGTTCGCCGGCGGGGCGCCGCTCGAATCGCCGTTCGGCACGTTCTACGGTTCGAACATCACGCCCGACAAGGATCACGGGATCGGCAGCTGGAGCGCGGACGACTTCTACGCCGCGCTGCACGACGGCAAGGCTCCGGCCAAGCGGCTGTATCCGTCGATGCCGTACACGTCGTACCGGCAGCTCACGCGCGCCGACAGCGACGCGATGTACGCGTACCTGAGGACCGTGAAGCCGGTCGCGCAGGAGAACCGCGCGCACGCACTCAAGTTCCCGTACAACCTGCGCTTCGGCATGGTGTTCTGGGACATGGTGTTCCTGAAGGACAGCCTGCCCGACGCGTCGCGCGGCCAGTCCGCCGACTGGCAGCGCGGCCGCTACCTCGCGGGCGCGCTCGGCCACTGCGCGGAATGCCACACGCCGCGTGCGTTCACGGGCCAGCTCGACGGCGCGAAGCCATTCGCGGGCGCGGCGCTCGGCCGCGTGGCCGAACCGGACATCACGCCGGCCGGCCTCGCCGCGCGCGGCTGGACGGGCACCGACCTGCAGACGTTCTTCGGCGTCGGCATCGCGCCGCAAGGCTCGGCGTTCGGCGAAATGTATCCGGTCGTGCACCTGAGCACGCAGTACCTGGCGAAGGACGACCTGCGCGCGCTGTCCGTGTACCTGCTCGGCGATACGCCGCCGGCACCGCAGCCGCTGAAGCCGGTGTCGGCCGACGCCGCGCAGCTCGCGGCCGGCCGCTCGGTGTATCTCGCGGTGTGCGCGGGCTGCCACGGCTTCAACGGCGAAGGCAAGCCGCACGTGGCGGTGCCGATGAACGGCAATTCGACGCTGCGTCAGGGCGACGCGCGCAACCTGCTGGTCGCGATGCTCGACGGCGTCGACGAGCAGAAGTTTGCCGGCTACGAAAACCTGCAGCCGATGCCGGGTTTCGCGCACACGCTGAGCGACGACGAACTCGCGCAGCTCGCGAACTACCTGCGTGCGACGTGGGGCGGACAGCCCGCGAGCGTCACGCCGGCCGACGTGAAGGCCATGCGTTGAGCCGTCGAGCGGCAGGGCGGGGCGTCGCGCGCAACGCAGCCGGTTCCCGGCCGTGTTCCCGCGCGATGCCTCGCCCGATTCCGGGAGGCGGTGTTTCAGTAGCCGCCGCCTCCTCCTCCGCCACCACTACCCCCTCCGTTGCCGCCCGCGCCGCCGTAGCGGCTCATGCCGGATCCTTGCGACATCCCGCCGCCCGACGACGTACATCCCGCCGACAGCACCAGCATCAGCGCCGCGACGAGCGCCGCGGCCAATCTTGCCGATTTCATTTCACTCTCCTTGGACCGCGCAGGCCGCGCGGCAGGGCGGTTCGCGTGAACCGGCGACCGCGCGATGACGAAACGTCTCCGCCAGGCGGTTTATTCCATGTTTTTTGGGTATCGGCGCGTCGCGGCATATAGCGACACGAATCGGCGCGCGGGGCGCACGCGCGTCGGGCGGCGCCGTGCTCGCGCAGCGGCGCACGCGCTCACACGAGCACGAGCACGAGCACGCAGCCGGGGCGCCCCGGCGATTCGCCGCATGACAGGTAACGGGAGGACGCGGCCGGAAGTCGCCGTCGCGGCGGCATCCGGTCAACGATAGACGAGATCGGCGCGGCGGTTCTGCGCCCACGAATCTTCGTCGTGGCCGAGCGCGACCGGCTTTTCCTTGCCGAGGCTGACCGCTTCGAGCTGCGTGGCCTGCACGCCCAGCGTTTCGAGCGCGCTCATCACGGCTTGCGACCGGCGTTGGCCGAGCGCGAGGTTGTATTCGGATGTCCCGCGTTCGTCGGTGTTGCCCTGGATCAGCACGCGGCGCGACGGATGGCTGCGCAGGTAGTCGGCGTGCGCCTGCAGCAGCGTCTGGTATTCCGGCTTCACGGAGTACTGGTCGAAATCGAAGTAGACGCTGCGCTTCGCGAGCGGGCTGTTCGGATTGTCGAGATCGTCGGCCGCCACGGTGGCGACCGCTTCGCTCGATGGCGCCGGCGCCATCTCGGCATTCTCGGGCGTTTTCGCCGCGTGGTGGCAACCCGCCAGCAGCGCGAACGCCGCAATGACCGCGAATCGGTTCGTTTTGCTCATCGTGCGTCTCCTGCGGTTGACTGCATGGAAAGCGTGGTGCGGGCGATCTGCCGCATCACGCATGCGGCGAGACGGCACGAAAGCGCCGGCTTCCGTGCGCGATGCGCTTTCGTAAGCCGGCGGCGTGCCAGATGAAAGATTGTCTTGGCCAGACGCCGACGCACGGCGCCGCTGCAACAAGATTAGGAAAAATGTCACAGCGTGACCAGTTTCTTCGTCTTTTTCGCGCGGAAATGACGCAGGACGCATTCTTGCTTGCGCGAACGCGCGCAGCATGCGCCGCGCATGCGTGATGCGCCTTTCCGGTGCGGGCGTGTCGCCCGTCGCCGGCGCGCTCAGGACTTGTTGGCGCCCAGCCGATATTCCGATGGCGCAATGCCCATCCAGTCCCGGAATGCGCGTCGGAACGCCCGGTCACTGCTCATCCCGATCCGCGCTGCAATGTCGGCCAGGTGCATATCGGTGGACGTGAGCAGATGCTGCGCGGTCTCAAGCTGACAGAGCGCGCGCAAGTCTCCGTACGAGCAGTGTTCGGCTCGCAGGCGCCGACGCAGTGTCGCCGTGCTCATGTGGAACAGCTGAGCCACGGTTTCGCAGCTGGGTGCGTCCCCTCGGTGCTGCAGCGCGTCGAGTAACAGCAGGCGCACTTGATCCGATAATTTGAATTCGGGAATCGCTGCCAGACCGAAATCGAATGGAAAGTAGTCGATGATGGCTTCCAGCTCGGAATACGAACGGACCACCTTATGGTTCAGCAGACGAGCAGGGAAGCTGAACGAGTTGACCGGTTGATCGAAGCGCAGTGGCGCGCCGAACACGTCGATCAGTTGATGCAACGGATCCGGTGGGGGATACGCCAGGGCCACTTCGTTCAGATTCAGCGGGCGGCCGATCAGCCAGGAAAACAGCTGATGGTAGAAATAGAGGCCGGTAAGATCGACCAGTAGTGCGGCATGGTCCCGGCTGCCACGCCGGGTTTCCATCGTGAACTGCGCCGTCGCACCGTACTCGATCGTCGCCAGCCGGCCGCCGCGTTCCTCCATGGCTTCGTTGAATCGCGCCGCTCGTTCTACGGCCTTCCCTAAAGTCGAGCAGTGAATCACGCAGTAGCACAGCATGTTGACCGCGAGGATGCCGAGCGGCCGATGCCCGTCGCGCTCGCAGCACCATGTTTCCAGCGTGCCGATGCCATGTCGATACAGCCGCGAAAACTCCGGTGTCGGCAATGCGGCCACCACGCCTTTCAGCACGGCGTCCAGTGGCGTGTTGATTCCAGCGCTTCGCCACAGTTCGGGCAGCACGTCGCCGCCCATTTTCCTGAGCTCATTGAGCAAGGGCTGGGCATAACCGATCGGAATCGTGTTCGAGAATTCGCGCTTGTGCATGATGGCCTCATGTCTGAACAGCACATCGAGCTTGTGCTGGCCTGGTACACGCGTCAAGCATTGATCGTTTTTGTCCGGTGGATTGCCTGTTTCCAGCCTTGGTTGGTGGTTCGCACTGTCATTAAATGGCACCTCATAACTCGACCAGACTCGGTGCCGATATCGCCATCGACGCCCCTGATCCTCGTGAGGAGACTGATATGGTGTACTACGACCCCTACGACCGGGAACTGATGAAAAATCCTTGGGACGCGTATCGCCAATTGCGCGATGAGGCTCCCGCCTATTACATGGAAAAGTACGATGCGTGGGTGCTGTCACGCTTCGACGATATTCAGAAAGCCTCGCTCGATCGGGAGAACTACACGGCGACGGCGGGCATTGCCACGGGCAATCTGCTGCAGAAGCGCCTGATCCCGGACAGCAGTACGTTCATGTCGATGGACCCGCCCGAGCATACCGGCTTTCGTAAGGCGGTTGCCTCCGCCTTTCGTCCGACCGAGGTACAGGCGCGGCTGCCGGCATTCGTCGCCGAGCGCATCGAGAAAAACGGCGCACCGCTGCTGAGCCAACGGGAATTCGATGCGGTCAAGGCATTTGCGTTACCGGTCGCGACGGACGTCGCGGCGCACCTGACCGGCATTCCGCTCGAGGACGGACCGATGCTGGTGAAGTGGGTCGAGGTGTTCGAGCCGTTCTTCCACGACATTCCGCCGCGGGGTACTTCGGATGCATCGGCGACCAGCGCCGACGCCGCCGGAGGCCAGTTGATCGACTACTTTCTGCGACTGGTGGACCGTCACCGCAAGCAAGGTCCGTCGCCCGACAACGTGATCGGGATGCTGCTTCTGGCAGACATCGACGGGCACCGCCTGGACGACCTGACGATCGCGCAAAACGCGCTGCCGCTTTTCATCGGCGGGATGGAGACGTTTCCCAAGCATTTCGGCAGTCTGTTGTACTGGCTGGCCGAGTTTCCCGAACAGCGCGCCAAGGTCGCGAGCAATCGCGCACTGTGTGGGAAAGCGGTGGAGGAAGCCATGCGCTTCGATGCGCCCGCTCCAATGCTTGGACGCCGGGCTGTGAATGCCGTGACGTGGCATGGCCACACGATTCAGCCTGGTCAGGCGGTGATGTTCCTTTATCAGGCCGCGAATCGCGACGACCGTACTTTCGAACGCCCGGATGAATTCGACGTCGAACGCGCTTTCATACCGCAGGTTGCGTTTGGATCAGGCATCCACGTATGTCTCGGCATGCACGCGGCTCGGCTGGAAAGCCGAATGATGCTCGAATGGCTGCTGAGCCACGCCCCCGACTACAAGGTGGACAAAACCCGAGCCGTACGTGGCCTGCTTGCCGGCATGCATGGGTTCCGCAGTCTCTCCATCGAGGTATGAGCATGAGTCAGGTAGCGCGTGCGTACCACATCGAGCACTACGGCACGATCGACGGCATCCGGATACGACAGCATGATCGACCCAGGCCCGGAGTCGACCAGGTTCTGGTTCGAGTGCGCGCCAATGCGTTGAACTATCGCGACCTTCTGGTCATGCGTGGCATTCCGGTTGGCGCAGATCTGCCGCCGGGGAGAGTGCCGTTGTCGGATGGCGCCGGCGAGGTCGTCGAGGTCGGGGAGAACGTGACACGCTTTTGTGTCGGCGAGCGCGTTGCCGCGATCTTCCGTCAGGACTGGATCGACGGTGATTACCGGCACGAAGGCGCGCAGACGGACCTCGGCAGCGGCATCGACGGGATGCTTGCTGAATTTGTCGTCCTGGACGAGCAAGGCCTGGTACACCTGCCGTCGCATCTGTCCTATGAGGAAGGCGCGACGCTTCCAACCGCCGGTGTAACGGCATGGATGGCTATCGTCGGCAAGGGACGGGTTACGGTAGGAGACACAGTGGTGCTGCAGGGAAGCGGCGGCGTTGCGGTGTTCGCGTTGCAGTTCGCAAAGCGCCTCGGCGCGCGCGTCATCATGACCACGTCAAGTGCTGAAAAAGGCGAGCGGCTGAGCGCATTGGGCGCGGACGAGATCGTCAACTACAAGACACGCCCCGATTGAGCGGACGAGGTCCTGCGACTGACGGACGGTCGTGGCGCCGACGTCGTGGTCGACAGTGGCGGTGGAGGAACGCTCGCCAATTCGTGTGCGGCCGCGCGCATCGGTGGAAGGCTGGTGTTGATGGGATTGCTTGCCCAAGGCGAGGAGGCCGGTACCGTATCCGAGTTGTTCTACACGATGTTCGTGCGTGACCTGACTGTCGTCTCGGTACACGCGGGTAGCCGGACAAATTTCGAAGCGATGAACCGAGCCATCGAGCAGCATGGCCTTCGCCCGATCATCGGTGAGCGCTTTCCGTTCGGGCGCGCGCCCGACGCATATCGCTATCTGCAGAGCCAGACGCATCTCGGTAAGGTGGTGATTGGGCATGACGGATAGGCTGGTCGTTGGGAAGCCCTCGCTATCGATCACACGCTCAGCAAATCGATCCATGTGCCCGGAGCGCCGTATTGATTTCCCGCGGCTTTGTGCCGCGCACGCTTGAAGGCGTGTGTGGCTTCCTTTATTGGATCGTCGTTGTGTAGCCGGCGAAGGTGGATGACTGCCTTCACGTGATATGCGTGACCCGCACCTTCCGGTGCGGGCGTATCGCGCGTCGCCGGCGCACTCAGAACTTGTGCCGCAGCCCGAGCGCGACCACGACCTGGTTGCTGTTGGCCGACGGCGTCATGGTCCAGACGGTTGCGTTGAACGCGGGGTTGCCGTTGCCGCCGCTCACGCTTTGATAGACGGCTTCGAGATACGCGTCCGTGCGTTTCGAGAACGCGTAGTCCGCCTGCGTGACCACCTGGTTCCATTTCGGGCGCGTCTGGCCCGTGCGCGTGTCGAAACGGCCCATCGTGTACGTGTACGCAGCGGCCACGCTGAACGCCGGCGTGACGAAGTAGCGGCCGTCGACCGTGAAGTTGTCGAACACGAGCGATTCACCCTTCAGCGGGGTGATGCCGCTGCCCTGGAGCACGCCGCTCACGCCGTCGGTGGCCGAGTGCGACCATGCGGCGCCGACCGAATGCGGGCCGAACGCATAACGGCCGGCCAGGGCCCAGATCTGCTGGTTGCCGCCCGTGATCGTCGCGGAGCCGTCGAGCGTGCTCAGTGCGCCGTCCGGATTCGGCGCGTTGCGGTCGCGGCTGATCTTCAGGTAACCGGCGCCGAGCTTCAGCGGCCCGTTCGCATACCCGAGCCCCGCGCTCCACACGGCGTTGTTCGAGAACGCGCCGGCCGTGTTCGAGAATCCGAACATCGCGCCGAGCGTCAGCCCGCGATACGTCGGGCTCGTGTACTTCACCGCATGGTTGATGCGCAGGTTGCGGTTCGAGTCGTCGTTGTCGTACGGATGCACCGCGAGGTTGCCGCCCCAGCCGGGGCCCGACGCGCCGAGCGGCGTCACGAAATCGAGAATCAGGTCGTACTGGCGGCCGAACGTGAGCGTGCCGGCCGTCCGCGAGCTCAGGCCGAGCCACGCCTGACGGCCGAACAGGTCGACGCCTTTCTGCGACAGCTTGCCGGTCGTGCCCGAGAAGCCGTTCTCGAGCGTGAAGACCGCTGCCGTCCCGCCGCCGAGATCCTCGCGGCCGCGCAACCCCCAGCGCGACGCGTTCAACGCACCGCTCGTCATTGCGACGCTGCCGCTGCCCGGCGAACCGGCGCCTTGCGTACGCTGGTTGGTCGCATAGGTGATCGACGTATCGATCAGGCCGTACAGCGTCACGCTGCTCTGTGCTCGCGCGACGCAGGGAATCAGGAAGCCGGCCGCACAGGCGGCAATCACGCTCAGCGGGAGCGCACCGGTACGACGGCCGCGGCGGGCGGCAAGCGGCACGGCGACGCGCGCGCCGGCGGGCTTGGTTGTTTTATAGGAATGCATATGACTTTTTTCGTTGCTCTCCGGCCCGATCGCCGGTGGGTCGTATCGGCGCGCGGGCCGACGGATCGAGTGGGCATTATTGGAGAACGTGCGACCGGCGATTAAGGCGCTGCACAGGAAAGGTCCTCTGCGGGATCGCGTGGAATCGCGGCGTTTCGACGCGGGGGTTCGGTCGAATCTGCGCGAAATACGGCCGTCTCGCGTGCGGAACGATTCGGCAGCGCCGGGGCGGTTCAGCGTGAGCGTCGGCGCGGTCGGGAGCAGGCGGCGGAGCGCGGCGGGGTGGTGACGCGTCGCGAAAGGTCGTGTGTCGCCGGTTGGCGGCAGCGTGTATTTCTGACCCGATGCGCGGCAGCCAGCAAAATTTTCCGCCCGAAGCGGCAAGGACCGAATGGCGGCATCGGGTTGATTGCGTTCGTAGCGCGGGTCTTCCCGCGCTGCCGCAACCGGCCCGGCGACTACGTAATGCGCGGCTTTTTCACGTGCGCCCGTTCGGCACAATGGATCATTGCGCGTGGCCCGCCTGCCGCTGTGCCGGCACGTCACGCATGCCGCGGGAGAACGGACATGGTGTTGATGGCTGTGGGCGGGGGCGGACCGGTGAACGTGCCGCAGCCGCACGATGACAACGATCCGGCACCGACGAACGGGGCCGGCAGCACCCCGCCGGCGCAGACGCCGGAACAGCAGGCCCTCGCGGCCGCGCAGGCCGAGACGCAGCGCCTGCTGCAGCTCGCGCAGGCCGAAATGGCGACACTCAAGCGCCTGCACGACCAGGGCGCGTCGCAGGCCGATCTCGACAACCAGGTGAAGAAGGCCGAAGCGGCATGGGGCTCGGTGCAGGCGGCCGTCGAGAACCAGATGCGCGTCGCGGCCGACGGCGGCGGCGACACGAACAAGGCGATCGCGGGCGTGGCCTCGGATCTGCGCAATGCGACGCCGAACGATCCGGTGCTCGGCTCGGTGCTCGACGATGCGCAAAAGGCGGTGTCGGCCGAATCGGCGCCCGAGCGGGCGACCAACGTGAAGGCGTTCCAGTTCGCGCTGGCGATGCAGAAGGACCAGGCCGCGAACGCCGACGTGAAGCAGTACGACGCGCTGCCGGGCGGAATCCGGCGCACCGATCCCGACACCGGCGTGCAACTGCGCCAGGCGGCCGGCACGGCCGACACGAATGCCAACAACGCGTACACGGCCCTCACCACCGCGTTGCGCCACGAGTACAGCACGTCGGCCGCGACGCTGCGCCTGAACGACGCGAAGGCCGACTACGCGGCGTGGCAGAAGGAGCCGGGCGGATTGCGCCGTGCCGACGAGGCCGACGTCACGCAGGCGCTGGCACAGGCGCAGAGCCAGTACGACAAGGTCGTGACGGGCGGCGACGACACCGCACTGACCTACGTGACGGCCGACGAGCAGAAGCAGGTCGTCGCGTCGGTGAAGCAGAATCACGACGGCATGTGGTACACCGGCCTCGTCGACGCGCTGGGCGAGGAAAGCCAGCTCAAGCGCACGATCGCGACGATCAATCCCGACGATCCGTCGCTGTCGCCGCAGATGAAGCAGCTCGCGCAATCCGATCCGGTCACGTTCGCGCTGTTGCAGGACACCGGTGTGACCGTCGATCCGAACGATCCGAAGCTGTCGCCGCAGGAGAAGGCGCTCGCGCAGCAGAATCCGCTCGCGGAAGCGTTCGTCAAGCTGACAGGCGTTCCGGTGAGCACCGACGGCAAGAGCGACGCGGACGCGAAGGCGCTGAACGCGCAGATCGACCAGGCGGGCGGCGTGTTCGCGTACGCGTTGGCGCAGGCGCAGGCGGACAAGAACAATCCCGGTTACCAGAAGATCCAGACGCTGCTTGCGGCGGCGCCCGAGGTGCGGCTGCAGTACACGAAGCAGCAGGTCGCGCAGCTGATGCAGGGCCCGGGCAGCAATCCCGGCGCGGCGCTCCAGGTGCTGAAGACCAACATGGACGCGTCGTTCTCGCTCGACGAGCGCCAGACGCTGTGGACCCAGGCCGGCCAGCCGCATTTCGACGCGAAGTTCATCCATTCGCAGATCGATCCGCTGATGCAGAAGCCCGATGCGGATGCAACGGATCAGGCGAGCATGCGTGCGCGTTACGACGACACGATGAACGCCGACAAGGCCGGCAAGTGGATGCAGGACATCCTGAACAATGCGCCGCCCGAGTTCGCGGGCGTCGTGCTCGATACCGTCGAGCACGATTTCGGCAACAAGTGGATGCAGACGAACACGGGCACGTCGCAGCCGTACGGGCAAGGCACCGAGTTCTACAAGGGGCTCAGCAAGGCGGTCGGGCTGGCGGACCAGCAACCGACCGCGAGCGGCGTGCCCGTGCGGCGCGAGGACGACGTCGCGAACTGGCTGCTTGACGACAAGGGCAACGCGAAGACGCTGATCTACACGCTGCGCGGCAGCAACACCGGCTACGGTTTCGACACGGTGCGCGAGGCGCTGTCGTCGGGTGTCGATCCGGCGCTGTCGAAGGCGCTGCTGTCGAAGATGCAGAACGACGACCGGTTCCAGGCGGGCTTCGCGAACGACTTCCAGCTGCGTTACGACCAGGGCACCAAGAGTGCGCAGAACAAGCAGAACAAGGACGCCGCCAACGCCAGCTACAAGCTGTTCCAGGCCGATCCGGACAAGCAGCTGAACGCGTATTTCGACGACTTCCAGAAGAACTTCGACGACAAGTCCTACACGTTCACCACCGGCTCCGACCAGATGACGAACTTCGTCGGCGCGGGGCTCGGAATCCAGCCGGACGATCCGGCCGCGATGCCGACCGACCGGAACGACGTGCCGTCGATGGCGATGCTCGAGCAGTTGATCGTCGGCAACGGGCAGTTGCAGAACGGTGTGGCGGTCAACAGTCGGTCGCTGTACGCGAGGAATTCGGCGGCGGCGCAGATGATCCAGACCGTCGTCGACCAGATCCGCAAGGTCGGCGGCGACCACGCGGTCGTGTCGTTGGTGCCGATCTACTACGTGTCGAAGGGGACTGGTACCGCGCCGAGCGCATTGTTCAAGGTGCAGGTCGCGAACCATCCGGACCAGTTCAAGCTGATCGACGATCGCGGCTGGAAGTACGACACCGTCGACGACTACCAGCACAACAACGCGCTGTCGGACGACGGCAAGCTGTACGTGCCGAAGAGCCTGACGAACGGCGCGGCGTCCGGCGGTTACGCGCAATACGAATCGATCGACGCACACAAGACGGAGTGGTACCAGCACGTCGAACACTATCTCGAGATCGGCACGGGCATTCTCGCCGCGGCCGGCGGTGTCGTGCTGGTCGCGAGCGGCATCGGTGCGCCGGTCGGCGGCCTGATGCTCGGCGCCGCGTGGACCGCGGTCGGCGCCGGGATGGCGGTCGGCGTGCCGGCCGCGATCGGCGACCTGAACAATCTGAGCGAGCACGGGCAGTCGATCGGCTTCGGCAATGCGCAGGCGCGCGGCGACTGGATCAGCCTGATCGGCAGCGGCGCGGGCATCGCGGGCGGCGGGCTCGGCGTCGCGGCGAAGTCGCTCGCGGAGGCGTCGTCGCTGCTGCGCACGACGGGCCAGGTCTCGGACATGGTCACGCTGGCATCGCGCGGCGAGGGCGTGACGGCCGACGTGGCCGGTCTCGGCCGTTTCGCGCAGGAAGCCGATGCGTTCCAGTCGGTCGCGCAGACGACGGGCCGCACGGCCGGCGTGCTCAACGTCACGGGCGGCGCGATCGGCGGCTATCAGATGGTCGACCAGGGCGTGTCGCTCGTGAAGAACTGGGACGCGATGTCCGACTCCGATCGCGCACAGCAGTTGCTGAACCTCGGGATCGGCGTCGCGCAGATGGGCCTCGGCTCGCATACGCTGATGGAACGGCCGATTCGGGCGATCACGAAGACGCCGGCCCCGCCGGCGACGCAGCGGCCGATCGCGATCGACGTGGCGAACGCGATGTTCGCCAACGGGCTGGCGAACCAGCGCCTCGCGGTCGGCGAGATCGGCAACCCGTGGCAGCACGCCGAGGAACAGGCGGCCAGCTTCGGCGAGCCCGCCGGCGACGGCGAGCCGGTGTCGCCGGCGGAAGGCGGGCTGCGGTCGCGCTTCACCGCGTGGCTGCGCGCGCGCCGCACGCAGGGCACGCCGGACGACGGCGACGCGATCCTGCTGCGGCTCGCGCCCGATGCCGAAGGGATCGACGGCGAAGCGACTCCGGCCGTTGCCGCCGCGATCGCGGGCGATGATGCGACGCCGGCCGGGGCCGGCACGCCGGCCACGGCGGGACGCCCCGCGTCGTGGCCCATTCCCGCGCATGTGGCGGCCGATCCGGACGCGCTGGCCGGCGTGGTCGGGTCGATTCTCGACAGCGGCAACCGCCTCGAGGACGTCGAATACTACGTGTACGCGCTGGAGGACGGCGAAGGGAACGTGCGCAAGCCGGACGAAGACGGGCTCCCCTCGACCGAACGCGGCAACCTGACGGACGACATCCGGGCGGCGAACGCGGACGCGCGGCGCGCGGCGGCCGGAGACGATCCGGTGAAGCTCGCGGCCGCCGCCTCCAGCGAGGACGGCACGATCGGCGTCACGCGTTACGCGTCGTTCCACGACGCGATGATGGTCGCCCGCGGCGGCGTGGCGGCGGGCCGCTACCAGGTCGCGCTGGTCGACCACGGTGCGCTCGCCGCGGACGGTACGGTGCCGCCCGAAGCGGTGGTCGCCCGGGTCGGGCTCAACGACGCCGGCGACGCGCTGATGCTGTCGATGAACGACGCGTACGATCGCACGCTGCGCGTGATGTACCCGCGCGGGTTCGATCCCGCCAAGCCGCTGATCCGCAGCGAGGACGGCCGGCGTGTCGACGTGATCAACGCGCCGCCCGGCATGGACGAAACGCAATGGGGCGCGTATCCGCGCCGCGAAGCCGACCTCGCGATCTATTCGAACCATCCGGACCAGCCCGAGAACCGGCTGCCGGCGGGCGAGCGGCCATTGATGCCGGTGCCGCCCGGCTACTTCGCGGTGTACGCGCATGCGTGGTCCGACGCGTTCGCGAGCGCGACCGGCAAGCCGATGAGCGCCGAAGACCTGGCCGAGCTGGTGCGCCAGAGCGGCTGGGACGGCAAATCGCCGGTGATCCTCTATGCATGCGGCGCGGGTACGCGGGTGAGCCCGCTCGCGCAACTGCTCGCGAACGTGCTGGGGGTGGACGTGTACGGCGCAAGCGGCTTCGTCGCGTGGCGTTCGCCGCGTTATCGCAGCGACGGCAGCCCGGACTCCGGCTATACGACCGGCATCGTGGTGGAGCCCGGCGCCCCCAGTCTCGCGGGGAAGCCGGACCATTCGGTGCAGCATGCGCCGCGCACCTACCGCTTCTCGCCGGCGCTGGCGGTCATCGACCAGGGCGCGCACGCGGTCGACTGGAGCACCGTGGCGCCGCGCCCGGTGTCGAATCGCTGGGGCGGCAGCGGCGCGTCGGGCGACGCGCGCGTGCCGCTCGGCGTCTACGTCTGGCGCGTGCTGACGAATCGCGGCGGCGCGGTCATCAATCCGCGCAGCCGCCGCCCGGCGAGCGCGCTCGAGATGACCCACGCGCTGGAGGAACTGGCGTGGAAGGGCTATACGCCGGGCACGCCGATCGCGCTGGAGGGGCCGCACAGCGGCGCCGATCCCGAATTGCTGCAGGAATTCGCGGACCTGATCCAGGCGCCGGTGTTCGGCCGGCTCGGCGACGACGACGCGGCCGGCTGGCGGCGCGCGATCCCCGATCCGGGCCGCCGGCTCGCGCGCTTCCAGATCGAACCCGACGTGAACGGCAAGTTCTCGCCGGGCCGCGCGCAGCCGGTTCGCGTCAATCCGCTGGAATTGCGGCCGGTGCCGGGCTCGAATGTCGTGAACCTGCTGGGCCACGCGACCGCGCGGCAGTTCCTGAAGGTGTCGGGCTTCGACATCGCCGAATCGCATGGCACGAAGCCGCGCGACGTGAGCTGGGATAGCGCGATCGCCATCACGAAAGACGGCAACACGATGTCGCCCAGGGAATTCGCGCGCAGCCTGCTCGAGGATCCGGCCTACACGGAAGGCAACGGCGTGCTGCTGACCGGCTGCTATCTCGGCTCCGGCGGCTACCCGTTCGCGCAGGAGCTCGCGTATGAACTTCAGGTGCCCGTGATCGCGTCGATCGCGTCCAATTCGATACGCGGCACCGGCGCGCTGGAACTGCACCCGAACAGCGACGACATCGTCGTGCCGGCACACGATCCGGATGTGTCGACGCGGCTCTACCTGCATGTCCCGGAGGCGCCCGACGCGAACGAACCGCCGCTGGTGTTCGCCCGGCGCGGCGAACCCGCGCCCGGCACGGTGGCGCACGGGTACGACGGCGCGCCGGTCGAACCGGTGCGCCCGATCGACACGCAGATCGATCCGGACGCCGACAGCGGGCGGCGCGGCAGCACCGGCACGCCGGGCGATGCCGCGCGGCCGGGCGCGACGGCACATGGGCCGGCCCAGCCGCGGCCCCCGGCGCATCCGCGTCTCGCACCGGAGCGGGACGCGGGCGAGCCGCCCGTCGACGAGCCGGTTCCGGTCGTCGACGTGGTGCCGGGGCAGATTTTCACGGCGGACGAGTGGGCTGCGCGCACCGAGCAGGCCGCCGAGGCCGAAGCCGACGACGGCCTGTCGGGGATTCCGCAGAAGACGTACCGGAACAACAGCCGCGTCTATACGGACCGCACGATCGCCAACGACGGCGTGATGACGACGACGATTCGCGGCGAGTCGGTACTGCAACCGGGCTTCGACGACGTGACCGGCGTCGACGCGACGCAGCATCCCGAATTCCTGCGTCCGGCCGACACGCTTTTGATGCCGGCCGACGACCCGCTGCACCCGGTCGGCACGCGCGGGCTGATGTCGCCGCCGGGCCATCACGTCGTGTTCGGACACGGCATGTCGGCCGATGCGATGCTCGGCCCGGAAGGCCGGCCGGTGACGCCGGACGAGGTGGCCGAGCGTGTCGCGCCGCAGCTCGAGGCGGGGCAGGACGTGACGCTGTATTCCTGTTTCGGCGGGTCGGACAAGCACGATCCGTTGCGCGTCGCGCCGGGCCAGGTGCGGGCCGCGAGCGGGACGTTCGCGGCCGCGCTCGCGCAGCGGCTGTCCGAACTCACCGGGCGGCCGACGTCGGTCTGGGCGCCGCAGGACATCCTGCTCGTCAAGCCGGACGGCTCGGCCACCGTGCGCGTGACGCGCCGGACCGGCGAGGTCGACAGCGACCGCCTGCCGATGCAGCGCTTCGTCGGCGATCCCGCGCGGGCGGGCCGCCCGGCACTGCCCGCCGCACCGGACGCGGAGCCGGCACCGAGCGCCGCGCACCCGGCGCCGCCACGGGCCGAGCGGCCGGCGCGTCCGACGGTGCCGCGCGTGCCCGATCCGACGTTCGCCGATCCCGGCTACGACTTCACGCCGATTCCGGACGGCACGTTCGAATCGGTCACGCTCGACCATCCGTTCCGCAGCGCGCTGGCCGACCGGCCGGGCGTGATCGGCGATGCCGCGCGCGTGACGCAGGCCGGCGGCACCGTGAGCCAGCACTGGCCGAGCTATTTCCTCGACGGCCCCGAGCCGACCCGCGTGATCGACGACGTGATGCAGGCGTTCGACGCGGCCGGCCTGACGAACCTGCGCGTCGAATTCGTGACGGCCGACGGCAGCATCGTGCTGGGCAGCGGCACCGACTTCGGCGCGCTCGATCCCGAGGCGGGCTGGTTCCGGTTCAGCGGCACGGTGCCGGACGCCGCGGCATCGGCAGCGCACGCGACGGGCAGCACTGCCGCCGAAGCGCGGCGCGCGTTGCCGGACGGCGTGACGACGGTCGCGCACGACGATCTCGGGCAGGCGCTCGATGCGGCGCAAGCCGGGCCGCGCAATCACGCGTACGTGCCGGCCGATGCGCTGCCGGACGACACCGCGTTCGCGCAGGGCGACCTGACGCCGGCGGAACGCGTCGCGGCCAGCGCCACCGCGCATCTGGCCGCGGTCGAGGCCGCCGCGCCGGCCGACGTCGTGCTGCTGTCGGCACTCGGCCACGATCCGGCGAGTGCGCTGCGCATCACCACGCCCGACGGCGGCTCGCTGTTCAAGCCGGCCGGCGTCGACATGTACGTCGTGCGCACCCGCGACGCGGCGACGGGCGACGTGTCGTACCGGCTCGTCGGCGTCGATCGTTCCGGCTTGCCGGAAGGTTATGCGGCCGTGCATGCCGGCGGAACGCGCGCGCTCGGCGCGGTCGACGGCAACCCGACCTGGCCGAGGTTCGGCCACGCGGGGCCGGCCGGCCGTCTGGCGAGCCCGGCCGGCGACCCGGCGAGCAACCCGTCCGCTGCAGTGACCCCGGCTACCGTTTCCGGTCATTCAGCCGCCCCGGCCGCGCCGCAGGGTGCCGCGGCGGTCGAGGCGGCAAATCAGGCGCGCGCCGCCGACTGGCTCGACACCCTCGGCCGCCGCACGCTCAAGCATGTCGACGGCCGGCATGCGCCCACGCTGGACGGACTCGCCCGGCAGCTCGGCCCCAACGCGCATGTGCTGGTCACCGCGCATCACACGCCGCCCGACGGCGCCGCGGCCTATACGCCGCCGGCCTTCGTCGCGGTGCTCGAGACCGACGCGAACGGCGCGCTCGGCCCGGTGCGGATGCTGAACGGCAAGCGCGTGCCGCCCGCGCTCACCAAGGCGCTGGAAAATGCCAACAGCGGCGGCCGACGCGCACGCGGCAAGTTCGACTTCCATGTGTCGCCGGTCGCGCACGACGAACTGGTGGCGTTCGGCGGCCCGTCGAAGATCGAGACGCCGGACGGCAAGACGTCGTGGGACGTGACGGCGTCGGGCCATGCGATCGAGACGACGCTCGCCGGCGACGTGTCGAAGCTGCAGGACGCGCCGGTCTTCAAGCGGCCGCGCCAGGCCGTGCGTGCGGTCTCCGGCGCGCAGCGCTGGATTCACGTGGTCGACGACGAGACGGGCAAGGTGCTCGGCCATGCGGAACGCAACACGAATCACGAGTGGAAATATTTCGAAAAGGCGTCGGTCGGCGATACGGAGATTCCCGAGCAGGATCTGCGCACGGTGTTCCGGCGCCGCCGTCGCGGCGGCATTCCGGTCGGCCGGTCGCCGCGCCGCGGGATCCGCTTCGTCGTCAGCGACGTGGCGCCGGCCACCGTCGACCGCATCGGCGGGTTCCGGCCGGCGAAGGCGGCCCCGGCCGTCGAGAAGAAACCGATCCGCTCGGCCGGCGACCTGTTCCAGTCGATCGTGCCGGTGCGCCGGCCGCTATCGCGCGCGGAGCAGGGCGACGACGCGAACGCCGCGCCGCTGGCGCCGGTCGATCCGCATCTGTTGCCGTCGGACAAGTCCGCGCTCAACGCGGTCGACTTCAGCGGCAACAGCGTGTCGCACCTGCTGACCGCGATCCGCAACGGCGCGCTGGACAGCGGCCGCCATGTGATCTACGCGTTCAGGACGGACGGCGCGGTGGCCGAGGCGCTCGGCGATCCACTCGGCGTGATCGCCGAGCGCGATGGCGAGATGCGCTGGTTCGACAAGATCCCGCAGGTCAGCAACAAGAACCATCCGGGCGTGCCGCTCGACGCCATGCCGATCGGCAACGATCGCTTCGGCACGGACGTGCATTTCCTGCTCACGCAACTGTCGCCGCGCGATTTCCTGAACAGCGCGCGGCCGACGCGCGTCGCCGCGCTTGAAGCGCGCGCGAAGGCGCTGCACGATCAATGGAAGGCGGCGGAAGCGCGCGGCCTGCACTCGGCGCCGTTCCGCGCGCTCGCGGCCCGCACGCGGCACGGCTACAACGAGGTGCTCGCGGACTTGCGGCGCCTGGGGAGCAAGGGCACCGCGCCCGAGCCGCTGTCGATCGAGCCGTACCAGCCGGGGCTGTCGTCGGCGACCTCCGTCGAGTTCAGCCTGCGCCACGGCGCGGCGAAGCCCGAGCAGTATTTCGCGACGCACCAGCAGATCGAGGCATACAACAAGCAGGCGCAGCGGCCCGGCGACGTGAACCTCGTGCTGAAGGGCGAGCCGCAGGCCGTGATGGTCGACGTCGGCATGTGGCGCACGCTGCTCAACAAGCTGTACGTCGCGCGCGACGTGTCGACGTCCGCATCGCGGTTCCTGCCGGTGCCGGGCAAGCTGCGCGCGCGGACGCGCAACCTGGGCGCGGCGACCGTCGCCGACAAGCGGATCCGGCAGATCTTCACGCGCTCGAGCGAAGCGTTGCAGGATCGCATGGTGCCGATGGCGCGCTCGTTCTCGCTGAGCGACGATCCGGCGTTGATGGGCGCGCTGGTCGAACGGTATGGCGGCGTGATGCCGGTCGCCACGCTCGTGATCGATCCGCATTCGCTCGCGGCGGTGCTCGGCAAGGCGCACGATCCGGATTTCCTGCGCGCGGTACGCGCGCTCGGCGACCAGAAGCACGCGGTGTTCGACGGCGAGAACGGGATGATCCATCCGGCGCCGGGCTCCGACGGGAAGGCGCTCGCGCTCGACGATCTCGCGCATCTGCATCGCTGGCTCGACGAGGCCGCTCGCACCGGTTTCGCGATCCGGCTCGAGACGGCGCCGTCGCGCGCGCTCGTGTCCGGCGCCGACTACCGGTTCCAGTCGGGCACCAACGACACGTATCACGATTACGTGCGTGTGATGACCGCCCTCGAACGCTGGTCGAACGCGCATCCCGACACGAAGGCGCCGAACGTGATGGTCACGTTCCACGGCTGGGACGCGGTGCCGGAATCGGTGCCGGGCGGCGGACACGAGAAGCTGCTGCGCGCGGTGCTCGAGCGCAAGGGGCTCGAATGGGTGCACATGGGGCTGTCGTACGGCACCCACGGCGCGGACTTCATCGGCAACCAGGATCTCACCGGCGCGCTCGCGAAGCTGATTGTGGAGAACCGCAACCGGCCCGGGATCATCGACCGCCTGCATGGCGCCGATGCGCTCACGCGCGTGTTCGAGCGGGTCGACCGGCAGACGCTGGCGAACCAGCATCAGCTGCTGTTCGCGGAAGTCGAGCGGCTCGGCGCCGCGGACGGCATGACGCCCGCGGACATCGCCGCGCTGCGCCAGAAGCTCTACGAAGGCAACACGACCGTCTGGCTGAACCAGGCGCGCAAGGCGACGATCGAGCATGCGATGCCGCTGTGGGATGCCGACGGCAACCCGCCGCGCACCGGGACGGACGAGGGCGCACGCAAGTTCGGCGGCCGCTGGCTGGCCGACTACGGCGCCGGCGTGCCCGACCGCGTGACCACCGGCAAGCGGCCGGCCGCCGCCGACCCGCTCGACCACTGGCGCGCGGTCGTGCACGATCCGGCGCTGATCAACGACGGCACCAAGCCGATCGGCACGAGCCGCCGGGAAGCGGCGCAGCTCGCGAAGGTCGACATTCCCGACGCGAAGCGCGCGCAGGCGGAACTGCATGCGCTGCGGGTGCACGACGAACCGATCGGCGAGAACACGCCGCCGCCATCATCCAGGCGGATCGCCGGCGACATCGCGGCGGCCACCGTGACCGGCGGCGCCGGCGCGGGCGTGCTCGTCGCGGTCGGCCGGGAGTCGGTGCGCACCGCGACGAACTCGCTGTATGCGGGCCTGCGGGTCGGGCGCGTGTTCCAGGCGCTGCATCACGGCGCGGTCGCCAGCCTGAAGAACGGCGATCCGCGCGTGTTCGATCGCGTCGTCGACCGGCTCGTGCGCGGGCTGCAGGCACAACTGAAGGCGAACGGCTTCGACGTGGACGCGCGCGGCGCGCAGCTGGAGCAGATCGCGCACGAAGGCAAGGCGATGGCCGCCCAGCTGCGCGCGCTGAACGACGACGGGATGCTGTCGTTCGACGATACCGTCGCGCACACGAAGGCGATCGCCGCCGACATGCTCGCGCAGATGCAGGGCGTGGTCGGCGGGACGTCGCTGAAGCTGCTGCATCACGGCAGCCCGCGCCATTCGGTCGGCCGCGTCGGCCGCGTGCTGGCGCTCGGCGGCTACGGCGGCTCGATCACGATGAATGCGTTCAGGGCGATCTCGCACGGCGACCTGCTGGCCGGCGGACAGGCGATCGGCGGCGCGTTCAGCGCCGTCTACACCGGCATCGTTTACAAGGGCAGCCTGCGCGGCGTGAATGCCGAGAACCGCAGCCAGCTGGCGCGGATCGCGAGCGCGACCGGCGACTACCTGACCTCGGCGGTCGGCATCGCAACCGGCGTGCATACCGCGCTGACGGTGGATCCGGTGACCGGCACGCTGACCGCGATGTCCGGCGCGCTGCTCGGCGCCGGGCGGCTGCATTCGCATTTCCCGAACGCGACGCCGTGGATGGAGCGCTTGCCGACCGGCATCGCGCTGGCGCCGGTGGCGATCTTCGGGATCATGCAGGGGATCAGCCTGTACACGTCGGCAACCGCGTCGGACGATCAGCACAAGGCGCCGGGTTCGTCGCCGAAACCGTCGGGTTCGAGTGCCGGGGCGCCGACGCCGGGTGCGTCGTTTGCGCCGTCGCCCGGCACGACGAGCGCACCGGTGCAGCCGAATGCGTCTGCAACGCCGTCGGGATCGGCGACGGCATCGGCGTCGGCGAGCGCGCAGCCGTCGGGTACGCCATCGCAACCGGCGCAGCCTTCGACGGGTTCACCGAGCGCCGCGCCCACGCCGCTGACGGTGACCGTGGCGGCCGGCGATTCGTTGTGGACGATCGCGCAAAGTCACGAAGGATCGTTGCTTGCCGCGGCACACGTGCCGGCCGACCAGCAGCAGCGGATGTCGGACGGTCAGCGGATCGACGTCGCGCTCAACGAGATCCTGCAACTGAACCGGAACCTGGCGAGCAAGCCGGGCGAGATCGATCCGGGGCAGCAGGTCGTGGTCGGGTGACGGGGGCGGCGCGCGGAACGTGTGCGGGGCGGATGCAAGCGACACGTCGCGCTTGACGACGAGCGACGGGCGGGCGCGCCATGACGCGCATGCATGCGTCGTCGTCGCCGGCCCGTGCGTCAGCGCAGCATTGCCTCCGCGCCGACATCGTCGGACCGCGGCAGTACGGTCAGGCCGTCGCGCAGCGCATACGCGATCACTTCGGCGACGTTGTGCAGCGCCAGTTTCGACATCAGGTTCTGTCGATGCTTGCGTACCGTGAGCACGCTGAGATTCAGCCTGATGGCGATGTCCTTGCTCGAGTGCCCGTTGGCGATCAGCACGAGGATTTCCTTCTCCCGGGCCGTCACCGGCGGCACGGCCGCGGCGCCGGTGTGCTCGAGGACATGGGCGAGCGAGTCGCTGACGTAGCGGATGCCCGACAGCACCAGCGCGACGGCACGCAGTAGCTCGTCGCCGTCTTCGTGCTTGAGCATGTAGCCGTCGACGCCGATCGCCACGGCCGCCCGGACCGTGGCCGGGTTCTGATTGCCCGTGACGACCAGGATCCTGGTCTGCGGCGCTTGCGCCTTGACTTGCTTCGCCAGTTCGATGCCGGGGAAGCCGGGTAGATCGAGATCGAGCAGCAGCAAATCGGCCTGCGTATCGCACACCAGCCGACCGACCATCCGGCCGTCGCCGGTCTCCCCCACGACGGTCCAGTTCGCTCGCGTCTTCAGCAGCAACTTCAGCCCGTCGCGAATGATGGCGTGATCTTCGGCAAGCACGATTTTTTTCATTTTTCTTTCGCCTTCTCCCGGGGCACCCGGAAGCTCGTTCCTTTGCGACAATACGATGCAACCCCGTTGCGACGTGTCACGCGGCGGGCGAGATCGACGCCCGCCCCGTTCAACGCCGGATCCGCTACGCGATTTTGAAATGGCAAACAGGATAGCGCAAGAATACCGTGCCGACGTGCAGCTGGAACTGGTCAATACGCTGTACCGACAGTCTCCGCCGATCCTGTTCGGCAACATCGCCGTCGTCAGCCTGACCACCTTTCTGTTGTGGCACGAGGTGTCGCGGCATGCGCTGCTCGCGTGGGCCGCGGCGATCTGCGTGCTGACCGCGATCCGTACCGCCATGGTCTGGCGCGATCGCCGCGCGGGCGAACATCCTGCCGGGACGGCCACGCGCCGCGCGCGGAAATACATGGTGTTCGCGGGCGTGTCCGGCTGCCTGTGGGGCGCCATGGGCGTGCTGTTCTTTTCGCCGGACAACACGATCGTGACCGCGCTGATCTGCATCGTGCTGGCCGGCATGACCGGCGGCTCGGTGGCGTCGCTCTCGTCGTGGTGGCCGACCTACGTGGCTTATGCGTTGCCCACGGTGCTGCCGTTCGCGATCCGGTCGTTCGCGTACGGCAGCGCGCTGTTTTCGGTGCTGGGCTTCCTGTCGCTGTTCCTGCTCGCGGTCAATCTCGCCTTCAGCCGGACGCTGCAGCGTACCGTGCGCGATGCCGTGTCGCTGCGCTTCGAGAACGTCGACCTGATCCGGCAACTGACGCAGGAGAAGGAGCGCGCCGAACTCGCCAATCGAAGCAAATCGCAATTCCTGGCCGCCGCCAGCCACGACCTGCGTCAGCCGACGCATGCGGTCGGCCTCTACATCGCGACGCTGCGGGCGATGGCGCGCGCGCCGAGCGTCGACGGAACCGCTCTCGACGACATCGCCGAACGGCTCCGCACCGCGTTGAAAGGCATGTCGCAATTGCTGAACGTGTTGCTGGACATTTCCCGGCTCGACGCGGGCGTGATCGATGTCGAGCCGCGCCGCTTCGCGCTGCAGCAGGCGCTCGACGCGCTCGACAGCCAGTTTCGTCAGGCCGCGCTGGCCAAGGGGTTGACGCTCAGGATCCGGCCGACCGCGATCTGGCTGGAAACCGATGCGGTGCTGCTGCACACGATCCTGTCGAACCTGCTGTCGAATGCCGTGCGCTATACGCAGCGCGGCGGCATCCTGCTGGCCTGCCGGCGTCGCGGCACCGACGTCGAGATCCAGGTCTTCGATACCGGCATCGGCATCGCGGGCGATCAACTGCCGCACATCTTTCGGGAGTTCTACCAGATCGGCAACGCGGCGCGGGACCGCGAGCAGGGGCTGGGCCTCGGGCTCGCCATCGTGCAGCGCACGGCGGCGCTGATCAATGCGAGCGTGCAGGTGCGTTCGACCGCGGGCCGCGGCTCGCTGTTCTCGGTGCGGCTGGCCATGGCCGACCATGCCCCGTCGCGCGCCACCGGCGCGCACCCGCCGGGCGAGCGTGCGGACACAGGGCGCGGACAGGCGCGCAAGACCATCCTCGTCGTCGACGACGATCGCGACGTGCTGGCCGGCATGCAGACGCTGCTTCAGACCTGGGGGCACACCGTGATCGCCGCGCCATCGCTGGAGCGTGCGATCGAGCTTGCCGCGCCGCGGCGCGCCGAACTGGACATGATCGTGACGGACTTCAGGCTGGCGGGGCACGTGACCGGCGCCGACGTCGTCCACCGGGTGTTCCGCGTCATCGAACGCGAGATTCCGGCCATCATCATTACCGGCGATACGTCGCCCGAGGGCATCCATGCCGCTTCGTCGAGCGGCTTCAGCGTGATGCACAAGCCGCTCGACCCGCAGGAAATGCAGACCTTGATCGACGCGTCGGCGTGACGGCGCCGCGATGTCATCGCACCGCGCCCGCTCGGCACCCGCACGCGAATGCGACGCGTTCGCGATGGCAGCCGGCGCGGCCGGTGCAGCGGCGACGGCACTACTGCATCTGCGGTATTTCCCAAACGAAACGGGTGCAGTACCTTCGCACCTGCTGGCAATCGTAAAAAAACAGTCGCGCGGGGTAGCGAAGAAGGCAGGACAGCCGGGGAGACCAACCCACGGTTCGGGCCGCACGTCCGATCGAATCGGCGCGGCGCCGGCACGGCCTGATGCCGCGGAACAGGATCGGTCGCAGTGCGGCCGATCCTGTTCCAGGCGTCGTCCTTTCTGAAAGCAACGCGACAGGGTGCCGTGCCTGCACCCTGAATCGCGCTCGCCTTGCGCATGAGCCGACCGGCCTCTCGCGGTCGAATCCTTGAACGGTCATGGCGCGGCCTCGCCGCCCGCCTGCCTGGAGCGCAACGGTGATGGACAATCTGCCCAATATCATGGTGGCCGCGTTCCCGGCCTTCGCGGTGCTGATCGCCGTGGAAATCGCACTCGCGGCGGTGCTCGGCCGGTCGCTGTACCGGACCCGCGACACGCTGGCGAACCTCGCGCTCGCGGCCGGCGCATTCGTCGCCAGCGTGCTGACCGGCGGGCTGGTGCTCGCGGTGCTGAGCTGGGTGTACGCGCACCGGCTCTTCACGATCCCGACGAACGTCTGGTGGGCGTGGGTGCTGTGCTTCTTCGCGGACGATTTCAGCTACTACTGGTTCCACCGCCTGAGTCACGAGATGCGCTGGTTCTGGGCATCGCATTCGGTCCACCATTCGTCGGAACAATACAACCTGTCGGTATCGCTGCGCCAGACGTGGACGGGCACGATCACCGGATCGTTCCTGTTCTGGGCGTGGATGCCGTGGGTCGGGTTCCATCCGAAGATGATCCTGTTCATGCAGTCGGTGAGCCTGATCTACCAGTTCTGGATCCACACCGAAGCGATCGGCAAGATGCCGCGCTGGTTCGAGGCGGTGCTGAACACGCCGTCGCAGCATCGCGTCCATCACGGCAGCGATTTCGACTATCTGGATACCAACTACGCCGGCACCACGATGATCTGGGATCGGCTGTTCCGCTCGTACACGCCCGAGCGATTCACGCCGCACTACGGGCTGACGTCGAGCATCGGCACCGACAATCCGTTCAGGATCGCGTTCTACGAGTGGCGCAATATCGCGCGCGACCTCGCGAAGGCGGACAGCCTGCACACCGCGATCCAGTATCTGATCCGGCCGCCCGGCTGGAGTCCCGACGGCAGTTCCCTGACGACGCGCGATGCGCGGCGTGCCGCACAGCAGGTTTCCTGAGAAGGCGATATGGCTCACACACGCGATCCACACGACCGGCGCCACGATGCGGCGCCATCCAGCGCCGGCCGCCGGCAATTCCTCGAATACGCGGGCGCGGGGTTGTTGTCCGCGATGCTGCCCGGGTGCGGCGGCGCGGACACGATTCAGCGGTCGACCTACGACGCGACCATCGCGGCGGGGCGGCAAACGATCCAGGCCGCGCTCGATGCCCATCCGCGGAACCTCGCGGGCATCTCGGTCGCGTTGCTCAAGGGCAATCAGGTCGTGTGGGCGCAGGCGTTCGGGAATGCGTCGATCAACCCGGCGGTCGCCGCCACGCCGACGACGCGCTACAACATCGGTTCGGTATCCAAAGTGATCGCGGCGCTGGCCGGCGTGATCCTGCAGGATCGCGGGCTGATCGACCTCGACGCGCCGATCGTCCGGTACGTGCCGTCGTTCACCATGCTGTCGCCGCAGTATGCGCAGATCACGTCGCGTCATCTGCTGTCGCATTCGTCCGGGCTGCCCGGCCAGAACGTCGACGACATGTTCTCGTATGCGCCGATTCCGGGCTATGCGGCGACCGCGCAAAAGGTGCTCGCCAACGAACACCTGAATCATCCGCCGGGCCAGTTCGCGGTGTACTGCAACGACGGCTTCACGATCTTCGAGCTGGTGGTCGCGGCAGTCACCGGGCTGAGCTTCGCCGATTTCGTTCAGCGCGACATTCTCGCGCCGCTGAACATGACGAATTCCGGCTTCCTGACCAGCGTGCCGACGAGCGGCCAGTTCGCGCTGGCGTACGCGAACGGCAACCAGTACGGGCAGGAATTCGCGAATCCGTACGCCACCGGCGGCCTGTCGACGACGCCGCTCGACATGATGAACCTCGCGCAACTGTTCATCGGCAACGGCGTGTTCCAGGGGCGGCGCATCGCGTCGGCGGCCGGAATCGCCGACATGCTGACGGACCAGACCGACCGGTGGCAGATCAAGTCGACCCGGCTCGGTTACTCGTATGCCTATGGTCTCGGCTGGGACGACGTCGACGATCCGGTCCTGCGCGCGGCCGGCGCCGCCGGCGCGTACAAGAGCGGCGGCACGCAGTTCTTTTCAAGCCATTTCTACGTGCTGCCGGCGGCGCAAATGGCGCTGATGATCACCGGCAGCACCGGCTATGACGCGGCCGGCATCGCGCCCGCGATCCTGCTGCAGGCGTTGCAGGAAGACGGCAGCATCGCCGGGGCCCCCGCGAAGGTGAATGTCGCTGCACCGCCGGCGGCTGCGTCGCCGGACGTTTCCGCGGTCGGCGGCGTCTACGGCAACGAATCGGCGCCGATGCAGGTCGTCGTGAACGCGGACGGCAGCCTGGCGTTGACGCAATGGAACGGCACGGCGTGGATGGACGCCGGCCCGAGCAGCGCGCCGTACGTGTATCGCAGCGACGGCTGGTGGTGGAGCGACGGCGATACCGTGTCGTACCGGTTCGATATCCTGCCGGGCACGGACGACGCGGGCAACGCGGTGAGCAACCGGTATCTGACCAAGCGTGTCGTCGACGGCTCGGGCTATGTGTTCCGCGTCACGCCGTATGCGCAGCAACTGCCGGTGCTGCCGCGGCTCGACGCCGCCTGGCAGGCACGTGTGAACACGTCGTGGAACGTGATCAACGAATCGGCGCAGTCGGTGTTCTCGGGCGGCAAGCTGCGGGTGTCGCTCGGCAGCCTCGACGCGTTGCCGGGCTATGTCCTGTTCGCTTACAGCACCAGCGGCGGCGCCCACTTCAACTACCAGTTGTTGAAGCCGCTGGCCGACGACCGCTGCGGGATGACGGTGCAGATACCGGTGATGCCCGGCCGCGATCTGTTCGAAATCAGCATGACGAACGTGAGCAATGTCGAGACGATGGCGGCTTCCGGATGGCTGTGCCAGCGCGCGTGAGAGCCGGCGGGAAGGGCGCGAGGCGCGACGTTCGGCGGCAACCCGGCTCCGGTGTTAAGGCTGGGAGCGCGTGCCTTCGTGATCTCGTGTCGCATGACGATGGACAGGCGGTCAACCTCGAGGGCAAGCTCGAGCGGTCACGGCCTCGCTCGCAACGTCACATCGGCATTCGGCGTCGCGCCCACCTTTTCGAGCGCCGCAACCGCGGCGTCGTTGCCTTGCAGGATGGCGTTCTGCAGTGCGGTGCGGCCGAGCGCATCGACGTGATCCGGGTTCGCGCCACGGGCGACGAGCACCGGCAGCATGTCGAGGCGGCCGAACAGCGCGGCGAACGACAGCGCCGTTTCGCCGGCGTGATTGGCCTGGTCGATCGGGCAGTGCGTATCGGCGAGCCGCTTCGCGATCGCAGTCTCGCCCTTGAACAGCGCGCCCATCAGCGCCGTGTTGCCGTGACGGTCGCCGAGACACGGGTCCGCGCCGTTGCGCAGCAGATAGTCGAGCGTCGCGGGCTGGTCGCGATAGGCGGCGAGGATGACCGCCGTGTAGCCTTCGCGCGTCGTCGCGTCGATCGGATAATGCGCGTCGACGAGCGCCTGCAGGATGTCGATGCGGCCGAGGCGGGCGGCGGTAAACCATGCATCGTCGTAGCGGCGCAGGTCGGCGTGTGCGTCGGGGTGGGGAACGGTCGCGGGCGGCGCAATCTGCGCGCAGGCGGCGAACGCGACGGCACCCGCGATCGCGAGGGTGCGGAAGAGGGCGGTTCGGAGTCGGTTCTTCATCGGCATTGTGCGCCGCGCGTGGCCGCGCGGCGCAATCGGACGATTGGTCGGGACGCGAAGGCCGCACGAGCAGCCTTCGCGAGATTGCCCGATCAGTTCTCGACGAGCTTGTCGGCGAGCGATTTCACGCGCGACAGGTCGGCGTGCGTGGCACGTGCAAGGCGGCTACCGTAGTCCGCATCGGCCTTGTAGAAGTACGACAGCATCGCGTACTTGTTGGCGTCGTTCGTCACGTGGTTCAGGTCGCCCGACAGCGCGGTCACGAGGTCCTGCCGTTCTTGCGCGGGCAGCATGCGGTAATACTCGCCCGCTTGCCGGAAGTTCAGCGTCTTGCGGATCGCGGCCTGCTGCGTCGTGCCGGCAAGCGGCGTCTGGACCGACTTGTAGCGCGGGTTCTGCGCGAGTTCGTTCAGCGTCGACGGCTCGTAGTTAACTTCACCCTTGCGGTCGCCGAAGTTCATCGCGCCGTCCTGGTTGTTGTTCGTGACGGCCACGCGCGGACGGTTGATCGGCAACTGATTGAAGTTCGCGCCGAGGCGGTACATCTGCGTATCGGCGTACGAGAACATCCGGCCCTGCAGCATCCGGTCTTCCGACGGCTCGATGCCCGGCACCATCCGCGACGGTGCAAAGGCGGATTCCTCGGTCGACTCGAAGTAGTTGTCCGGTACGCGGCTCAGCGTCAGCGTGCCGATCTTGCGCTCCGCAACGCCGGCCCACACCTTCGTATCGTCGAGCGGGTTGAAGTCGAACGCGTCGAGCTCGGACGGCTTCAGCACCTGAATGTAGAGGTCCCACTTCGGCGCGTCGCCGGCCTTCAGTGCGCCATACAGATCGTTCGTCATCAGGTTCCAGTCGGCGCCGATCGAACCCGGAATGTCCTTCGGACGCAGCCCGTGCATCCCTTGCTCGCTCTTCCAGTGGAACTTCACGTACGTGAACTTGCCGTCGGCGTTGACGAACTTGAATGCGTGCACGCCATAGCCGTCCATGTGCCGGTACGAATCGGGCATGCCTTCGATCGAGTACAGCCGCGTCAGCATGCTGGTCGCCTCCGGCGCGTGCGCGAAGAAATCGAACGCGAGGTTCGCGTCCTGCACGCCGGTGACGGCGCTCGGCTTGTTCGCATGAACGAAGTCGGGGAACTTGATTGCATCGCGGATGAAGAAGATCGGCAGGTTGATCCCGACCAGATCCCAGTTGCCTTGTTCCGTATAGAACTTCACGGCGAAACCGCGCGGATCGCGCGCCTGCTCGGGCGAGCCGCGATAACCCATCACGGTCGAGAAGCGGACGAACACCGGCGTCTTCGTGCCGGGCGTGAAGACCTTGGCCGTCGTCAGGTCGCTGATGTCGGCACTCGGCACGAATTCGCCGAACGCGCCGGTGCCGCGCGCATGCACGACACGCTCGGGGATGCGTTCGCGATCGAAGCGCTGGAGTTTCTCGATGAGATGCGAGTCCTGCAGAAGCACCGGCCCGTTCGGTCCGGCCGTCTGCGAATTCTGGTTGTCGCCGACGGGCGAGCCGTTGTCGCGCGTCAGTTCAGCGGCATGAGACGAAGAGGCCAGTGCGACGCAGGCCGCGGCAATCATGCTTTGCAAAAAGCGATTCGCGGTGTGTGACATATCGATGAGATTCCTTGGCTGAGGGGGGAAATGCCGACGAAATTTAATCTTTCCGACGTGGGGTGAGCCAATTGAATCTCGCTAATTGCGTGATAGGCAGTCGTATTTCTGTCACGCAAATGATTCGGCAAACTAAATTATATTTTCGTCGATATGTGGTAGCTGATTCGGGATCGTCGATCAGGCGACTTTCCCATCAGACGATCGAGTCCTTGGGCTGGGCGTGGCCCAATTGCCCGCGGGAAGGCCCTTCCTGTTGCGCACGCGCGGCCGCAGGCCGGGACGGTGGCGTCGATGACGGCGCCGAGTGAGACGACCTGGATCGAATCGATGCGTGCGCAATCATTCGCGTGCGGCGCGGTGCCTGGTGTGATGACGAACGTCCCGGGCAATCGTGCCCGTGAACGCAGGTCGATTGACTTCCGCGCGCGCCGCGACAAAGAATCAATCGACACGACCCGGCGGGCCGTCAGGCCGGATGCGGGATGTGAGAGGCGAGACCGGCACACGGCCGTTTGTCGGGCACGTCGCGGCCTCGCCACCGGCAGTCCCATCAGTCATGCGAGGAACTCATGCCCTACCTCATTCAAAACGTACAAGGTCCCGCGCCGCTGGCGGTTGGCGAGCGCATCTGGGGAGATGCGACGCAAATCGATTTCGGCGCGATGACGAGCTGCATCGCGCTCGTCGAACAGACGCCGGGCCAGCCGACGTCAGTGCGCGGGATCCATCTGTCGATCGTCAGCGGCGACGGCACGCCGGTCTACGATCCGGCGTCGAACGTGGCCGGACAGGTCGGCACGATCATGCAGCCGAGCGGCAACCTGCGTGCGTGCCTCGGGCGCATCGACGTCTGGCAGGCCAGCCAGTCTCAACAGTTGCGGGATTTCTTCGCAGGGCTGATGCAGGGCCTCGACATGACGACCTGGCTGCAGTTGCCGGACGGCAACCTGCAGGTGCGGTTCAACAGCGACGTGATCCAGTATCGGCAGGGCACCGGCGCCTGGACCGACACGTAGGCGGGCCGCCCGGGTGAAGCCGGCGCGGGACACGCGAGCGTGCGCCGGCGCAGTTGTCATGGCCGCGTCGATCAGCGTCACGCTGCCGCTTGTTTCAGCCGCGACGGCCGCTCGGCCGTTGAAAGGGGCTAAAGGAATCGCACAAGATCCCGAGTTGTCCGGTACTAGGTGTCTTCCCTGAACGGGATCGCCATGGCCGCTCACCGCGGCTGCCGCAGAGCCGGCGATGACGGCGTACGGCCTTGACCCGCAAGGCTTCCGGGCGGAATGGACGCATCCGGCAGCCCGATGGACCCATGCCTGAACGTAATGACTTTGAGCAATTTTGGCAATTTTCAAACAATGCATCGAATCCCATACTGCGGCTCATCCAATCACCGCCAGCCTGAGTGGCGAACCGCAGAGGACTCGAGATGCAACGAAACACAAGTGGGCAGCCGACCGTTCGCGATGCCGTCGTGGACTTGATGCGGCGCCTCGGAATGACGTCGGTGTTTGCCAATCCCGGCTCGACCGAGCTGCCCATGTTCCGCGACTTCCCGGAGGACTTCCGGTACGTGCTGGGATTGCAGGAAGCCGTCGTCGTCGGTATGGCGGATGGATATGCCCAGGCGACCGGCAATGCCGCTCTGGTCAATCTGCATTCGGCGGCCGGTGTTGGCAACGCGATGGGCAACATATTCACGGCTTTCAGGAACCGGACGCCGCTGATCATTACTGCCGGCCAGCAGGCCCGTTCAATTCTGCCGTTCGATCCGTTTCTGTCGGCATCGCAAGCAACCGAGTTGCCGCGGCCCTATGTGAAGTGGAGCATCGAACCGGCTCGTGCCGCGGATGTTCCGCTTGCGCTCGCCCGTGCTTACCACGTGGCGATGCAGGAGCCGCGTGGCCCGGTGTTCGTTTCCATTCCGGTCGACGACTGGGATCAGCCGGCCGACCTCGTCGAGGCGACACGGGTCAGCACCCGGTTCCGCCCCGATCCGGCATCGATCGCGGAGATCGGTGACGCGCTGGACAACTGCAAACGGCCGGCCATCGTCGTCGGCGCGGAACTCGATCGTGCCGATGCCTGGAGCGAGGCCATCCAGCTCGCCGAGCGCCACAATGCGCGGGTTTATGTCGCGCCGATGTCGTCACGCTGCAGCTTCCCTGAAGATCACCGACTTTTCGCCGGATTCCTTCCGGCGATGCGCGAAAAAATCGTTCGGATTCTGGATGGGCATGACCTGATCTTCGTCGTCGGGGCGCCGGCTTTTGCGTATCACGTCGAAGGCAGTGGGCCGCATGTGCCTGATGGCGCGGCGTTGTACCAGCTGATCGACGATCCGGCTACCGCGGCGTGGACCCCGGTCGGCACGTCGGTGGTGGCGAACGTTCGCCTGGGGCTGGCGGACCTGCTCGCCCGTCCGGCGCCGCGCGGCCGGCCGTTGCCGGCGCCTCGCGAGGTCGTCGAGCGAGCCGAGCCCACGGCGGTCATGTCGGTCGCGTATGCGTTGCAGACGCTCTCCGAGGTGCGCGACGCAGCGGATATCGTGGTCGAGGAGGCGCCAAGTTCGCGGCCCGTCATGCAGCGTTATCTGCCGTTCACGCGCAGTCAGACGTTTTACACGATGGCAAGCGGCGGTCTGGGCTACGGCATGCCCGCCGCGGTGGGCGTGGCGTTGGGCAAACCCGGCCGCCGCGTGATCGGCCTCATCGGTGACGGCTCGACGATGTATTCGCCGCAGGCGATCTATAGCGCGGTCCAACTCGATCTCCCGATCACCTTTGTCATCCTGAATAACGCCCGCTACGCCGCCTTGCAGGAATTTGCGCCCGTCTTCGGCTTCTCCGCGTCGGATCCGGTACAGGGCACCGACCTCGCGGGGCTGGATTTCGTTTCTCTGGCCAACAGCATGGGTTGCGAAGGGGTGCGAGTGAGCGACGCGCCGTCGCTGAAGTCCGCGCTGGAAGACGCTTTGTCTTCGGGCAAAACGCGCCTTGTAGAAATTGTCGTGGCCTGACCGCGAGTCGGTGGTTCGACAGGCTGGCTTTTCAAACATATTCCAGGAGACGGCTATGAATCAGGTATCGATGTTGATCAACGGCGAGCGCACGATGGCGCGCGATGGGGCGACATTCGAGCGCCGCAATCCGCTCGATGGCACGGTTGCATCGACCGCACCCGCCGCGACCGTCGCCGATGCACAGGCCGCGGTGCACGCTGCTGCCGCCGCTTTTCCCGCTTGGTCGGCGATGGGGCCCGGCGAGCGACGCGCATTGCTGAATCGAGCCGCAGATGCGCTCGAAGAAAAGCGCGACGCTTTCGCGCTGGCAATGGCGACCGAAACGGGCGCGTCCCGCCTGTGGGCCGATTTCAACGTCAAGCTTGCGGCCGACGGATTGCGCGAAGCTGCTGCGATGATCACGCAGATTTCGGGCGAAGTGATTCCGTCGGACGTGCCCGGCAATCTCGCGCTCGGGGTTCGGCAGGCCGCCGGCGTCGTGCTCGGGATCGCACCGTGGAACGCGCCCGTCATCCTCGGCGTGCGTGCCATCGCGCTGCCGCTGGCTTGCGGCAATACCGTCGTGCTCAAGGGTTCGGAAATTTGCCCCGCGACCCACGGCCTCATCATCGAGGCGTTGCAGGACGCCGGGCTGCCGCGCGGCGTCGTGAACTTCGTCACGAATGCGCCGGCGAATGCCGGCGCCATTGTCGAAGCGCTCATAGCCGAGCCCGCGGTCAGACGGGTGAACTTCACGGGCTCGACCCGAGTCGGCCGCATCATCGCCACCCAGTGCGCGAAGTATCTGAAGCCCTCGGTACTTGAGCTCGGCGGAAAGGCTCCGTTTCTTGTTCTTCACGATGCCGATATCGACGCTGCGGTTCAAGGCGCGGCATTCGGGGCGTTCGCCAATTCCGGTCAGATCTGCATGTCCACCGAACGCATCGTCGTCGACGCGAACATCGCCGACGAATTCGTCGCGCGCCTGGCCGAAAAGGCGAAGAGCCTGCCGCTTGGCGATCCGAGAAAGGGCCCGGCCGTACTCGGCTCCGTTGTAGACATGGCGACCGTGAGGAAGTGCAACGACCTGATCGACGACGCGCTGGCGAAAGGTGCGACGTTGGTCTGCGGAGGAAAATCCGAGACCACGCTCATGCCGGCCACGCTGCTCGATCACGTCACGGCCGGCATGCATATCTACCGGGAGGAGTCGTTCGGGCCGGTCAAGGCGATCGTCCGGGTCGAGGGAGACGAAGCGGCCATCGCATGCGCGAACGACAACGAATATGGTCTGTCGGCGGCAGTCTTCAGCCGTGACGTCGCGCGTGCGTTGACGGTAGCGAAGCGTATCGAGTCCGGGCTTTGCCACGTCAATGGGCCGACGGTTCACGACGAGGCGCAAATGCCGTTTGGCGGGATGAAGTCCAGTGGTTTCGGGCACTTCGGCGGCAAGGCGGGAATCGCGGAATTTACCGATTTGCGCTGGATCACCGTGCAAACGACGCCTCGTCACTATCCGTTCTGATGGTTGCCACGGTCGGGGCGCGTCTTGTTCGCGACGGACGAGACGGGCCGCTGGATCGTGGGCGCGAACAAAACAACAACCCTGTACCGGTGAGTAGCCTTCGCTCGTGGAACAACGAGCGATCGGCTTAAGGAGACTGCAATGCCTATTGTCAATTTTGAGTGGTCGCTCGATCGCACCCAGTTCGAGTCGGGCCATCACGTCGGAGAACGGATTACCCAGGCCTGCGATTCAGGCTTCACTGCTCTGGTCGGGGGTGCGGAATGAACGATCGTAATCCTGGTCTGCCGATCGTCGACATAGGCCGCACCCTTGATGACGGACCGTTCTCGGCGTTTCAGCGAATGGTCGTCTTTCTCGCCGCGTTCGCGATCGTGATGGATGGCTTCGATGGGCAACTCATCGGGTTCGCCATTCCCAGCTTGATCAAGGAATGGGGCATTACGCGCAACGCATTTGCGCCCGCCGTTGCTGCCGGCCTCGTAGGCATGGGTATCGGTAGCGCGTTCGCCGGCCTTTTCGCGGACAGGTTCGGTCGGCGCTGGGCCATTATTGGAAGCGTGCTGGTATTTGGCCTGGCGACGAGTTCGATCGCGCTATCGCCGGACGTCGTGACCATTGCAATCCTGCGCTTCTTCGCGGGACTGGGTATCGGTGGTGCGCTGCCAAGCGCGACGACCATGACGGCGGAATTTACGCCGGCTCGCCGGCGGACGCTCGCAGTCACCGCAACCATCGTGTGCGTACCGCTGGGGGGCATGCTTGCGGGACTGTTCGCGGGCGTCGTGCTTCCTCACTATGGCTGGCGTGGGCTCTTTCTCATCGGCGGCACGCTTCCCGTGGCACTGGCGTTCCTGCTGTATCTCGCCATGCCGGAATCGCCCCGTTATCTTGTCCGCCATGACGAACGCTGGAACGAACTGCGTCACCTGCTGACCCGCATGTCCCGCTCGATTCAGCCGGACGCCGTGTTCGCCGATCAGAAGGAACAGAAAGCGGTACAGCGTCCGGGCTTTCGTGCTCTGTTCGCGGACGATCAAGGCCGTGACACGATTGCAATCTGGATCGCTTTCTTCATGAACCTGATCGCGGTCTACAGCGCATTCAGCTGGCTGCCGACGATGCTTGCAGGCGAGGGGCTCAGCCCTTCGGTGGCAGGTTCGGGCCTGACCGCCTACAACCTGGGTGGCGTCATCGGCGCTCTGGGTTGTGCAGTGGCAATCGGCCGGTTCGGGTCACGCTGGCCTTTGCTCGTGTGCTGCCTGATGGCATCCGCGAGCGCGCTTTTCCTGCGCGGTATCGACGTCTCTGCCCACACGACGTTGCTCGTGTTCGGAATTGGTTTGCACGGCCTCTTCGTGAATGCAGTTCAGTCGACGATGTATGCCCTTTGCGCCTACGTCTACCCGACCGAGATACGCGCGACCGGGACCGCATCCGCGCTTGCATTCGGGCGGCTCGGAGCGATCCTCAGCGCGTTCGCCGGGGCATTCGTGATCACGCAGGGGGGAGCGTCCGCGTACCTGGGCATGCTTGGTGGGGCGATGTCGATGGTCTTTATCTGCCTGATGATCGTGCGTCGTCATGTTCCGCCCGTCAATCGCGCCTGACCTCAGGCTCCAGCTTGACAGAGGCGCGCGAATCCGGACTCCAGCGCGCCTCGTGTTCTTCGCATCACGATCTACTCCGACAGTACGCAAATCATGACAACAGGATTTCCCGGCATTTTCTCCGTCAGCGACTATCGTGACGAAGCCAGACGGCGGCTGCCACGAATGGTGTTCGACTATCTGGAAGGCGCGGCGGACGATGAATCGGGACTGAGGCACAACCGTTCGGCGTTCGATAAATTGCAGTTGTTGCCGCGCCGGCTGTCGGATGTCAGCATGCGAGAGCAGTCGGTGGAACTTTTAGGCCAGCGGATTCCATCACCGCTGGTGATCGCACCCACGGGCCTGAATAGCGCATTCTGGCCCAAGGGCGACCTCGCACTTGCGCGTGCGGCGGCCAAGGCCGGTATTCCCTTCGCGCTATCGACGGCTTCCAACATGTCCATCGAAGAGGTGGCAAAAGGATCCGACGGAGAACTGTGGTTTCAACTGTATGTGGTTCATCGCAACCTCGCGAAGAGCCTGGTCAATCGTGCCCGTGCGGCTCGCTATTCGACCTTGATCCTCACCACCGATGTGGCGGTCAACGGTTTTCGCCAACGCGATCTTCGCAACGGCTTTGCCATGCCGTTCAAGGCAAGTGCGCGCGCGGCCGTCGATGGACTGTCGCACCCGCGTTGGCTTTGGTCCTATCTGATGCACGGCATGCCGGAGTTGAGAAATTTCGCTACGGACGATGCATCGGACACGGCTTCCCAGGCAGCGATTCTTCGCAGACAGATGGATGCGAGCTTCAGTTGGGACGACCTGCGCCGTTTGCGGGACGAATGGCCTGGCAAACTCCTGGTCAAGGGCATCGTGACGGCCGACGATGCCGCGCGGTGCGTCGAGCTCGGCGCGGACGGCGTGATCGTTTCGAACCACGGCGGCCGGCAGCTCGCCGACCTGCCCGCGACAGCCGATGTGCTGCCGGATATTGTCGAGCGCACCTCGGGAACGACTGTCATTCTCGACAGTGGGATACGGACAGGAGCTGACGTCGTCAAGGCGATCGCCTTGGGGGCACATGCCGTGATGCTCGGGCGCGCCACGTTATACGGGTTGGCAGCCAGAGGGGAAATCGGCGTGAGCGACGTCATCGAGATGATCAAACGGGAAACAGACCGGACGCTCGCCCTCATCGGTTGCCGCTCGGTCGGGGAGCTCGATCGCAGCTACATTTCGAAGCGAACGACAATAGCAATTGATGGTTTGTCGTTGCCTTGATGGGTCGATCGGAATCCGTATTAAGTTTCTGCATTGCGGCGACGCCGGCACGCGACGTCGCCGCGCGGCCGCGCCTGACCCTGCCCGCGGCCGATGCCGAATGCTGTCCGAACGTCTACAGGTACCGGTCGAGTGTCTTCAGGATGCCCGTCTCGAAGGTTTCCGTCGGCTTCCATCTCAGCGGAAACAGCTCGAAGCCGGCACGCAGCGCGCTCGCGCCGCGCGTCTGCTGCAGGTAAAGGCTCGGCAGGACGCGCACGCGTGGCTGCGCGGTCGCGTCGTCGAGGTCGCGGAAGCGCTCGAGCGGCATGGCGTCGCGGCGGAGGCTTAGGGTTCGTTCACGCGGGTCAGCCGACGACGAGCAGCGGCGGCAGCGTCGCGACGTCGGGCTGCTCGTCGAGCCGCCACAGGTAATCGAGCGCCGCGCGGATCTGCATCGGCCTCCAGTGCCGCCGGCAGTTCTTCGTAAACTTTGCCTCGTAGTCGTCGCGCCGCATCGGCCGCGTCGGCGAGCCGGGCAGCTCGTCCACCTGCTTCGCGCAGGTCGTGCCGTCTTCGCACACGGCCATCACCCGGTTCGGCGCCTGCGCCGGATAGCGGGCGGTCAGCGCCGGGTCCTCCTGCACCGTGACCCGCTCGATCAGCGCGCGCAGCGCCGGATCGTGCAGCGCGTCGTGCCGGTAGCTCTCGGTCGTGATGTCACCGTCGAGCATCGCGCGCGCGACGATGTACGGCAGGCTGTGATCGGCGGTCTCGTGGGTCGACGGCGCCCATTTTTCGCGGTCGCGGCCGGCGGTCACGTAGCCGACCGCGGTGGTGTGGATCTCGATGCGTCGGATGCGGCGCAGGTCGCCGACCTGCGCGGCGACGTCGAGCGCGGCCGGAATCGCGGTTTGGGTGAGTCCTTGCGCGGGATAGAACTTCACGAAGCACTTGCCGATCCGGAACGCGCCGTCGCGCCCGCCGAATTCGCGCGTGTCGACGGCGAACGGCCCGGACACCTGCGGAAAGAACCCGGCCATGCCTTCGAAGATCGGCGCGGGGCCGGTCAGCCCGGCGCGCGCGAGCTGCGTCGAGAACACCGCGTTGCGCGCCGCGTCCGCATCGGCGAGCGCCTTCCAGTTCGACAGCTGCTGGACGCGCGTCTGGTTCAGCGCGAGATGGCTGTTGATCGACAGGTTGACCGCCTGCACCAGTTGCGGCGCGGGCATGCGCATCAGCTTGCCGGCGGCGAGCGCGACGGCGGGCAGGCTGTAGCACGTGTGGTCCCAGCCGCGCGGGCTGATCGCGGCGGCATCCATCAGCCGGCACGCGATCTCGTACGCGATCGCGATCGACAGGATCAGGTCGCGGCCGCTCGCATGCTGCGCTTCGGCGACGGCGAGGCACGCGGACATGTTGTCGCTCGGATGGCCGGTTTCCTTGCCGGCGTACGCGTCGTTGAAATCGTAGTAGCGCAGCGCGGTGCCGGTCGCGAACGCGGCGAGATCGGGGCTCGTGCGTCGGTTCGTGCCGACGATCGTCGACACGCCGCCCGGCGACGCGAGCGCCGCGTCGCGCGCGATCTGCACCGGGCGTTCGTCGTGCGCGGCAATCGCGCAGCCGAGCGCGTCGATCAGATGCGCCTTGATCGTCTCGATCGTCGCGGCGTCGAGGTCGCGATACTGCAGGCCGGCCGCGTAGTCGGCGAGCTGTTGCGCGAGATCGGGGCGGCCGGCGGCCGTCGGCAGCGAGCCGGCGCGGGCACGGCCAAGTGGTAGCGCGAGCGCGGCGCCGGTCAGCGTGGAAAGGAAGTGGCGGCGGTTCATGGTTTGAAGACTCCGAAGGTTCCTGAAAGGGCGCGAGAGGCGGGCTCAGAACAGCTTGCGCAGGCCGAGCGCCACGCCCGCGCTGCCGGCGCGGTCGGCGGCCAGCGTGTAGTGGAGGAAGTTGTAGTTGTAGTTGTCGAAATCGAGCGCGGCGCGGCGCGCGTAGCCGGCCGCGAGGTACAGCGTGACGGATTTCGACAGCAAGTAGTTCAGCTGCAGCGTGACCTGCTGCGGGTTGGCCGGGTGCGGCGCGCTCGCCTGCGCGTCCGGCGGATTCTGCGCACGGATGTCCTCGTAATAGAACGCGCCGAGCGCCTGCAGGTAAGGGGTGATCATGTAGCGCACGCCGGCCCACCAGAACGTGTAGTTCGTCACGACCGACCGCGTGGCGACGCCGCTCTGTCCGTGCGTGACGCCGGCCAGCAGCTGCGCGCGGTCGACCGACACGATCGCGGCGGCGGCGTAGCGGCGGAAATGCGCGAAGCCGCCAGGCTGCGGCGTGTTGACGTTGTCGAATGCGGCGGCGAACGAGAACGCGGCGCCGGCATAATCGAAGCCGGCGCCGTAGGCGGCATTCGACTGGAACGCGCCGGGCGTGCCGCCGAACGAATAGTGCGTTTCGAGCGTCAGCGAGCCGAGCTTCGCCAGGTACTTGGCGACGTTGTTCTCGCGGAAGTTGACGCCGACGATCGCGCCGGCCGGCTCGTACAGCGTCGAGTACGCGCCCGTCGGCGAATAGCGCTCCATGACGTCGAACAGCGTCGAATACTGGTGGCCGAGCCGCAGCGTGCCCCAGCGCTCGTGCTGCAGCCCGATCCACGCGGAGCGGTCGAAGCCGCCCGCGCCGGTGCCGGTACCGTTGTTCAGGTTGATGCCGCTTTCGAGCCGGAATGCGGCCTGCCAGCCGCCGCCGAGATCCTCGACGCCCTTCAGGCCCCAGCGCGAGCCGCTCTTGCCGCCCGACGCCATCCGCACGAGCGATGCCGACGACTTGTCGCCGGGCGCGGCCTGGTGGGTGAGGAATTCCGTATAGACGTCGGCCACGCCGTACAGCGTGATCGTGCTTTGCGCGCAGGCGCCGGCCGATACGAGGCCCAGTCCGCACAATGCGGACATTCGCTTGCTCATGGCTTGTCTCCTTCGAGGGTTTGTTGTTTGTTTGATTGCGGCGCCGCGCTGGTCGAGCGGCGCGGCGGTGCTGCGGGCGGCGCTATCCGGGCAGGGCGGCGAACCGGCTGCGTCGCGGCGGGACGCACGCGCGACGTGCGCATGTGCCGGGGTGAAGCACGGCGATGCAGGACGGCGCGTGCATCACCGGGGTGCGCCGTCGGCACGCGCCTGCACGGCCGCGTGACGCGCGAGCACGCGCTTCGCGCGGGCGACGCCAGGCGCGTCGACCATCCTGCCGTCGACGCGCAGCGCGCCGCGCCCGTTCGCGCGCGCGTCGTCGTAGGCGGCCAGCACCGCATTCGCGTCGCGCACCGCGTCTTCGTCGGGACGGAACGCGCGGTTGAGCGCGCCGACCTGCAGCGGATGGATGCAGGTCGCGCCCGCATAGCCGAGCTCCGCGGACGCGCGCGCGATGCGCTCGAACGCGTCGAGATCGCGCAGCTCGTCGAGGCCGCCGATGAGGCCGAGCGGCAGGACGCCGGCGGCGCGCGCGGCAATGATCAGCAGTTGCTTCGGCACGCGCAGCACGTCGGCGCTCGCGGCGCTTTCGCAGTTCAGCGCGAAGTCGCCGCCGCCCAGCATCATCGCGACGACGCGCGGCGACGCCTGCGCGATCCGGTCCATCGCCTGGAACGCGCGCGGCGTTTCGACGATCGCGACGATCCGCGTGCGGCCCGGCGGCGCGCCGCTTTCCTCTTCGAGCGCGGCCAGCAGTTCGTCGATCGCCTCGACGTGCGAGCCGCCGCGCACCTTCGGCAGCACGACGCTGTCCACGCCGGCCCGGACGGCCGCGCGCAGGTCGGGCACCAGCAGGTCGAGCGGGCCGTTGGCGCGCACCAGCACGTCGCGGCCCGGCGCGCGCAGCGCCGGCACGGCATCGGCCAGCCCGTCGCGAGCGGTCTCCTTGCATGCTGGCGGGACGCTGTCCTCGAGATCGAGGATCAGGGCATCGGCGTCGCTCGCGGCGGCCGAAGCGACGAAACGGGGGACGTGGGCGGGGACGTACAGCAGCGAGCGCCAGACCGGTTGAGACGAGAATTCCATCGATGATCAATAAAAATGAAAGTCGCTTTCATTTTTGAGGCGGATGATGGCATTCGTCAAGATTATCGTTAACGCCTAGTTTTAAAGGGGATTTTCAGAAATGACGAGCGAGTGAATCTGTGTTGATTCATGTTGCTGTCGTCGACGATCTGCGTATAATGAAAGCAACTTTCATTTTTAGATGCCGGCCGCGGCGCCGCGACGCGACTCTACCGGCATCGCACGAGGTGGACATGAGCAAGATGGAGACAAGCAATCCCGCAGAGGGCGGCGTGGCCGCGGTCAACCGCGCGCTGACCGCGCTGCTGGCGTTCGGCAACGCGCCCGGCGGGCTGATGCTCGCGCAGGTCAGCGAGGAAACGGGGCTCAACATGAGCACGCTGTTGCGGATGTTCGAGTCGCTCGAGCAGTTCCGCTTCATCAAGCGCCTGCCGGATGGGCGCTACGTGCTGGGGCCCGCCGTGTTCCAGCTCGGGATGATGTATCGCGAGTCGTTTCAGCTGCGCGAGTACGTGATGCCGATCCTGTCGACGCTGTCGGCGGAAACCGGCGAGACGGCCGCGTTCTACGTGCGCGAAGGGGATCAGCGCGTGTGCCTGTTTCGCATCCAGGCGCAGCGCTCGGTGCGCACGCACCTGCGCGAAGGCGACCGCTTTCCGCTCGACGTCGGCGCGGCCGGGCGCGTGCTGCTCGCGTTCAGCGGCACGCGCGGCGGCGACTACGAGAAGACGGCCGAGCAGGGCTACGCGGTATCGATCGCCGAGCGCGACCCGGAAAGCGCGGCGATCGCGTGCCCGGCGTTCGGCGTCGGACGCGTGCTGAGCGGCGCGATCTCGCTCGGCGTGCCGCGCTATCGCTTCAACAAGAAGGTGCTGGCCGACTACCTGCCGCGCGTGCAGGCGGCCGCCGCCGAGCTGACGCGTGCGCTGGGCGGCGATCTGCCCGCCGCGGGCGCGGCGTTTCGCGCGGCCGACCAACTCGGCGAGCTGCTCGAGTAGCGCCAGCGCGCGGCCGAGCGCGCGCACTTCGAAGTCCGCATCGAACGACACACCCACCAACCAGGAGACCAGCATGTTCGTTCCCGACCCGCAGGCCGCTCACGCGGCCGGCGCGCGCCGTCGCGCGTCCACCGGCCCGATCCATCCGAAACCGTTCGACGCCGGCGCGCGGGGGCCGCTCGCGGGCGTGCGCGTCGTCGATCTGTCGCGCCTGATGGCGGGCAACATGCTGAGCGTGCAGCTCGCCGATTTCGGGGCGGATGTCGTCAAGGTCGAGAGCGAGCGCGGCGATACGCTGCGCGCGGTCGGCGCGGGCGGGATCAGCACGAACTGGAAGGTGTACGGACGCAACAAGCGCAGCGTGTGCGTCGACCTGCGCGCGCCCGAGGGGATCGACATCGTCCGCCGGCTGGTGCGCGACGCGGACGTGTTCGTCGAGAGCTTCAAGCCCGGCGTCGCCGAAAAGATGGGGCTCGGCCCGGACGACCTGCTCGCGATCCGTCCCGAGCTGGTGGTCGCGCGGATCTCCGGCTGGGGGCAGACAGGGCCGTACCGCCACAAGCCGGGCTTCGGCACGCTCGCGGAAGGGTATGCGGGGTTCGCGGCGATCAACGGCTTCGCCGATCGCGAGCCGGTGTTGCCGCCGATGTTCCTCGGCGACATGACGGCCGGGCTGTCCGGCGCGATCGCCGTGCTGGTCGCGCTGCATGCGCGTGACGCGCACGGCGCGGCGGGGCAGGTGATCGACGTGTCGCTGTTCGAGCCGCTGCTGTCGATCCTCGGGCCGGCTGCAGCGAACTACGTGATGACCGGTGAGATCAAGGCGCGCACCGGCAGCCGCTCGTCGAACACCGCGCCGCGCAACGCGTATCGCACGCGCGACGGCAAGTGGCTGTGCCTGTCGAGCTCGACGCAGGCGATGGCCGAGCGGCTGTTCCGCGCGATCGGCCGAGCGGACCTGATCGACGATCCGCGCTACGCGACCAACGTGCAGCGCGTGCAGCACGCGGAGGCGCTCGATGCGATCGTCGGCGAATTCATCGCCGTGCGCGATCTCGACGCCAATCTCGCGTTCTTCGAGGAAGCAGGCGTGACGGTCGGGCCGATCCAGGACATCGCGCAGATCGTTCAGGATCACTACGTAATCGAGCGCGAGGCGCTCGTCGAGCTGCCGGACGACGACGTCGGCAGCCTGCCGATGCACAACATCACGCCGCGCCTGTCGGCCACGCCCGGCGCGTTCCGCCGGCCTGCGCCCGCGCTCGGCGAGAGCAATCGCGAGATCCTGCTGCCGCTGCTCGGCGAACGCGAATACGAGCGGCTCGCCGGGCTGGGCGTGATCCGCACGCGCTAGGCGCGCCGTGCGAGGCGGCCGCGAACGACGGCCGCCGCACACTGGACATTGCATGGAGGAGACACCATGAAGCCACGCTGGACCCATCGGCCGCCCGGCTCGAACTGGGGGGATTTCGGCCCTGACGATCAGAAAGGGCGCTTGAACTGGCTGACACCCGACGCGGTGCTGCGCGGCGTCGCGGAGGTGCGCGAAGGCCGCGTGTTCTCGCTGAGCCTGCCGCTCGACGTGCCGCGCGGCGGCGGCCTGAACGCGCGGCGCCGGCCGCCGGCGATCATGCCGGCGCTGCTCGGCGACAGGCCGTACTTCGGCTATCGGGCTGACGAACAGGTTGCCAACGCAACCGATGTGGTTTGCGACGATTCGTTCTGCATGCACTCGCAGTTCTCGACGCAGTGGGATGCACTGTCGCACGTCGGCTCGCTGTTCGATCCGGCGGGCAACGGCGAGCGCGCCCGCGTGTTCTACAACGGCTACCGGATGGACGAGCACATCCGGGTGCCCGAAGCGGGTGCGCCGCGCGGCGGTGCGCGCGCGCTCGGCATCGAGGTGATGGCGCAAACCGGCGTGCAGGGGCGCGGCGTGATGGTCGACCTGCGCCGCCACTTCGGCGACGAGCGGCGCAAGATCGGCTACGCGGAATGGATGTCGGTACTGCGCGCGGACGATGTGGTCGTCGAGCGCGGCGACATCGTATGCGTGCATACGGGCTTCGCCGATCGCCTGCTCGACGCCGACGCGCGCGGCGAGTCCGCCGCGCCGGACGTGTGCTGCGTGCTCGACGGCAACGATCCGCGCCTGCTCGAATGGATCGACGCATCGGGGCTCGCCGCGCTCGCGGCGGACAACCATGCGGTCGAGGAGCGCCCGCGCCATGTGTCGGCGCGCGAGCGGCCCGGCGCGCTGATGCCGCTGCACGAGCTGTGCCTGTTCAAGCTCGGCATTCATCTCGGCGAGCTGTGGCATCTGACGCCGCTCGCCGACTGGCTGCGCGCGCATCGGCGCAACTGCTTCCTGCTGACCGCGCCGCCGCTGCACCTGCGCGGGCTCGTCGGGTCGCCGGTCAATCCGGTCGCCACCGTATGAACGCCGGCGCCGCGCGCACCCGCGCCGGCGCCCTGTCCGCCGCTTCGCGCAGACCGCGCGGGCGGATCACCGAGGAATCGCCATGTCCCATTCCCATGCGGCGTCGATCGCCGCGCGCATCGACCGCCTGCCCGCGACGGCCAGCATCTGGACGCTCGTGCTGTTCCTGAGCGTCGGCGGTTTTTTCGAGGTCTACGACCTGTTCCAGATGACCTACCTGCCGCCCGGGCTGATCCGCGACGGCATCTTTCACGCGGGCTCGCACGGCGTGCTCGGCATGTCGGACCAGGGCGCACTCGGTGCGGCGACGTTCGCCGGGCTGTTTGTCGGCGAGATGTTCGTGTCGCGCCTCGCGGACCGCATCGGACGGCGCGCGCTGTTCACCGGTGCGCTGCTGCTCTACACGGCGGCAAGCCTTGCGATGTGCGTGCAGACGCATGCGCTCGGCATTCTGGTGTGCCGCTTCATCGCGGGCTGCGGCATCGGTGCGGAGCTGATCACGATCGGCGCGTTCCTGACCGAGCTGGTGCCGAAAGCAGTGCGCGGGCGTGCGTTCGCGCTGTGCTTCGCGATCGGCTATCTCGCGATGCCGGTGCTCGCGCTGGTGTCGTGGCTGTGGGTGCCGCGCGATCCGCTCGGGGTGTCCGGGTGGCGCTGGGTCGTGCTGCTCGGCGGCAGCGGCGCGGTCGTCGTCTGGTGGCTGCAGTCGCGGCTGCCGGAGTCGCCGCGCTGGCTTGCCAGCACCGGCCGCGAGGCCGACGCCGAAGCCGTGCTGCGGCGGCTCGAGCAGGCGGTCGAGCGGGAATCCGGCCGGCCGCTGCCCGCGGTCCGGATGCCGGCTGTCGCAACGCCGGCCGCGCGGCGCGCGCCGTCGATGTGGGATGCGCGGCATCGTGGCCGCACGGCGATGCTGATCGTATTCAACGCATTCCTGAGCATCGGCTTCTTCGGCTTCAGCCAGTGGCTGCCGACGCTGCTGGCCGCGCAGGGCGCGAGCGTCACGAAGAGCCTCTGGTATGCGTTCGTGATCGCGTTCGCGTATCCGGTGTCGCCGTTCGTTGCCGGCGTGCTCGCCGACCGCGTCGAGCGCAAGTGGCTGATCGTCGCGTCGGCGTTCGGCGTCGCGCTGTTCGGCACCGCGTTCGCGATGTCGGCGCAGGCGCCGTTCGTGATCGCGTTCGGCCTGCTCGTCACGCTGTCCAACACGGTGCTCGCGAGCAACGGCACCGCGTACCAGTCGGAAGTGTTTCCGACCGAGATCCGCGGGCGCGCGCTCGGCTTCGTGCATTCGATCGGCCGCCTGACCGGAATCGCGAGCAGCTTCATCGTCGCGCTGCTGCTCGAGCGCGCCGGGGTGTCCGCAGTGTTCGTGCTGATCGGCGGCAGCATGCTGATCGTGATGGTGTCGATCGGTGTGTTCGGGCCGTACACCAACAACCGGGCGCTGGATGAGATCACCGGCCGCAGCGACGATGGCGCCGAGAGCGCGGCGGCGGTGCGCGGGCTCGCCGCATTGCCGACTCGGCGTGTCGATGGGCGGCATAAAGGAGCCGGGGATGGGGCGGTGTAATGGCACCGGCAGCAACGGGGCAAGGCGCGGATTCGAACGGTTTCAAGACGGCAGACACCGTCGGCGTAGTCGATCGAGCGTCGCCGCGTCGTGACAGGATTGCCCGGTTCAAAAACGCATCGCAAGGCAATGCCACTTATCCCGGAAGCCGGAATTCGCGTCCGTCACGAATCTCCGGCTCAATCTGGATGCACGTGATTCCATGCTCACCGGCTAAACCTGAAGCGGCAGCGCGCCTGCCGGTATTCGTGCAGTGACACCGAGACGCGCATCACGCAGATTCGCCGGATCTGCCCCGATCGTAGAACATCGCGAACAATTCGGATTGCGATCCGACACCCAGCTTCGCGTAAATGTGCTTCTTGTGCGCACGCACGGTCTCGAACGAAATCGACAGCTTTTCCCCGATCGCGCGTGACGAAAATCCGCTCAATGACAGCATCGCGACTTCGATTTCGCGCGTGGTCAACGCGCCGCGCCCGCTCTTTCCGGTCAGCATCCCGAAGCGCGCCTGCGGGTCGGGCGCTTCGCCTTCGGTCACGCGCGGCGCATCCTTGATCGCGAACGTCTCGAAGCGCAAGCGCTGCTGCATCAACGACAGGACCCAGGGCGTGTACAGCGTGAGCAACGCAATCTCGCGATCGTCGTACTTGCTCGTCTTGCCGAGCGAAAAGCCCAATGTGTGATCGCGATCGATCATGACGTTGAAATGCACTTCGTCGCCGACGATGTTTTTCTTGAAGTACCGCTGGTAGTACTCGGTCATCCGGAAATTGTCCGGCGCGACGTCGGCGAGCGTGTAGAAGCCCGACGCCTGCGTTTCGAACGCGGCGAGATAGAACGGATCGAGTTGATAGAGGGCGGCCAGATAGTCCTGAAACATCAGGTCGATCTTGCCGTCGGGCATCGCCTGCTCGGCAAGCACGAGAGGCGGCGCGGCGCGCGCGAAACGCAGCGCGACCCAGTTGTCGAACTCGAGATGCCGCTCGAGCACACGCGTGAGGCGTGCCCAGAAATGCGGGCCATCGAGGGCGTCGATGGCCGAGCCAATCTCCCGATGAAAAGCGAGATCTCGCCATTCGAAGTCCATCGTGTGCTCCGGTGAGGGTAACCCTGGCGGGGAATTTCAGGTCAAAAATAATAACCCGATAATCGGCCTCACTTCGACAGGCAGGGGTAACACGGCCTGTTTCGCTCGACCGCGCGTCGTATCAGAAGGGCAGGGCAGACGACGCGCCGATGAAAGGCTATTGGAAGGAGACGGTTTCATGCAGGTAGAACTCGCGCAACTCTCGCTGATCGACGGCGACGTCGCGCACAACACGCGCAAGGTAATCGACACGATCGGGCGCGTCGACGTGGCAGGCGGCACGAAACTGATCGTGTTCCCCGAGACGACGTTGTCGGGTTTTCCGACCCGGGACAATGTCGCCGAAGTCGCACAGACGCTCGATGGCCCCGGATTATCCGCGGTACGCGACGCGGCACGACAAAAGGGCGTCGCTGTCGCCGTGGGCCTCGCCGAGCGCGACGGCAACCGGTTTTACAACACCACGGTACTTGTCGACGAGCAGGGCGACATCGTGCTGCGCTATCGCAAGACGCATCTGTGGGCATCGGATGTCGGTGTCTTCACGCCGGGTGACCGCTTCGCGACGTGCATCTGGAACGGCCTGACGGTCGGCCTGCTGATCTGCTACGACATCGAATTTCCCGAAACGGCGCGAGCCGTCGGCGCGCTCGATGCCGATCTGCTGATCGTCACGAACGGCAACATGGACCCGTTCGGCCCGGTGCATCGCCGCGCGATCGCGGCGCGCGCGATGGAAAACCAGATGTTCGCGGTGATGGTGAACCGCTGCGGGGCCGGCGACGACAATCTGACGTTCGCGGGCCTTTCCGCGCTCGTCGATCCGTTCGGCGAGACCGCGATCGAACTGGGCAGGGACGAGGCGGTCGTGCGGGCGAACCTCGATCTCACGCGTCTCGAAGCGAGCCGCGAACACTACAGCTACCTGCACGACACGCGCGTGGCGCTTGATCTCGCGCCGCTCGAACAGTCGGACGGACATCGCGCGTTCATGATCGAAGCGCGTTGTCAGCGCGGCGAATAATCCGGTTTCGCAGTCCATTCACGGCATCGCGCGGGCGTCATGCGTCGCCCGGGCGTGCCCGTTCAATCGAAATGTCGGCCGAAGGCACACAGGCATTCGCATCGGCCCCGAAGGTCCAGGAGATAACATGCAAGCGTCGTCATCCCATGAATCGCCGAGCCTGAAGCGCACGCTCGGCCTGCCGTCCGTGCTGCTGTTCGGCCTCGCCTATATGGCGCCGCTGATCGTCTACGGTACCTACGGCGTGCTCGCCAAGGCCAGCGACGATACGGCCGCGCTCGCCTATCTGCTTGCGCTGATTGCCATCGCGTTCACCGCGCTCAGCTACGGCAAGCTCGCGCGGCTCTATCCGACTGCAGGTTCGGCTTATACGTACACGCGCAAGACGTTCAACCCGCACCTGGGCTTCATGATCGGCTGGGCGACGCTGCTCGACTATTTCTTCCTGCCGATGGTGATCTGGTTGATCGGCGCTGCATATCTGAACGCCGCGTTTCCACATGTGCCGACCTGGATCTGGATCGTCGCGTTCATCGTGTTGACGAGCGGCCTGAACATCGTCGGCATCGAACTGGCTGCGCGCTTCAATATCGTGCTGATGATCGTGCAGCTCGCGATCGTCGTGATGTTCGTGGCGCTGTGCTGGCACTATGCGTCGGCCGCGGCCGGGCCGGGCGGCATCGCGATGGCGGAGCCGTTCTTCAAGCCGCACGTGCCGTTCGGCGCGACGATGGCGGGCGCCGCGATCGCTGCGTATTCGTACCTCGGCTTCGACGCGGTGTCGACGCTGACCGAGGAAACGATCGAGCCGAAAAAGAACATGCCGCGTGCGATCTTGCTGATTGCGCTGATCGGTGGGGCGATCTTCGTGATCGCAGCGTACACGATGCAGCTCGCGCACCCGGGCGTCGAATTCAAGGACACGGATTCAGCCGCGTTCGAGGTCGCGAAGATGATCGGCGGCGATGTGTTCGTCACCGTATTCCTCGCGGGTCTGATCCTCGCTCAATTCGCGTCGGGTATCTCCGCGCAAGCAAGCGTCGGCCGACTCCTCTATGCGATGGGGCGCGACGAAATCCTGCCGAAACGCGTCTTCGGATTCATTCACCCGCGCTTCAAGACACCGGCGATCAACATCGCGCTGGCGGGCGTGGTCGGCCTGATCGCGCTGAAGCTGGACGTCGCCACGTCGACGTCGTTCATCAACTTCGGCGCGTTCCTTGCCTTTACGGCCGTCAATCTGTGCGTGATTCGCCTGTATCTGTCGGGTAATCACGGCGAGCGCCGGATCGGGGTGTTCGGCGGGCTCGTGTTCCCGGTGATCGGCGCGGTGTCCGATATCTGGCTGCTCGTGAGTCTCGAGAAGGCGGCACTGATCCTCGGCATCGCGTGGTTCGTGCTCGGGCTGGGATATCTGTGCTGGATTACGCGGCTGTTTCGTCAGGCACCGCCGGAAGTGGCGATTTGATCGAGGTGAGGCGGGCTGCAGTGAGGTTGCTATCGACCGGTGCCCGTCGTCGACGTGCGAAATGGCTTCCTGGCGTTGGAATGAATGCCGGTGCCCAGGCAGGCCCGCCGGGCCGTGCTCACGCAGCCGGGCGACCAGCCGCCGAATCTGCCGCGTCGTCAGGCCCAGCCGTTCGGTCGCACGCCATGACTTCAGCTTGCCGTCCGCCACCTCCTGGATGACCTTGAATCGGTCCAACTCGCGCATCGTCATCGTGATCCGTTCTGTTCCAGCCATCAAAGCCTCCGGCGCTGGATTCCCAGCGGCCGATCAGCTTACGATGGGTCGAAAAGCGGACATTTGAACTTGGCTAGAAGCGGACATTACAACTTTGCTCCCAC